>JANYCI010000356.1 GCA_025360325.1 Limisphaerales bacterium | reverse complement strand
GAACCTCGTCGCGCCGTCCGGCTGGACTTGCATCGCGTCCGCCGACTGCGGAAACGCGCCGAGCGGCGTCTGCATCTGCACGAGCACGGCGAAATCATTTTTCTGCGGCTGGTTGAATTGCACGACGAGTTGCTGCTCGTTGGAATTCTTTATCGGTTCGACATTCCATGCCAGCACCGCGTCGCCTTGCACACGCGTGACTTCTCCATTGCCACGCAGTTTCAACGTCAGTTTACTCAACTCGCCTTGCATGATTTTCCCATTGAGCAGCGCGGACTGACGCATCAAGCCCGGACTCACGCTGATCTGCGAGGCCATCTCCGCCGCGTAAAATAATTTCCCTTCCGTCTCCGGCCGTGACTGCTTCCACGCAAAATTCACTGAACCGTCCACCGGCAGATAGCTGATAAAATTCGTGCTGGTGCGTTCCGGCTTGGTGGCGCTGGCGAATTGAAATTCTGTGTCCGCCGCCAGCCCGCGCAACTCGACCGGCTGCAACACACTCCGCGCCACGCGAAAATTCACCGCGCGCCAGTCATTGCTCTTCGTCACCGCAGCGTTAAAATGGATCTCGATGGGAAATGTTCCGCCGCCGCTGAACCGCGCGATGAAGCGTCCCTGATCCGCGTCCATCTGCCAGCGTTGTTTCACCGCGAGGCTTGTGAGCGCGACCGGCCCGGAAATCAATTCCAACGAGCCACCTTTGCTGTCCTCGACTTTCGCATTGGCAGTGAGCGTGAACGCCGCCACCTCACCGCCAAGGTCGCCAGTCAGCTTGAAATCCGTGAGCGTGATGCCGCCCGCCACCGCGCGCGATGCGCCGAGCAACAGCAGCGCACAGAAAAACATTGAGGCAATTTTTGTTTTCATAATTCAATCCAATCTTGGCAGCCGACGCGGCTGCGGTTGTCAGGCGCAGGTCAGACGTTTGTAAAAAAGTTGTCAGGACAACCGTCTCGGAATCTCATGTCATAGGTGATGACACGCGAGTTGGAGGTTTATTAGCGGAAAATTGCAGCGACTATTTTCTCCCTCTCCTCGCCCAACGAGGAGAGGGCCGGGGTGAGGAGCCGAAATCCGTATTGAGTATGATGACGGCTTGCTGCTAACTTGACGGCGTGAAACAACCCAAAGCCATTGATTTGTTTTCAGGATGTGGCGGGCTGAGCCTCGGCCTGACGCAAGCTGGCTTCGGTGTCGTCGGCGTAGTGGAAATTGACCCACTCGCGGTCGAGACCTACAAAGCCAACCACAAACACGTTTTCATCTGGCAAAAAGACATCACCAAACTTTCCGTCCGTGCGGTCAAGAATCAACTTAACATTAAACGCGGTGAGCTTGATTTGCTGGCTGGTTGCCCGCCGTGTCAGGGGTTTTCCACCATGTCCACGCTTAACGGCAGGCACGGATTTAACGACCCGCGAAATGATCTCGTATTTCAATTCCTCCGTTTTGTGCGCGGACTACGGCCTAAAGCTGTGATGATGGAAAATGTTCCCGGCCTCGCAAAAGACGAGCGCATCAGCAAAGTTGTGGCCGCACTGGAGGGCATGGGCTACATCTGCAAACACAATGTGCTTGACGCTGCTAACTACGGAGTGCCGCAACGTCGCCGCCGCTTCATCCTTGTTGCCGGACTTGGCAAAGAAATTCCTTTTGGCAGAACCGCACGCAAAAAACGCACCGTGCGCGATGCCTTTTCACTTCTTGGCGAACACGCCGCCACCGACACGCTGCACAACCTGAAAGAAAATCGCAGCGCCAAAGTGATGGAACGCATTCGTGCCATTCCGAAAGATGGTGGCAGCCGGCTGGACTTGGGCGAGGAATACCAACTGGAATGCCACCGCAAGTGCAGCGGGTTCAAGGATGTTTATGGCCGCATGGCTTGGGACGCGGTTTCACCCACCATCACCGGCGGCTGTTTCAATCCATCTAAAGGCCGATTCATCCATCCGACGGAAGACCGCGCGATTTCAATGCGCGAAGCCGCCTTGCTGCAATCGTTTCCTGCTGATTATTTTTTTTCTGACAAACGCGGAAAATGTTCGGTCGCACAGATGATTGGGAATGCGCTGCCACCAGAATTTATTCGGAGGCACGCAACGGCTGTTCTAAATCAAATAACGGATTTCACAAACTAAACAAAAGGGCATTGGCGTCATCGAAAGCGGTGCGCGGCGGGGTTGGAATGGGTGATTGGCTTGCGCCAGAGGCTCGTGGCGAGGCCGACTTGTTCCGGGTTCGCGGATGATTCCCGCCGCTGAAAGATGCCGGCTCGGTGCGATAGTTT
>JANYCI010000301.1 GCA_025360325.1 Limisphaerales bacterium | reverse complement strand
GCTCACGCGCACGGAATTTTCAGTGACCGGCAAAAGTTTGAACAAGGATGAGTTCGTGACGTGTGGCGGCGTGAAGCTCGGCGAAATTATTTTTCAGCGGATGGAAAGCAAAGTTTGCCCCGGCCTTTTTTTCGCGGGCGAACTGCTGGACATTGACGGCATCACGGGCGGATTTAATTTTCAAGCCGCGTGGACGACGGGATTCGTTGCCGGCAATGCCATGGCAAAATGATGGGATGGCTAGGAGTTATTCAAAAACGCTTTTCGCCGCCGGTGCTGATTTGACGGAGGCGTCCGGTCCTTGCGCGCGGACTGTTTTCACTTCTTCGGGCGTCACTTCCAGGCCGGCGTTGCCAAACGAGTTATAGACATAAGTCAGCACGTTCGCCACGTCTTGATCGCCGAGCGGAAACATCGGCATGTTGTTGTTGAACTTGGCTCCATTCACGACGACTTCGCCCTGCCGACCGTAGAGGACAATTTTTATGGCGCGGCTTTTGTCCGCATTCAAATAATCCGAGCTGGCCAGCGGCGGAAATTGATTGGGCAGTCCGCGCCCGGTGGCCTGATGGCAGGCGGCGCAAATGGTGAACAGCCGGTGACCCAGCTCGATCCGCTCAGCCTTGGTCTTGACGCTGTCATTTGTTGGCGCGACGCCGCGCGGACTGCCACCATCAACCCATTGGCGGATGGTCAGGCGTTCGGCATCTGTAAGCGCGAGCGATTCCGGGCTGTTGGCAATGGGCATGGCCTCCTTGTAATAAGTGCCTTTCCAGCCGTCCCACACGCGCCGCTTGATTTCCCAGCGGTCGGCATATGCCGTTTTGTAATCGAGCCAGTTGTAAACAAAACGGGTTTCCTGGTTGTGACAGCGCGAGCAACTGCCCATGAAGATTGGCAAAACATCGCGCAGATAAGTGGGCGATTGGATGGTGGTTTCGACGGCACCGGCTTTGACCAGCAGCAGGCAGCACAGCGCTGATGCCGCGCTGATGGTTTTCAAATGTGAGCGTCGTTGCGAGTTGGAGAATTTTTTTGTGTTCATGGTCATCCTTCTTTGGTTGTCTTGGCCGTTTTTAGAAACCATAGGACATTTGCAAAATGAACTGCGAGCTCGGTTGGTTAGGGTCGGAGCTATGGATGAATTCATAATCCCCCTCAAACAACAAAGCGCTCGTGAGATAATAAATATATCCCGCCGTATAACGGTGAGTGGAAGTTCCCATGCCGTCGCGCATGGAATCATAGCGCCCGACGAGTTCGAGATTGTTCAGGAACGGCACGTTCAAATTCAGACCCGCGAGTTTATAACCAGCTTGCGCGAACCAGCCTTGCTGTTGGATTTGGCCCAAGTCATCGCTGCCAAAACGGCTGATGATGTATTCGCCCTTCGCCTCAAAGTTGGGGCCGAGATGAAAGGAGGCATCCAGCACGCCGGCGGACCAGAGATGTTTTCCGGCATCGTCCCATTCCCCTGTTTGCGCCGACAGGCCAAGTTCCAGATCGTAATGCGGCTTGAACGGCGTGAAGAACGCCACGCGCCCACCCCCGACGAGATGGCCGTGCGTATTTGAGTTGTTGCCGCCCGAGGTGATGCCGACATTGCCGCCGAGATCAAGCGCCCCGGCATTGCCGGTGCCATCCGCCGAGCCGGGACCGTTTACGCCGTAGATGGAATAGTTGAGCAGGCTGCCATTATTGCCCAGCGGCACCGCCCCGCGCAGTTCGGCGCCGACGCCAGTGCCCGGAACCAGATCCACGGCGAGTGGATTATCCGGGAATATGTTCAACCAGCCCGCCGTGCGTTCACTGTAAGTGCCCAGCGGCAGAACCAGATTGCCCGCGCACAAGGTGAGATAGTCGCTGATCACATAATCCAACTGCGCAAAACTCAAGTTCAGCGTGGTGGTGTAGCCGCCGCCGTTGGGAGCATTATTTTGCAGGCCGAAATCAAAGCCAGCCTCGAACAAAATATTTTCGCCGCCACGATACAAAAAGATCGGCGCAAAATCCGCGAGCAGAAACGCACCGTTTTGATGATCGGTCTTGTTGTATTGAATCTCCGCATCGCCGAGGATCTGGAAGTTGTGATTGACGGTGGCCTCGTCCAGTGGCACGCGCGGGGCGGACTGGGCCTGCGCCGTTGCGATGCTATTCTGCTGGGCTTCCACGGCCGTGCGCTGCGTTTCGGCAAGTTTCTGCTGCAACTGCTGGATGACCTGCTGGTCCACCCGGTTCGTCTGTTCCAGCGACTGCAACTTCCCGTTCATCTGCTGCACCAGCGATTTCAACGCGTTGAAATCCTCGTCGCTCACCACCGCCCCGGCGGTCTGGGGAAAGGTGATGCCCAGCGCACAACCGGCCGCGACCAGTCCGAAAATACACCGGCTGGCTTTAAGATTTTTTTTCATAGGTGGTATTTTTTGCCCGGTTTCATCGGCCGCTATTTTCCTGGAGGTATTGCAGGATCAGTTTCGACTGCTTGCCGGGGATGCCAGCCCGCACCTGCATATGCAGCATGATGGTTTTCCACTGCGCCGCCGTCCGTTCCGTCGGGTAACGCTCGGGATGGCACCGGTTGCAATGGATCGAGTAAAGCTCCGCGCCGGTGAGTTTTTTTGGCTCGGCGGGCTTGGTCTTGGCTGGCGCCGTTGCTGCCGGGCTGACCGCATTCGTTGCAGTGACCGCGACCGGTTTGGATTCGTCGGCACCAACCTTGGCCGCCAACGCACTGATCAACGCAACCGCGAGCCCGACGGCAAAGCTCATGGGCATAAAGTTTTTTTTTCGCTGGATTTTTTTCATGGTGTTTTCAAATTAGGCTGCCCGCGCGGATGTTTTTGTTTGAACTCACGACACCATACCGCCTGAAGCCCGGGCCAGGCTGCACCTATCCGGCCATAAACACAACATTTCTTGCTAAATCATGTTTGCGAACCGGGAACGACCAGCGCGAAAAAAATTCAAAGCCGGAAATCGGCGGCATTCAGTTGAGCCTTTTGGTGCGCTGGTCTGCGCTCACGCGCGCGCAGATGCAAGCCCTCGCGCAACAGCTCACGCGCACGGAATTTTCAGTGACCGGCAAAAGTTTGAACAAGGATGAGTTCGTGACGTGTGGCGGCGTGAAGCTCGGCGAAATTATTTTTCAG
>JANYCI010000279.1 GCA_025360325.1 Limisphaerales bacterium | reverse complement strand
GCTAACTGGCATCTGGGCCTGACCAACGGTCAGAACATCATCGGCCTTTTAAGCACGCCGGAATACATGGACAGTGGCAGTGGTGACCCCCTCAACACGCTTTTTTTCGGCGGCGTCAGTAATCACATCACCGCTTATGTGACCGCCATGAGCGGCGTGGTTTCGGAAAAGCCCCCGCAGGATAACGACATCTTGCGGCAGGACACTTTTGGTTATCGGCTCTATTGCGTGAATGCGGCGGTGCCGATGGACACAAATTTGTTTGCTTTTCCCGTGAACCATCCCGCGCGCATTTATGCGGATAAACTCTCGCGCAATCAACATGAACTCCGCATGACCTTTCTCTGGCCGCTGCTGCCCAATGGCGACACCGGCAAGTTCCGCCAGACGTTCCGCGCCACCGTGGCTGGCCAGTTGGCCCATGTCTTCACCAACGGGTTTGACCTGTATTTTTACCAGTCGCAATCCTTCACCAACGCGCCCTAAATGAAGTTACAAGTTACAAGTTGCAAGTTGCAGGTTTTCCGCCGCACTCCGGTGGGCGTTGAAACCTTCAACCTTCAACCTTCAACCTTCAACACGCTTCTGGCCTTTTCGCTAGTTGAAGTATTGCTCACCGTCACGCTGCTTTCATTCATCATCCTCGCGCTGATGAACGTGTTCAGCAGCACGCAGCAGGCGTTCCGCGCGAGCGTCACGCAGACAGACGTGCTCGAAGGTGGCCGCGCCGCGATGCAGATGATCGCCGATGATTTGCGCGGGTTGACACCGGGCCGGGGCACGAACGGACTCGCGCGCCCTTTGACTAACAAGGGGCCGTATAATTTTTATTACGTTGCCAGCGCCTACCCGCCGCTGGTGCAAAGTCTGCCCGCGAGCACCGGACTGCGGACTAATTTTCTATCTTACTTTTTCCTGCTGGGCCGGGAAAATCAGAAGTGGACAGGCGTGGGCTACGCGGTGAATCCCAATGATGCGAATGGGCTTTATTCGCTCTACCGGTTTTATGCGGAAACGAACGTCAATAATCCGCCGCGCACGTTGTTCGATGCTTTCGACACCGCCTATCGGTTGGGGCAATGGACTAACATGAGTCACATCATGAACGGCGTGGTGCATCTGACCTTAAGCCCGCTTGATCCGCAAGGCGGTCGCATCGTGTTGAACTACAAAAATATTCTCACGTCGCCGATGGTGGATGGCGACTCGCCGTTCTATCTCTATGCCGTCAGCAACGCCGTTCCCGCCGCCGTGGAATTGCAGTTGGGCATCATTGAAGACCGCACGTTGCAGCGCGCCGAATCCATTTCGTCTGCCGCCGCGCAGGTCAACTATCTGCAAAACCAATCCGGCCACGTCCACATTTTCCGCCAGCTTGTGACCATCCCGAACGTTGACCCGTCGGCCTACCAATGAAACTAAATTCAAAAAGCGAAGTTAGTAGCGAGCAGCTAGGAGCAAGAAGGTTTCAACCTTCAACCTTCAACCTTCAACCTTCCCGCCGGGGCATCGCCCTCGTCATCACGCTCATCATGTTGTCGGTCACGCTCGTGATGGCCATTGCGTTCATCGCCGTTTCGCGGCGCTCGCGCAACGCCGCCACCACCGGCACGGACAGCACCGTCGCGCGCCTCGCCGCCGATGCCGCGCTCGCTGCCGTCCAAGCGCAAATCGTCGCGAACATTTTCGTGACCAACACTTCCGCCTACGATTTCAGACTGCTCGTCTCAACGAATTATCAAAACGCCTTTGGTTATGTGCCCACGCTCCAGAACCCGACGAACGTGAACTACGATTACCGTAATGACCGCAATCCACTGAATGCCGACGATTTCGTGCAGAACGTTGCCAATTTATTTTTTCTCCCGCGCGTGCCCGTGAGCATCTATAACCGCGCCACCGGCCTGACGGATTTTCGCTACTTCCTTGACTTGAATCGTAATGGCCAGTTTGAAAATAGCGGCTACGTCACCAACGTGGACAATCTCGGCAACGCCCTCGCCGACGGCTCCGGCAACGCGTTCGTCTCCGTCATCGGCGATCCGCAATGGGTGGGTATTTTGGAGCGCCCCGATTCACCGCACTCGGCGGACAATCATTTCGTTGCGCGTTACGCCTTCTTCGCGCAGCCCACCGGCAATTCACTCGACTTGAATGCCATTCACAATCAGACCTTGAGCGCGTCGGCGGTGAATCCATTCAGCGCGGCAAATGACGGTTATTTTCGCAATGAAAGTGTCGGTTCGTGGGAATTAAATCTTGCGTCGTTTCTCGCAGATTTGAATACGAACCAGTGGAATCCAATTATTAATCCTTACGTTTTTCGTCGGCCTAGCTTGGGAAACATTGGGGCGGCTTTTGAAGATGCCCAGTCAATTCTCGCTTGGCGTTATGGAAATAACTACAACCTACTTGATGCGCCATCCTTGCTTGGTTACAACGCCTTGGTCAATGCTGGCATAGATGGCTATAACATTGGCGACTGGATGACGAACACGGCTCTGCCGTTTGTGCAGACGCCCATCAATACCCATTGGGTTGGTTCCGACAACACCAATCGTTTTTACTCTCTACCCAGTGAATTATTTGACTCCGCCAAAAGCTCTCCGAATTTTGTTAATCGCCTAAAAAATGCTGGCACCAGTTTTTTTGGCGGCACGACCAATTCTACCTACGACCGCTACACCTTTTACCGCTTACTTGAACAGCTTGGCACGGATTCCGTGGTGGACGATACGCGGATGAATTTGAATTACAATAATCTGACGCGCGCTCTCAATGGCGTGGTCAATGTCAATGGCACCGCCAGTGCCACCAACTTGCTCGCGTGGACGCCGCTGACGTTCTTCACCAACGCCGCCGACCGGATGCTGAAATTTTCCACCGCGCAATGGTTGGGCGAAAATGACAACGGCTTTTACAACTTCACCAATACCTTTGGCGCCATCATCACCATCGCGTTTGGCGTGACGCACATTCCGGTGTATGTGAACGGACGCTTCGTCTATACGCCCGCCGTGAATCGTCAGCTCCAGCTCGCCGCGAATCTTTACGATGCCACGACCAACGACTTTTTCCCCTCCGTCTTCCGCCCGCTGTTCACACGCACTGGCACGAATGTTTTCATCACGGGCTACACGAACATACTAACCGTGTCCGGCACGGCTGACTTTGTGTTTTCTGAGCCGACCAATGTAGAGTCCTTCGCGCAAGTGGGCGGCGTGAACATTCCCATCAACATCTACGGCGTGCCGTGGATCATCGGGGCGAAGAAAAATCTGCCGAACTTCAA
>JANYCI010000262.1 GCA_025360325.1 Limisphaerales bacterium | reverse complement strand
TCACGCGATCAACATTGAATGTCATCGCCTGACGCATCTGGATGTTTTGGATGCGCCGGAATTTTCTGTAATCGCCCCACAAATGATTGAGCGACTAATCCGCGCCGATCTAGTCGTTGCCCACAACGCCTCGTTCGACATGGATCGTTTGCGTGCTGCTTTGGAATATTTTGGACTGCCGCTGCCCGATTTTGAATATGTCTGCACATTGCAGCTCGCCCGCCGCGTCTGGCCGGATTTGCCGAATCACCAGCTCGACACGTTGACGGCGCACATTGGCCATGAGTTCAACCATCACCACGCCCAATCCGATGCCGAAGCCGCCGGACGTGTGCTGCTGACGATGATGAAGCAGATGAGCGCAAACACGCCGCGCGAGTTGTTACAAATTGCGGGCATGGAACCGGAAAAGTTTTGCGGATAAATTGCGTGACACGTTAGTATCACTTGTCAGATTATATCTCTGCGCTATGCAAAATACGATTCACAGTCTGGAAGATCTTTTTGCGGTTAACACTTTTCAGATTCCTCAATATCAGCGAGCTTACTCATGGGAGGAAGACCCCCATTTGGAGGCATTTCTTGAAGACTTGCGACAGCAAGTCAACACGCAAAAGAAGTCGAAGGAAAAACATTATTTTCTCGGCACTTTTCTTCTTCATGAGGAAGACAAGGGTGAGGGACGCAAGGTTGTGAACATCGTTGATGGGCAGCAACGCATGACAACTTCGGTGATTTTCATCGCCACCGCATTAAATTTGCAGGCGACAGGAAAAATTTCATTCGCGAATGAGAAACCAAAAGTGCTCCGCCGCCACTTTGTCTATGACGAAGAAGAAGAGCTTCAGAAATTCCATACGATTCTAGTGGATAATCCATTCTTTCAATCGGAAATCCTTAGAGTTTCAGCAGCTACTTGTCAGCAAGACTCGCCGTCCTCGCGCCGGCTTAAGGAAGCGGCAGACTTTTTTACAAAAAAAATAGCGGCAGAGGAGTGGGAAGCTCTGATATATGCACTCAAGACGGCAAAGGTGATGGTCTATGCCGTGGGCAGTCCAGAAGATGCTACGCAAATTTTCGAGCTGCAGAACGATCGCGGCGAGCCACTGACCAGTTTGGAAGCGCTAAAGAGTTTTCTTATGCACTGTGTTTATTTGCATTCATCGACTCGGGCGGATGACCGCCTCACTGCGCTCCAAACTCAATTTTCAAAAGTTTTCCGAACTATTGAATCGCTTGCAGAGTGGAAGCGAACGCCGGATGAAGACCAATTGCTGGCGAACCACTGTGCAGCGTTCCTTAAATGGTCTGACAAGGAATACAACAACCCCAAGCAACTCGTGAAGGCTACTATTAAAGCGGTGGCTGGAGCTGAAGTAATTGCTTGGATTGAAGATTTTGTCAGTTCGTTGCTGGAGAGTTACCGGACGATCGAAGAAATATTTTTGAAGCGCGATACGTTGCCAGAGTTCTCCGAGTTGCTTCTGCTTGGTCGAATGGGTTCATATTGGCCGCTCATTCTAAAAGCCTGGCGGTGTGACAAATCGTTGGACAAAAAAGATTTCCTAAAAACTTGCCGTTTGCTTGAGGTTTTCACCTTTCGAGGCTACGCAGTGGCCAACCTTCGATCTGACACAAGTCTTTCAAGTTTTCACACTACGGCCAGAGATTTTATAGGCGACTTTCCAGCTCTCTTCAACCAATTGAGTGGCATGAGTAATTTGCACAATTTACAGGCGCGTTTCGAGGAGGGTTTAGACAATGCTTATTTCTATTTCTCGGAGGGAAGCGACGCGCACTATTTACTCTGGCGTTATGAAAACAGCCTTCGCGAAAAACCCGGTCAGATTCAACCGCTGCTTTCTTGGCGAGATTTTGTCGAGCCACGGAACTACGCAGCAAAGTTTAGCGTTGAGCATATCGCCGCAGGTGAAAATCCCATTTCTGATTGTGTCATCTGCTGGGATGATGGTGTTGCGAAACCGTTTCGTGAGGTTGCGCTGAATAGACTAGGCAACTTAGTCATAGATAATATTTCACCAAACGCGTCCAAGGGAAAAAAAGACTTTTCCGAAAAACTAAAAAGTCTATCTGAAAAATCCACCTATTTAAGTCAAGGTGAACTGATTAACTTTCTAAAGAATCACGGGGATTTTGTCTGGGACGCGGATGCTATCAGAGCGAGGCATAAACACCTAATTGCCTTTGCCATTGAAATGTGGAGTCCGAGCACTTGGCACAAACCGTAATCGTCCGTTTAAGTTTACTTCCTCAACTGATGATTAACCATGAACTACTACTGTAAATATTGCGGCAACAAAGCCTCCAGCAGCGCCAGCCTGACAGCTTCAATCTGTTCACGCCACCCAAACGGCGCGGGTAAAGGCAAGCACGAGCCAG
This sequence comes from Limisphaerales bacterium, assembly GCA_025360325.1. Classification (GTDB taxonomy): domain Bacteria; phylum Verrucomicrobiota; class Verrucomicrobiia; order Limisphaerales; family UBA11358; genus UBA11358. The sequence continues at coordinate 1,923 of JANYCI010000262.1, read as the reverse complement.
CATTGTAGGCCGAGCAAAAATTATTTCGGCTCAACTTCTTTGATGCGCTGAATCCGCGCGCCAAGTTTCTTCAGCTTCCCATCCGTCTTTTAGCCGCGCGATTCATTTCAACGATACACTTCGCGCCGATGGCGCACGCGGTTGACGCGCACGATGCGGATTTCATCGGCAATCTCATAAACCACACGGTAGTCGCCCACGCGGATGCGCCAGTCATGTTGGCTGACAACGAGCTTGCGGCAACCAGACGGACGCGGATTGGTGGCCAGCGCTTGAATCGCCCCGATGACGCGGCGGTGAATTTCTGACGAGAGACGGGCCAGGTCTTTTTCGGCGGCGCGTTCAAGCAGGACGCGATACATGGTTACTTGCCTTTGCGCGCAGCGAGGTATTCTTCCAGCGGACGATAATGAAGCGGCTTGCTGCGGGCGCGTTTGAGCCACGCCACATCGGCAGAATCTTCCACGCGCTCCAAAAGTTCCTCGTAATCCTTGATGGGAATAATCACGGCGACCGGCTTGCCTTTGCGCGTCACAATTTCGGGTTCGGGCAATGTCGCATTCATGATTTTCATTTTATCACAGTTCCTTTGTTCGCGTAAATTATTTCTCCTCCACGCGCTGAATCCGCGCGCCGAGCTTCTTCAATTTCTCATCCATCTTCTCGTAGCCGCGATCCAGATGGTAAATGCGGTTCACCTGCGTCGTGCCTTTGGCCGCCATGCCCGCGATGACCAGCGCCGCGCTCGCGCGCAGATCGCTTGCCATTACTGGTGCGCCGCTCAAGGGTTTGCCGCCCTTCACAATCGCGCTCGGCCCTTCGATCTCGATGTCCGCGCCCAGCCGCGCCAGCTCGCTGACGTGCATGAAGCGTGATTCAAAAATCCGTTCCGTGATGATGCTGATGCCTTTTGCCAGCACGAGCAGCGCCATCATCTGCGCCTGCACGTCCGTCGGAAAACCAGAATACGGCAGCGTCGTGATGTCCACGGGTTTCAATTTTCCTTTGCGCCGCGCGATCAAATCCGCGCCGTTGCGCTCCACGGAAACGCCCGCCTCGCCGAGCTTGTCAATCACCGCGCGCAGATGTTCGGCGCGTGCGCCCTTCACGGTGATCTCGCCATTCGTGGCGCCGGCGGCGATCAAAAATGTCGCGGCCTCGATGCGGTCGGGAATGACTTCGTGTTCCGCGCCGTGAAGTTTTTTCACGCCTTCGATCGTGATGGTCGGGCTGCCGACGCCGGAAATTTTCGCGCCCATTGCGTTCAGAAAATTCGCCACGTCCACCACTTCCGGTTCGCACGCCGCGCTTTCGATGACCGTGATGCCGTCGCCGAGCGCGGCGGCCATCATGATGTTCGCCGTGCCAAGAACAGTCGGGCCGGCGCGACCGCCGAGGAACATGGAATTGCCGGTGATTTTTTTAGCCGTCGCGTCAATGTAGCCACCCTCGATTTTGATTTTACAACCGAGCGCCTGAAAACCTTTTAGGTGCAGATTGATTGGGCGAGCACCGATGATGCAACCGCCGGGCAAAGAAATCCGCGCCTTCTTCAAGCGGCCCAGCAACGGCCCCGCGATGCAAATGGAGCCGCGCATTTTGCGGACGAGGTCGTAGTCCGCGTAGCCTTTGATTTTTTTGGCGTGAACGGTGACGGTGCCGTTCTCAAATTTCGCGGTCGCGCCGAGCGATTCTAAAATTTTCACCATGAAGCGCGTGTCGCTCAAGTCCGGCACGCGGCGGATGACGCACGGCTCGTCGGTGAGGAGCGTCGCCGCCAAGATTGGGAGCGCGGCATTTTTGCTGCCGCTGATTTCCACCGTGCCGCGCAACGGCACGCCACCTTTGATCAAAAAACTGTCCATAGGAAAAAAGAATTATTCAGCCACAGATTTTCACAGATGGACACAGATGAAAAAATTC
>JANYCI010000257.1 GCA_025360325.1 Limisphaerales bacterium | reverse complement strand
CGGACGGCGAACTCGGCCTCTATCACGCGCTCAACTTCGATTACGACGCCATCGTCCTCGACGTGATGCTCCCCAAGCTCGACGGCTGGGAACTGCTCAACCGGCTGCGCGAAAAAAAATCCACGCCCGTCCTCATGCTCACCGCGCGCGACCAGATCCGCGACCGCGTGCGCGGCCTCGACATTGGCGCGGATGATTACGTCGTGAAGCCGTTCGATTTCGAGGAACTCACCGCCCGCCTCCGCGCCATCATCCGCCGCCACGCAAGCAAGGCGAAAAGTATTTTTGAAATCGGCGCACTGAAGATTGATACCGCGCTCCGGCTGGTTTCGCAGCAGGATGCAGCCGTGGAACTCACGCCGCGCGAATACCGCGTGCTGGAATTTCTCGCCCTGCATCGCGGCAAAGTCATTTCTCGCGACCAGTTGTTCGAGCATCTGTCCGATGCGACCGAAGACAACGGCTCCAATCTGCTGGATGTTCACGTCTTCAACCTGCGTAAAAAACTTGGTGCGGAACTCATCACCACCCGGCGCGGCCACGGGTATTGCATCGAATGAACTTTAATTCCATCCAGGTCCGCATCCAGCTTTGGTATGGCTTGATTCTGCTCGCCGTGCTGCTGGGCCTAGGCTTCGCGGCCTACGAACTTGAGCGCGCCCGCGTTTTCCAACAGGCCGATTTGAAATTGCGCGAGCGCACCAAACTGCTGGCCAACACGCTCAACGGCCCGCCGCGCGATGACGGCGGATCAGAATCCAGCCAGCGTCCAGTGGTCGAGTGGACGCCGCCCAGCGCGGAAAATTTTCACCTGCCGCCACGCGACCAGGAAATGTTTGGAACTGATTATTTTTTCCTGATCACCGGCGCCGATGGACGCGTAATCGCCCGCTCAAAAAATTTCAACTCCGAAACCAACGCCGTGCGGCAGGCACGCATCCACACGCCCACCGGCGAAGAAATTCTACTCGGACATCCCATGACATTAGAGCTGGCCGAGCTGCGGTTGCATACGCTCAAACTCGCGGGCATCGGCGGCGTGATTTTGTTTTTTGGCCTCGCCATCGGCTGGCGGATTGTTTCGCGCGCCTTGCGACCGATTGCGGAAATCAGCGCGGCAGCGGAAAAAATTTCCGGCGGCGATTTATCCCAACGCATCAACGCCGTTGAAACCAAAAGCGAACTGGGGCGGCTCGCGACGGTTTTGAATTCCACCTTCACGCGGCTGGACGCGGCGTTCACCTTGCAAAAAAGATTTGCCGCCGATGCCGCGCATGAATTGCGAACGCCCGTCTCCGTGCTGATCGCGCAGACCGCCGCCGCATTGAACCGCCAGCGCAGCTACGACGAAAACCTCGCAACCATTGCAGCCTGCCACCGCGCGTCGCAGCGGATGCGGCAGCTCATTACGTCGTTGCTGCAACTCGCGCGGCTGGATGCCGGGCAGGAAAATGTGCGGCGCACGAATTTTGATTTGTTGCCCGTCGCCAGCGAGTGCCTCGAACTCGTGAAGCCGCTCGCCGAGGAACGCGGGGTGAAAATTATTCTGACCGCCGCCAACACGCCCATCGTCGGCGACCCGGAGCAAATCCATCAAGTCATCACCAACCTCGTGACGAATGCCATTCAATACAACCGCCCCGGCGGTGAGGTGTGGGTGAATATTTTTGCGGAGAAGCAAAGCGCCGTTCTCCAAGTGGGCGACACCGGCATCGGCATTGCACCGGCGGATTTGCCGCGCATCTTCGAGCGTTTCTATCGCGCCGAAGAATCACGCACCTCCGGCAACGCGGGGCTGGGGCTTTCAATTTGCCAAGCCATCATCGAAGCGCACGACGGGGCGATTGAAGTTTCGTCCAAGGAAAATGCCGGAACAACGTTTACGGTTCGGCTGCCGCTTGTCGGCTAATTGGAAGCGGTGTTCCTAGACTCACTGCGCCTGCACGCGGTAAAAATTCTGCGCCCCCGCCGCGTTGGTGTCCGTCAACGTCATACTGCTCGCGTCATTCGTGACGACGAGCGCGTTGGTGAGCGGCGAAAAGTTCAGGCCGTCGAGCGCGGACGCGCGCCAGAGGCCGTAGCTGTTGGTGAGATTGCGTTGCACGTTCACGAAGAACTGCGTGTTGGTTTTTCCAAAGCTGTTGATGACTGGTTTGCCCAACGCGGTTTGGTAATCCCCCAGCTTCAGCGTGAGTGCATTAAAATTTCCCGACTGCGTCGCGTTCATCGCGGTCGCCAGCAGGTTGGTTTTCTCGTAAGGATCGCTGTTCAAATCGTAAAACTCCTGCGTGCCGCTGGTGAAGGCAATGAATTTGTATTGCAAATTTCGCAGCGCGCGACCGCTGACGCTGGCAGAATAATTCGTCCCGAACAATTCCGAGTAGCTCCAGCGTGGCTGCGTGAGATTGTTGGTCTGCAACACCGACAACAGGCTCTGGCCGTCAATCACGTTGGTGGTGGGAATCGTGAGCGCGGCATTGATACCGGCCATTTCGAGAATCGTGGAATACAAGTCCACCATATTTGCCGGCGTAGCGTTGGTGCGGTTCGGCGCAAACACGGATGGCCCGGCGATGACGAGCGGAACGTGCGTGCCGCCTTCGTAGAGCGAATCTTTCGCGCGGGTGTTCGTGAACGGCGGCTGGATGACGTTGTTCGCCGTGCCGTTGTCGCCGAGAAAAATGACGTGGGTGTTCGTGAGGTTCACCCACGACATTATTTTTCCGATGCAGGTGTCCTCGGCTTCCACCATCGCGTCGAAATAATTCGCCGGATGCGCGGCGATGTCGCCCGCTGTGCCGGAAAGGTTCGCGTAGTGCGGGCAAAGATTTGTCGGCGGCAAATGCAACGGCGTGTGCGGCGCGTTGAAGGCCACCCAAGCGAACCACGGGTTCGTGCCGCGCGAACCGATCCAGTTCGTCGCGTCCTGCATCACGTCGAGCGTGGCGTAGTTGGTGTAGTTCAAAAATTGCGTGCCGTTGATGACCTTCGTCCAGTTCGTATAGTTCACCACCGCGCCGGGAATGGAGCCGGAAAAATTTGTCCAACCGCCGACGTTGCGCGGTGAGTTCGGCCCCGAGGCCAGATGCCATTTGCCAAATTGCATGACGTTGTAATTCAGCGCGGCGTTGGTGGCGAACATTCGCGGCAGGGAAAATAAATTCGTTCCCAGCGAAGGCCCGCTGTCAACCACATCGCCCACACCGGTGCGGAAGCCAAACTGCCCGGTGAGCAAACACGCGCGCGTCGGTGAACAAACCGGATTGGCGTAGGCGCGCGTGAACACCACGCCATTGCTGGCGAGCGAGGCGATGTTCGGCGTCGGCGGCAGTTGCGCGCCGGTATTGGTGGTGTTGTAAAGCGCGGAACTGTCCACGCCGTAGTCATCGGCGATGAGGAGTAAAATATTTTTCGGCGCGGCCAAAATGGGAATTGCCGACACACAGATAAGCATTGCAACCACAGGCACCAACCAGCGCGCCGCAGTCGTTCGGCGGCGGAATGGAAGCCCGGGTTGTTTCACGCCAAAAAACATACCACGCGCACCTTTATTTCAGATGAAGAAATTCTTCATCTGGCCTTAAGGTGATTTCTGCGAACGTGACGACGGTGAGCGGCTGTGTTAATCATTTCCGCACACTGCCATGAGAATCCTGATTGTCGAAGACGAACCCGATTTGCTCGCGAGCCTCGCGCAGGCGTTGCGCGAGGAGGGTTACGCCGTGGACACCGCCGACAATGGTGACGACGGTCTCTTCAACGCCGAGGGCACGGACTACGCCGCCATCGTGCTGGACGTGATGCTGCCCGGCATGGACGGCTGGGAGGTTTTGAAGCGTCTCCGCAAAACCAAAAAAACTCCGGTGCTGATGCTCACCGCGCGCGACCAGACGCGCGACCGCGTGAAAGGCCTCGACACGGGCGCGGATGATTACGTCGTGAAGCCGTTCGATCTGGAAGAAGTTTTTGCCCGCCTGCGCTCCATCATCCGCCGGAGCGCGAACAAGTCCACGAACGTCATCGCCCTCGGCGACGTGAAGGTGGACACCGCCGCGCGGCTCGTTTCGCTCAAAGACAAACCGGTGGAACTTACCGCGCGCGAATTTTCGCTGGTGGAATTTCTCGCGCTGCATCGCGGTGAAGTCGTCACACGCACACAACTTTACGAACATCTCTTTGATGAGAACGACACCACGATGTCTAACCTACTGGATGTTCACGTTTCCAATGTGCGGAAAAAACTTGGTGCGGAATTCATCGCCACCCGGCGCGGCCACGGCTATTGCATTGAATGAAAATACTGTCGAAAAAATCAAACAACCAAGGAACAAAGTTTTTCTCTTCGTTACTTTGTTCCTTAGTTGTTCAAAACCGGTTTGAAATTTGCCCATGATTCCTAAATCCATCAAGTGGCGGTTGCAACTCTGGTATGGCCTCATTCTCGTGGTCGTGCTGGCGGGGTTTGGCGGCACCGCGTATCAGTTGGAACGCAACCGGCAGTTCCGGCGGATTGATGATGAATTGCACAAACGCATTGGTATCATTGGCAATGCGCTGCATGGCCCGCCGCCGCGCGGACAACGTTTCAATCCGCCGCCGCGTGATGATTTTCCCGACGACGGCCCGCCGGGACGAAACCGCCGGCCGCTGCGTCCGGGAGATTTTCACCTGCCGGAGCAGGACGAACATTTTTTTGACGCCAGCGATCCGAACCAATTTTATTTCCGCATCACCGGTCGTGACGGCGTGGAATTGGCGAGCTCGACGAACCAGCCAAACAAATTAACCGAACCAGATTCTCAAGTTAGTTACTCGCAATCCTCGCATCATCCAAATCAGTTTGCCCCGATTTTTCCAGCGCCGGAACAATCTCAAACAAAAACCAAACCGCAACCGGCTGTCAACTTCGGTGACTACCGTGAAAACATCGAAATTCTCCCGTCGGGTGAAATGATTTGGGTCGGCTGCTCCATCGCGCCGGAGTTGAAAGAACTGCGGCGCGCAAAATTAAGTTTGCTCGGCATCGGCGGCTTGATTTTAATTTTCGGACTGCTGGGCGGGTGGTGGCTCGTGTCGCGGTCGCTGCGTCCCATTTCTGAAATCAGTTCCACCGCTGTAAAAATTTCTGCCGGCGATTTGTCGCAGCGTATCAACACCGTCGAAGCGGAAAGCGAGCTCGGCCAGCTCGCGACGGTTTTGAATTCCACGTTCGCGCGGCTGGAAACGGCGTTCGCGCAGCAGAAACAATTTGCATCCGATGCGGCGCACGAATTACGCACGCCCGTTTCCGTCATCCTCACGCAGACGCAAACGTCGCTCGCCCGCGAGCGCGATGCCGCGAGCTACAAACAAACCGTCGAGGCCTGTCAGCGCGCGGCGCAGCGGATGCGGAAATTGATCGAGTCGCTGCTGGCGTTGGCGCGGTTTGATGCCGGGCAAGAAATTTTGAAACGATCGCCCTTTGATTTTTCAAGAACGGTTTCCGATTGCGCCGAACTCGTGCAGCCGCTCGCGGATGAACGTGGGGTAAAAATTTCCATTGAAGCTAAACCCATTGAAATCATTGGAGATTCTGAACGGCTCGCGCAGGTCGTCACCAATCTTTTGACGAATGCCATTCAATACAACCAGCCTGATGGTGAAGTGCGCGTGAAACTGGAAACGCAAAACGGACTTGCCGTGCTGATGGTCGCGGACACCGGTGCGGGCATCGCCCCGGAAAATTTATCCCGCGTGTTTGGAAGATTTTTTCGCGCCGATCAAGCGCGCACCGGTTCGGGCAACGCCGGCCTCGGCCTCGCGATCTGCAAAGCCATCGTCGAGGCGCACGGCGGCACCATTGAAGTCGCCAGCGCGGAAAATGTAGGGACGACTTTCAGCGTTCGGCTGCCCGCCGAAGCATAAGATTTCCAACCGCCTCAAGCCTACTTTGCGGTCGGCTTTTCCAACATCAGCGGCGCGAAAATCGGCAACGCCACTTGGTCAGCGAGCAAGGCAGCGACCAGTGTCGCCTGTTCAGTTGGCTGCAACTCACCGTCTCGGTTCTTGTCTAGCGGCGCAATCTGCGCGTAGAGCGCCGCCGCCCACGCCGTCACATTGGGAGCTTCCGCTGCCGAAAGATTGCCCACGGACACAAACGCAACGGGTAATTTATTTTTGAGGGCTACGGTTAGCTTCGCTTGGGCTTCGTCATCCAACTTGCCATCGGCATTGGCATCGAACACGGACACCGCCGCATAAAATAACTGCGCGCGGGCGGCCAATTCGTCGGCGGCTTGCGCGTCGGCGTTCACAGTTGGTTTTTTAGAAATGTTTTTGCGAGCGACTAAAACCACATTCGCTGGCTGGGCGAGTGGCGCTTTGCCCGGCACCACGGCGGCGGGTTGAACCGGGCTGGATTTTGCGGCTACGACCGGGCGGGCAACCGTGACCGGGCTTGTAACCGTAACTGGGCGAGCAAGCTTGGCCTTGGCTATCGCGGCAATGCTTCCGCCGATCGAGACCGTGCCGATTGCAGGGGTTTTGACCACCGTGCTGATGCTTGATTTGCCCAAGTTTGAAGTAGCGGGTTTTGCCGGAAGCGGACTAGTCCCCACCGTCACCGGTGGTTTATTTGCGACCGGGACTGCCGCCGGAATCACCGCAACAATCTCCTGCGAAAAAGTGCTTTGATGGCCAGCCACATCGCAAGACTTGATTCCGAAATAATAAGTCCGACCGGCCACTAGCCCGGAGACAACGGCGTTCGTGACATCGCCGACCGTAAGACTGTTAGTGTAAGTGCGGCTTTTCGCCCCGTAATAAATTTTGAAGCCGGTTTCCGCCGGATTGCTACTGGCCGTCCACACGAGCTTTACGCTTTGCGCACTGGCTGGCAGGGCGGCCATGAGGAATAGAAAAGCCAAGCTGCGGAAAAATTTCGCGGCCCGCGTGGTCGTGGTTGGATTGGCGGCAATTTGCTTCATATGCAAGCCCCTAGTCTGTGCATCAATCAGGGTGTTTAGCAAATTTTTTTCCTTGATTCACTGATACCGCCGCCAAAAAAAAATTCAAACCGGCATGAATGTATAATCATACGGACACTTGTGTCACCACGATTGCAAATGTCCGCCACTCACTAGGTTCAAATTTTCCGCTCAAAAACAAATCACCGTCAGCTTTTTCGGCCCGTGCGCGCCCAAAACTAAAATGCGTTCGATGTCACCCGTGCGGCTCGGCCCGGTGATGAACGAAATCATGCTCGGATAATTGTTCGCGTATTTTTTCTGCAACACTTCAAACGCCGCCGGCAAATCAGCGATGAGTTGTTCGCGCCGCGCCAGCACAACGTGATGCGGCGGCAGCACGGACAACGCGCGTCCGCCAGCGCTGCGATTCGTCACCAGCACCGAACCGGTCTGCGCGATGAGCGCGTCACATTCGGAAATTCCCGCGTCACATTTCTCCAGCCCGGTCACGTCGTAAATGTTGTCGGTGCGGAGCAGCGGCAGATTTAGCGCGGGGCAAATCACGTTCGTCAACTCGCCGGAATGTCCCGCCACGCGCTCCCATTTTTCGGCGTCGCGCAAACGCACGATAGCCTGCCGCGCTTCGTCCGCTGAATTGAACAATTGAAAATCCGTTTTCAACTCGGCGGAATTTTTGGCGAACAAGGCGAGTTGCTCGTCAAAGCTCTCGCCCACTTTCGGCAACCATTTTCGCGGCGTGGAGACAACGCCAGACGTGGGCGCGTGGTCATGCACGCCGGGCGCAGGAGCCGGTGATTTCAGCGCTTCGCGGACACGGCCAAGAATCTTTTCGCGTTCTGTCATTTGACTTGTAATTTTGGATGATACAAATGTGCCCTCATTCCAACGATACCGCAAAATTTCTCGATCGCTTCCGCAGTGAATTCATTTGAAAGCAACATGGGTTGCGTAAAGGCGTCATGCCATTCCAAAAGCATTTTTTCTCCACAGTAGGCGTGAAAATGTATCGCAAGTTCAGGATAAGCCCGTGACTGCATCAGCTCAGTAAGTTGTTGCAAGTTGCTGGCAGAAGCCAAACTTGATGTGGTTATTTTGGAAGTAGGTCTTGGTGGTCGCCTTGATGCGGTCAATGTTTTTGATGCGGATGTGGCCATAGTCACCAGCGTAGATATCGATCACATCGATTATTTGGGTGATACACGAGAAAAAATCGGTTTCGAGAAAGCCGGTATTTTTCGTGCGGATAAAGCAGCCATTTGTGGCGATCCTATCCCGCCACAATCACTGATTGAACATGCGCAAAATGTCGGTGCTGATTTGCGCTTGTTTGGTCGTGATTTCAACTATAACGGTGATAAGCAGCAATGGAATTTTGCTGGAAGATCGCAACGCCGTAATTCTCTCGGCTATCCTAGTTTGCGTGGTGCAAATCAACTATTAAATGCCTCTGCAGTGCTTGCAGCATTGGAAGTGTTAAAGCAAGAGTTGCCGGTGGGTGCGCAAGAGATACGTAACGGTTTTGCAATGGTGGATTTACCTGGCCGTTTCCAGGTGATGCCAGGCCGACCGACTGTCGTGTTGGATGTTGCGCATAATCCGCACGCAGCGGCAACTCTGTCGCAAAATCTCGATAACATGGGGTTTCATGCTTACACTTACGCTGTTTTCGGATCGATGCTGGATAAGGATATTG
>JANYCI010000172.1 GCA_025360325.1 Limisphaerales bacterium | reverse complement strand
TCAAAGGCGCGATCTGGTATCAGGGCGAGTCCAACGCCGACCGCGCGAAGCAATATCAGCGTTTGTTGCCCGCGATGATCACCGACTGGCGCACGCGCTTTGGTGTCGGCGAATTTCCATTTTACATCGTGCAGCTCGCCGCGTTTCAAGCGACGAATCCGCAGCCGCGCGAAAATAATTGGGCCGAACTGCGCGAGGCGCAAACGCTCACGGCAAAAAATTTGCCGAACTGCGGACTCGCGCTGGCGATTGACATCGGCGACGCCGTGGACATTCATCCGAAAAACAAACAGGAAGTCGGCCGCCGCCTTGCGCTCGCCGCGCTCGTGCAAACTTACGGAAAGAAAATTGAAAATTCCGGTCCGTGGTATCGCTCGATGAAAGTGGATGGCGAAAAAATCCGATTGAAGTTCGATCACGTCGGCGGCGGGCTGGTGGCCAAGGGCGGCAAGCTCACCGGCTTTGCGATTGCCGGTGCGGATAAAAAATTCGTCTGGGCGGATGCGGTGATTGATGGCAAGACCGTGGTCGTGTCATCGCCGCTGGTCGAAAAACCTGTTGCCGTGCGTTACGCGTGGGACATCAATCCTGTCTGCAATCTCTACAACCAAGCCGGCCTGCCCGCCCTGCCGTTCCGCACAGACGAGCCGCTCGCGAAAACAAAATAAATTTCATGTGCTCTAAATTATTTTTTCAGCTCGCGTGTTTTGGTTTGGTTGCCATCGTCGCCGTTTCGACGGCGAGCGCCCAACCATCCTATAAAAACCCCGTCATCGCTGGCGATCATCCGGATCCGTCCATCATCCGCACGGGCAAAGATTATTGGGCCACCTGCACGTCGTCCGCGTGGGGACCGCTGTTTCCGCTGCTCCATTCCACCGACCTCGTGAACTGGGAGCAAACCGGTTCGGTGCTTTCACATCGGCCAGATTGGGCCACGGGCGATTTTTGGGCGCCAGAAATTTCGGAGTTCAACGGAAAGTTTTTTGTCTATTTCACCGCGCGCCAGCAGAACGGGCGGCTCTCCGTCGCCGTTGCTACGGCTGATAAACCCGGCGGGCCTTACACCGATCACGGCCCGCTCGTGGCGCAGGAAGATGGCTCGATTGATCCCTCGACCGCCACGGACACGAACGGCGTGCGTTATCTCATTTGGAAAGAAGATGGCAACAGTCGCAATCAACCTTCAATCATCTGGGCGCAAAAACTCAATGACGATGGCACGAAGCTCGTCGGCGAGTTGCACGAATTGATTCGCAACGACATCGGCTGGGAAGGTGGCGTGGTTGAAGGTCCGTTTATTTTACGGCGCGGCGATTGGTTTTATCTGTTCTATTCCGGTAACGGTTGCTGCGGCAACGGCTGCACTTACGCGCTCGGCGTCGCGCGTTCGCGTTCGTTGCTTGGGCCGTGGGAAAAAAATCCGGCGAACCCGATTCTCGCCGGGAACGAAACATGGAGCTGCCCCGGTCACGGCAGCATTGTGCAAGAAGAGGCTGGAAAATACTTTCTGCTGTATCACGCGTATTCCACGAAGGGAACGGTGTTCACCGGACGTGAAGGAATGTTGGACGAAGTGAAATTTGGCGCGAACGACTGGCCGACGATCAACAATGGCAACGGTGCGAGCGTGAAAGCAATTTCACCTTTCAGCGCGACGCAAAGAGTTTCCGGCGCGAGCTACACGGATGATTTTTCTGGAAAAAATTTAGAGAGCGGCTGGCAATGGCCGCAGCACCGCGAACCGCAGCATCGTTTGGAAAAAGGAAAATTATTGCTCGCCGCCAATGGACATGGAACGAATTTTCTGTCTGCCGTGCTGGCGCGTTCGACGCTGTCTGCGGATTACGTCGCGACGACGACGATTGAAACCAAGTCGCTGAAACCCGGAGCCGCCGCCGGCCTCTGCGCTTTTGGTGATTCGGATAATGCGATGGGCGCAGCGTTCCTGGGTGGAAAAATTTTTATCTGGCGACGCGACAAGGGCGTGACGCGCCAGCTCGCACAGCAGCCTGCGCCGGATGCCCCGAAAATTTTTCTGCAACTGACCGGGCGCAATGGCTATCGCTTCCAACTCGCCGTCAGCGCGGACGGCAAAACGTGGACGCCGTGCGGTGACGCTGCCGACGCGAAAGATTTGCCGCCGTGGGATCGCAGCGTGCGCGCGGCGCTGACCGTCGGTGGCGCGGAAGGTGCGGAGGGAATTTTTGATTCGTTTGCCATTAAGCCCTTGTAACATTTGAACGGAGCGCGGCTGGTCGCTGCGACACCGCCGCGCTCCGCCTAAAAAATTATGAAAAAACTTAACCTGCTCACAGTCATTTTCGCGATGACTCTCGGCTGTTGCGGCGCATTTGCCGGTGACGCTCCCGAAGCCACCACCTACCAGATCCGCAACGTGAAGCATCAGGAGTTGCTGCGTCCGCGCGATGCGAACAACGCCACCGGCACACCGATTGTTTTGTATCCCGCACAGCCGTGGAAGTGCATGACGTGGCGGCTGCAACCGGCGGGCGAGTCCGCGTTTCATCTGAAAAATCTGTTCACGGGAAAAACTTTTTCATCCAGCAGCGACACGAACGCCCCGCAATCATTCGTGAAACAAATTCCGCTCGCGAAAGACAGTGGCGAATCACCGACGTGGCAGTTCACCAAGCTGGACGACGGCAATTACAAAATCTCTGACAGCAAATCCGGCAAGGTTTTGACCGCCAAAAAAAGTGCTGACGAATCCGAGGCAAAAATCGTCACCGCGCCGTGGGAAAATCAAGACGAGCAAAAATGGATTCTGGACAAGATGGATCCAAAAAATTTGACGATGTGACGCATTGAGCTTAATCGAACCAAACAAATTTCTTTTCGCACACTATGACAAAGCAAAACAAAATTTTGGCCGTCGTTCTTTTCGTTTCGGCTTTGTGCAGCGGGCTGGCTTTTGGCCAATCGCGCTGGTCGGAAGAAAAAGCCAACGCCTGGAGCGCGCAGCACCGCTGGCTGGTCGGCTGCAATTTCAGTCCCAGCACGGCGATTAACCAATTGGAGATGTGGCAGGCGGATTCGTTTGATGCGGCTACGATTGATCGCGAACTTGGCTGGGCGGAGCAACTGGGTTTCACGAGCGTCCGCGTTTTTCTGCATCACCTGCTCTGGCAGCAGGACGCGAACGGATTTCTGAAACGCATGGATCAGTTTCTCACCATCGCGCACAAGCATCACATCGGCGTGATGTTCGTGCTGTTTGATTCCTGCTGGGATCCGGATCCAAAACTCGGCAAGCAGCGTGACCCGAAACCGTTCGTGCACAACTCCGGCTGGGTGCAGACGCCGGGCCGTGAGTTCACCGCGAACCCGGCGCGGCTGGACGAATTGAAGCCTTACGTTCAAGGCGTGGTCGGACATTTTCGCAAGGACAAGCGCATTGATTTTTGGGATCTCTACAACGAGCCGGACAACATGAATGGTTCTGGCTATAACAAACTGGAGCCGACGAATAAAGTGGCGTCCGCCTTGTTGTTGCTCGAAAAAACCTTTGCGTGGGCGCGGGCGATGAAGCCGTTACAACCGCTGTCATCTGCGCCGTGGATGGGGCCGTGGGCCGATTCGGCGAAACTTTCGCCGATGGAAAAATTACAGTTGGACTCGTCCGACATCATCACGTTTCACAACTACGACAGTTTTGAAAAGCTCAAGCCCTGCGTGGAAAATTTACGCCGCTATCATCGCCCGATCATCTGCACGGAATACATGGCGCGACCAGTGGGCAGCAAGTTTGATCCGAACCTCGGTTACATGAAGGAACAAAATGTCGGTGCGTATAACTGGGGCTTTGTTTCCGGCAAAACGCAGACGATTTTCCCGTGGGATTCTTGGGAGAAAACTTACACGAACGAACCGCCGGTCTGGTTCCACGACATCTTCCGTGCCGACGGCACGCCTTACAAAGCGGAGGAAGTGAAATTCATCAAGTCGCTGACGGGCGCGCATTGAGGTGGCGAAATTGAACGACCAAGCAACGATGTTTTCCGGTGCGGCATTTGCGCTTGGTTGTTGAAACATTCTGACGCGCAGTTCGGAAATTATCGGTCAACGCGCGATGCCTTCGCTTCATTCGGCACGATGAGTCCGACATCAATCCCCTGCCCGCCGCTGGTCTGGTGGCAATGCGCGGCGATGGTGTTCGGCCCCGCGTGCAACGTGGCTTTCGCCTCGGCGGAAATTTCAAACTCCGCATAGTCGGTGGAAAAACTTGCGGCCTTCACCGCCAACACGCCGTTCAAATAAATTTCCGCGTCCTCATCGTGAAACATCTGCAAGGCCAGTGACGGGATGTCATTCGTGTCCAATAAAAATTCCCGCCGCAGCCAGATGTCGGCCGTGCTCCAACTGGTGTTGGCAAACACGCCGGGCGTCGGCTCCACGCCAAAGCCGCCGACGCCTTCGCGCCAGCCGCCAGCATCAAACTCGGCGTGCGCCCAGTTGTCTGCCGGCTGCTCGATGGTGTATTTCCACGTCGTCCGGCCAAACAGCGCGTTGGCCAAAATAATTTTTTTCGGCGGCGAAAAAATTCCGCCCGCGTTGGCGGCGGCGAGCGTCGCAGAATCAATTTTCGCCACTGCGCGGTCGTAGGTCAGCAGGCCGTTGCACTCGGTTTCCACATCGCTTGTTTGCGTGTAAATGAACGCGCTCAAGCCGCGCAGATTGTGCAGTCGCCACAGTTGTTTCAGCGATTGCGTGTAGCGGCTGGCGAGTTCTTCGCCATCGCCCAGCATCACATAACCCCAAGGGTGCGCGGCCCAAACATGATTCGTCACCACGAGGCCGAAGCCGCCGGTCTCGCCGAGCACCGAGGCGCGGCGCGGTTCGGGCGGCGGCATATTCGGGCCGGGATAATTGTGCATATCGTTCATGTCGCCCACGCGTAAATCTGTCCAGCCGCTCGCGCTATCCACGAGGCGTGAGGGGTCTAATTTCTTCAGCCAATCCGCCAGCGTCTCAGTGTCGTATTGCCCCCAGCCTTCGTTGAACAACACCCACACGATGAGGGACGGATGATTTTCCAAACCTTCCACGAGGCGCGACAATTCATTTTCAAATTCACGGCGACCATCGGCGGTGGCGTTGTTGCCGCTAGGCATATCTTGCCAGACGAGCAGGCCGAGTTTGTCGCACCAATAATACCAGCGATCCGGCTCCACCTTGACGTGTTTGCGCGTGAGGTTGAAACCGGATTTTTTTAGGAATTCGATGTCCGAACGCAGCGCGGCGTCCGTGGGTGCGGTGTAAAGTCCATCCGGCCAAAACCCTTGATCCAACGTGCCGACTTGGAAAATAAATTCGTTGTTCAACGCCATCTGCGTGAAACCTTGCTCGTCTTTCCGCAACGCAATTTTTCGCAGCCCAAAATAACTCGTGACGGAATCAACCGCCTTGTCGCCGTCGCGCAACGTCACTTTCAAGTCGTAAAGAAATGGATCATCCGGCGTCCACAGATGCGGCTCGGTGAAATTCAAGACGAGTTCGCTGTTCGGTTTGCCCGTCACGCGCGCGACTTCTTTGCCCACCACGGAAGCCACGGCCTCGACGCGCAGGCTATCCGAAAAACTGTTTGCGGCCACACGCACGCGCAACGCCTTCGCGTCCACATCCGGCGTGAGCTTCAAACCATCAATCGAAATTTCCGGCACTGGTTCCAGCCACACCGTCTGCCAGATGCCGGAAGTGGACGTGTAAAAAATTCCCTCCGGCTTGCGCGATTGTTTGCCGCGCGGCTGATCGCCTTCGGTCGGGTCGGTCACGCACACGGAAATTTCCTCCGCGCCTTTCCATTGTAACGCCTCGGTGATGTCGAACGTGAACGCATCGTAACCGCCCTGATGCTGGCCGATCTCGTGGTCGTTCACGCGCACCTGACAACGCCAGTCCACCGCGCCGAAATGCAAACGCACCCGCTGGCCGCGCCACGTTTCCGGCACGGAAAAATTCCGACGATACCAAAGCTGTCCGTGTTCGCTCACATTGGTCAGCACGCCGGACAACGCGGATTCCACCGGGAAGGGAACCAGAATTTTTCCGGCGAACGCGGGGGGATAGTTCATGGCTGCGTCCGTGATGGCGTAATCCCAAAGGCCGTTCAAGTTTTTCCATTCCGTCCGCACCAGTTGCGGGCGCGGGTATTCCGGCCAGACATTCGTGGGGCTGACCGCCGCCGCCCAGCGCGTGA
>JANYCI010000159.1 GCA_025360325.1 Limisphaerales bacterium | reverse complement strand
GACGATTTGGCGACCACGGAAAATCGTTCCCGCCGGTTCGCCGCCGCCAATTTTTTCGACGATGCGATGCAGTCCGCGCGGCGTGCGAAAGGAATTTTTCACCTCGCCGATGCCGAAGCGCGACGTGGAGCAGGGGAGTTCGCGGACAAAATTTCCATCTTCAAAAAGCGCGGCGGTTTGCATTTCGATGTTAACCGTCAGAACGTATTTCGTCGGCTTGAAATTAAGGCGTTTGCAATCCGTGAGAAATTTTTCAGGCAGGTGATTTGGGGTTTGGACGGGATGAATGCTGGCGCAGCCGGAAGTTAAAATCACTATGAATGCCCCAAGCATAAAATTAGTGGCATGGCGAATCATACGGGAGAATCAGGTGAAAAAATAGCGGGTGAAGTGAAAGAAAACGGGCGCGGCAAAACAAAGTGAATCAATGCGATCCATCACTCCTCCATGTCCTTCAATCATGCTGCCATAATCTTTAACTCCACGGTCACGTTTGATGGCCGACATGACCAGTCCACCGCAAAAGCCCATGAGCGTGATCAACAGCGACATTCCTGCCGATTGCAAGGGTGTGAATGGCGTCGCCCACCAAAGACCGGCACCAATCAAAGTTGCAGAAATGATGCCACCAATAAAACCCTCCCAAGTTTTGTTCGGACTGACATGGGGTGCGATTTTATGCCGTCCCAAAGTTTTGCCCCAGACATATTGAAGGACATCGCTGATTTGTGCGACGAGCACAAAGTAGAACATCAGCTTGCCGTTCTGCCCCTCATAACCGGGAATATCCAAGCTCAAGAGCGCTGGAACGTGACTGACGCAATAGACACACACCATCAATCCCCATTGAATTTTCGCCGTGCGCTCCAGAAAATTTTCGCAGTCGCCCGCTGCCGCGCTGCGGATGGGAATGAACAGGAACGCATAAACCGGGATCAGAATGGTGAACAATCCATACCACTTGATGGCTATCAAATAATAATGCAACGGCAGGATGATAAAAAAAATCCAGAACAATGTGCGATGGTCGCCCGGCCGCGTCGGCGTGAGCGTGATGAATTCCCGCAAAGCCAGAAAAGAGGTCAGGGCAAACAAAACAACGGAGCCGATGCCGCCAGTCGCCATCGCAAGGCCGAACACTCCAACCATCATCCACCAGGCACGAGTTCGCGCATTGAGGTTCTGCACAGTGGCGCGTCCCTTCTCATCCCGAACTCGCAACGATAGCAGCCAACCAATCAACGATGAAACGATGAGCAGCCCCAGCACACCGCCGACGAGCCAGATGGTTTGTTTGTCCAACTTGAGATTCATGTTTTTTGCAATTCCTTCACGGCATTCTCTGCGCGCTCCAAAAATGAAACCTTCGGCTCGCCAGCTTCCAATTTTATCGGTGCGCCGAAGCTGACACCGCCAAGCAATGGCACAGGAAGAAATTCACCCTTTGGTAAAATGCGGTTCAGGTTTTCAATCAACACCGGCACAAATTCCAAATCCGTCCGGTCTTTGGCGAGATGAAAAAGTCCGCCTTTGAACGGGGCCATCTCCGTGCCGGCCTGCCGCCCGCCTTCCGGAAAAATGATCAGTGAGTGCCGGTCACCAAGCGCATCAAGCATGTCGGCCAGCGGGTTGTCATGTGTCGTCGGACGTTTCCGCTCAATCAAAACAGCATTGAAAATTTTATTCGCGATATACAGGCGCAATTTATTTTTCGTCCAGTAATCACGCGCGGCGACCGGACGTGTCAGTTCGCGCACCGGTGGCGGCAGCGACGCCCAAATCACCAGCGCATCAAGGTTGCTTGTGTGGTTGGCGAAATAAACCCGCTGCCGGACATCCGGCGCACACCCAACCCAGCGGGCGTTTGCCCCGGTGACAAGTTTCGCCAAGCCTGCGAAAAAATTCCTCATGGCTGCTTGGTTTCCATTTCGCGGGCAATCCGCAGGCAACGGCGAAAGACTGTGAAAACGCAGCCAATGATGATGATTACCAACGCCAGCGGAATGACGTTTGCCAGAATCGGCTGAAGCGGCGCGAACGCCGAGATAACGCACGCTGCCGTCATCAATGCCATGCGCTGCTGCTTCGCCATCGGCCCAATGAAGTGCTGTCCCGCACCCATGCTGGCCCCCAGCGCGCGGACATACGCCGTGATGACGGCCATCACCGCCGCCACCCAGCCGAGTTCACGTGTCCACTCGAACGAAGGAAATGAATACGCCGCACCGATGAAAATAAATGCGTCCGAAAACCGGTCGGGCAGTTCGTTAAAGATTTCTCCTGATTTGGTTTTGAAGCCGCCTTCAATCGCCACCATGCCATCAAACAGGTTGCACAACAGCCGCAGTTGCATTCCGCAGACGGCAAGAATCAGCAGCGTGCTCCACCACCCGCCGGAAGCGCAATGGCCCGCAAACCAAAGACAGACTCCGGCAAGCGCGGCAAATAAAGTTCCTGCAACCGAAATGAAATTTGGCCGGACGCCAGCCCGCGCGAGACGAGCAGCGATGCCTTTCGCCCATTTTGTGTCGCGGGATTTCAGCGGGCGACGAGTGATATTCTGTGGTTCATTCATTGGCCCAGTCTGTCAGCATCAAGTTTTGACCCTACTTCAATTTTTTCACCAACACTTTCGAGTTGCGTCCACTGGCATCGTATTTCTCGCGCCGCGCAGGCGGGAGATCATCGGGCGTGCCTTCGCTGAAGCCGCCTTTGGATTGAAAATAAGTGAACGCCTGCGTCGAGAGCGTTAGCAGATCGTTCAAGTTCAACTCGCGCGCCTTGCTCTCGACGAACTGGAGGAGCTTCCGCCCGATGCCTTGATTTTCGTGCGACCCGTTGACGTAGAGGCAGGCGAGTTCGCCTTTTTTCTGTTCGGGATAAACGTGCAGCGCCACGCAAGCTACCGGGTTTTTATCAATTTCAAAAATGTAATAATCGCCTAGCCGCGTCTCGATCATCGCGCGCGTGCGCTTTACGAGTTCGTCGGATTCCACCGCCGCCTTCGTGAGTAACTGGATCGCCCGCACGTCTTTTTTCTTCGCGGCGCGAATCTGCTGATATTCATTGGCGTAAATCAGCGTGCCGATGCCTTCATTGGAAAAAACTTCCGCGAGCAAACCTTCATCCACCTTGCCGTTGATGATGTGAACGCGCGGGACACCAGCCCGGCACGCGAGCGCGGCGTGCTGTGCCTTCGACAAAATTTCCGGCGCAAACTGCACGCTGTGCGTCGCCAGCAGATTTTGCAATTCGGACACGATCATCTGCCGGATGAGTTTGCCGCTGTGGATCAAGCCGTCGGCGGCGGTGAGATAAATCAGTTTCGTCGCCTTCAACGCCTCGGCCACCGCGAGCGCCACGCTGTCAGAATTCACGCGATACGTTTTGCCCTCGCCGTCAAAGCCGAGCGGCGGGATGACCGGCACAATGCCCTGCGCGAGCAGCGTCGTGAGCAGTTCCGTGTCCACCCGTTCCACTTTGCCGGTGAAGAGATGATCCACGCCCTGAATGATGCCGAGTGGATGCGCGATGATGGCGTTCGGGCAAACCGCACGCAGATCGTTGGTGGAAAGGCCTTCGAGAATTTCGTGCGTGAGCCGGTTGGCCGCGTCCATCGCGATCTGCAACGTGGCCGCATCCGTGATGCCCGTGCCGTCGCAGTTCGACGCCTTCACGCCGGATTTTTCCGCGAGTAATTTTATTTGCGCCGACGCACCGTGGACCAGCACCACGCGGATGCTCAATGACCGCATCACCGCCACATCCAGCAGGAGCGTGGCGAAATTTTCGTCAGTGACAATGGTGCCGTCAATCGCGAGGACGAACGTCTTTTCGCGGAATTGCGGAATGTATTGCAGGATGCCCCGCAGGTCGGTTGGTTTCATTTACAGCGGAAAAAATGGCGGAAATTGTGCGGGACGCAAATAGAATTATTTTATTAATGTCCCGTCTGATTTCAAACATTGCAATTGAGTGATGGTCATAGTTTCCATCGCATGTTCGCTGACTACGCCAACGAGTTGCGGTTTGAAATTTTTTCTTAGAGCAAAACACAGACTTCCACTCATGCCACCATAAGGGTTTTCATGAATTTCAGACAAACGCTGTCGGTCAAGGTTCACCATACGTTGCGTGCTCGAATAGATTTTTCGTTCAGTTACGTCAGTAGCTATAGATAAATGCAGCGTCGTGCCCCAATAAATTGCCTTGTTAAATACAACTCTGTGTCGTCCGGGGTAACCGATGACAAGCAGAACATTGCCCTTTGCCACATTGCATTTTTGCTTACAGTCGAACTGGAAAAAAGTTCGCTCCCGCGCAAACTGCATCATGCTGACCATGTCGAAAACAGTTAAATCAAGTTCCTTGTCCTCGTCAATAAGAGCGTCGAGATTCAGCATTTCCGGAGTTGTTCCAAGAGCCAGACACAACATGAGTTTTGGCTGCTTGGCTTTCAACTTTCTGAAATCCTCTACGACGTGATGGCAGGTAATCAGAAGTTTCTTTTTGCCCGTATCAACCAAGCCAAAACTGCCGTTGCCTGTAATATTTCCCGCTGCAATTTCAAGAGACTTCGCAAAAAATATTGCCCCGCATGACGGTTTAATTTGGGGTATGGCAATATTCCGAACCTGCACCAGACTACGAGGCAGATTCGTTGGGATATTTTTCATACAAAA
>JANYCI010000132.1 GCA_025360325.1 Limisphaerales bacterium | reverse complement strand
GGATTCGGAAAGCCAGCGAAGGCCGAGTAGTCGCGCACGAACCCGGAAAGAATCGGCGTGCCGTTCGCCAGCAACACATAATTCGTGGGGCGAAATGTGAGCGTGTAATCCACCGTCGCGGTCGTGGAAAAATTGGTCGCTTCCGCCTGGATGAACAACGGCGAATCGGACTGGGCAAAAATGGTGTTCGTCCAGAACGCGAGTTCGAGTCCGCGATGGTCGTCCGCCAGCACGATGACGGCCAGGCCGCCACGGTTGTTGTTGGCGTGGGCCTCGGCAATCATCCGCGACGTGAACCGCACGGCGAATCCGTTGGTGCGGTTGAGCGTGCTAGTGGTGAGTGAGTAGCCGCCTTGAAAACTGTTCGCGGCGGTGGTGTCCAGTTGCGCGCCGGTGCCGGTGGAAGTTTGCGTGCCGCCGGTGACGAAAAAACTCCAGCCCTGCACCGCCGGCAAGCCGAGCGTGCCGTCATACAAAACTTGGGCGGAACTGTGGGCGAGGCTGGCCAGCAGGCACGCGACCAATAAACTTGAGCGGGGGGAAACTCCAAAAGGCATGAAGGAATTAAGCCGGTTCGTGCTGGTTGGCGCAAACATAATTAACTTCGTGGCTTCGTTGGCGGTGGTCAGAAGTGGGGACGGAAATTTGCCGACGGAAATCGTGACCGCCGTTTTGATGTGACGGCGCGTGAAACTTTTGGTGGAATAGCGGTGTTGAAAACGAGATGAAAATTATTTTCGCCATATTGATTTTAGCCGCCAGTGCGAGTGGCTGCACGACGAAGTCCACGGCGCGGCTGCGGGCGGAGAACGCCTTTCTCGCCGGGCAGAACGCGGCGTTGCGGCAGTCGCCCGCCACGCAAAATTTCAGCGGCGTGACGGTGCGGGGCGCGGTGCAGAACCAGCAGGTGCCGTGGGTGGCAGGGCTGACGCTCGCGCAAGCCGTGGCCACGGCGAACTACATCGGCGAAGTCGAACCGCGACAAATCATCATCACGCGTCAGGGTGAAAGCGCGACGCTGGAGGCGAAAGTTTTACTGGGCGGTCCACCCATCCCGCTGGAAGTGGGTGACGTGCTGGAATTGCGTTGAAAATTATTTTTGCTACGAGAGCCGGGAAACAAACTTGTCCGCTGCGAATAATAAAGAAATGATTTCGGCTGGCTAAAAAAAGTTGGAGCGGGGGGAGGGAATCGAACCCTCGTATGCAGTTTGGAAAACTGCCGTTCTACCATTGAACTACACCCGCATGACCAAAATCCTAGCGTGACCGCGCCACTTGTCAAACTCACAGTCGGTCACGCAAGCGAATCACTGAAAGTTTATTTTAACCTGTCGTCGTTGCGCGCCGTCTCAAAAGTTGAAAATGCGCGCTGCCGTCAGAAAAAACAATCGTTCGCCGAGAGCGTTCACGCTGATTGAACTGCTCGTCGTCATCGCGATCATTGCCATCCTCGCGGCGATGCTACTGCCAGCACTGGGCAAGGCCAAGGAGACGGCCAAGCGCATCGCTTGCAACAATAATCTCCGGCAGCTCGGCCTCGCGATGCGGATGTATGTGGACGAAAATCAGGGAACGCTGCCGCCGCACATCACCACTTCCCGCTGGCCGGAAAAATTTTATGATCTCTATGGAAAAAATCTTAAGGTGCTGTTGTGTCCGAGTGAGATCACGAATTCCCCCGCCACCCTCGCTTCCGCGAACCTTCCTGATTCCGCGCCGCGCAGCTACTTCATCAATGGCTGGAATGATTATTTTTATGACCTGCTGGGCGACGCCAAGTTTAATACCGAATACCTCACCGGCCAATATGCTTTCGGCATCAAAGAAAATGCCATTCTCCACGCGAGCGACACTATTTTACTGGGTGAAAAAGTTTCGGGGCGCGGTGATTTCTACATGGACATGAGGTCTAGGGCTGGCTTCGGCGATGACTTTTCCGCCTTCGCCCAAGACCGTCATTCCGGGCGCGGCGAAGGCTCTGGTCTCGGCGGTGCCAACAATACCTATGCCGACGGCAGCACGCGCTACAGCAAATACGGCACGTCCTTGGATCCACTGAACCTCTGGGCCGTCACCGACGCCAACCGGGTCGCTTATGCTTTTCACTACTGATCCCGCTGCGCCCGAATTGGCTCATCGGGGTCGTGTCAAGCTGTGCCCGCCGCGCTTCCAAATCAGTTGACGACCTTGCCTTCGCGTTTGGCCGCCGCTAAACTTGCCGCGATGAATTCGCTGCTCCTCACCGGCGGTCGGGTGATTGATCCCGCCAATAATTTTGATTCCATCGCCGACGTTTTGATCCTCAATGGAAAAATTTCCGTCATCGGCAAAAAAATTTCCGCGCCCGCCGGTGTGAAAATTTTTGACGCGACGGGAAAAATAGTTTCGCCCGGCTTGATTGATCTGCACGTTCACTTTCGCGAGCCGGGACAAACTGCCAAAGAAAATATCGCCACCGGCACGGCGGCGGCGGCGCGCGGCGGATTTACCACCGTCGTTTGTATGCCGAACACGTCACCCGCGATTGACAGCGCGGGCACGGTGGCGCTGATTCACGAACGCGCCCGCGAGCAAGGCACCGTGAATGTTTTTGTCACCGGCGCGATCTCCAAGAATCTCGCGGGCGAAGAACTCGCGCCCATCGGCGGCTTGAAAAAAGCGGGCGTGGTGGCGATCACGGACGACGGCCATTGCATCCAAAACAACGAACTCATGCGCCGCGCCTGCGAATACGCGAAGATGTTCGACCTCCCGATTTTTGATCACTGCCAGGATTATTCGCTCGTGACGGATGGCGTGATGAATGAAGGCTACTGGAGTCTCGTGCTCGGTTTGCGGAGCTGGCCATCGGCGGGCGAGGAAATGATCGTGGCGCGAAATATTTTGCTCGCCGAACTCACCGGCGCAAAAATTCACTGCCAACATTTGAGCGCGGCGGGCAGCGTGGCGCTGTTGCGCGAGGCAAAAAAACGCGGCGTGAGCATTTCCGGCGAGGCGTGCCCGCATCATTTCACGCTCACGGACGCGGCGATTGCCGGTAGCGAAAAATTTTGGGCGGACGATGGAAAACAGCTTTCAACCTTCAACCTTCAACCTTCAACTTTGCCTGCTTGGCCTGCTTACGACACAAATTTCAAAATGAATCCGCCGCTCCGCACCGCGAAGGATCGCGAGGCGATTCTCGAAGGTTTGGCCGACGGCACGATTGAGATTTTGTGCAGCGACCACGCGCCGCATTGTGATTACGAAAAGGAAGTGGAGTTCAACTACGCGCCCTTTGGCATCACCGGCCTCGAAACGGAACTTGCACTGTCGCTGATGCAACTCGTCCACACGAACCGGATTTCACTATCGGACATGATTGCAAAATTCACGGTGAATCCCGCGCGCTTGCTGAACTTGAACAAAGGCACGTTGAGCGCGGGCGCGGATGCCGACGTGACAGTGTTTGATGCGGATGCGGAATGGATTTACCGCCGCGAAGATTCCGCGAGCAAGTCGAAGAATAATCCGTTTTTCGGCTGGACGCTCAAAGGCAAAAATGTCGCGACGATCGTGGGTGGAAAAATAATTTTCGACGCGGCCCAGCCAGCGCTCGCCCCGGTCTAAAATCCGCCCCGGTGAGCGGGTCACGAAAAGGCGGCGGCTTGATTCCGGGAGCGCTGGCTTCTAGCCGGCGAGTTGATGTGATGGTGGTGGTTTACGCCAACTAGAAGCCGTCGCTCCCAGTGGCACCGCGAAAAATTTCATTGACTTCCGCTCCACGAAATCCAAATCCTGCGTCTGGAGACCCTTATGCGCATCAACGTTCACGGCCACATTTTTAATTTTCGGTCCGTCTTCACGGACAAAACTCTTTCTATCTTGCTCAACCGCCTCGGCGCGGAAGGCTGGCCGGATTTTCTGGTCAAGGCCGTGGAGGGCGCGCTTCGCAAATTGCTCAAGGGGGATTATTTTGACGAGCAGACATTGATCGCCGAACTCGCCGCGCAGTTGAATGGCTCCGCGTTGCTGAAAAAATATCTCGCCGACGCGGGCGACGCGATTCCCGGCGACGTGCAAATTTTGGCGCACGGCAACATTGACGATTTGCTGGCCGGCGGCCTGCGCGATTTGCTCCACAAGCTCGGTGATTTTCTCTCGAAGGACGAAGACATCAGCAAGCATGGCGTGCAAGACTTGTTGGCGTTTCTGCTGCTCGGCATCAAGCACTCGATTGTGGAAGTGGCCGACAAAATGATGGAGGCCACGGGTGAAGATGCGATTGCGACGGCGTTGATGATGGACATCACCGACGGCAAGGGAAAAGACGAAGCCCAGTTTGTGCGCCAGTTGAACGACACCGCCGAGGCCGCGCTGATGTATCCGGGGCGACTGCTGCCGTTCGTGGGGGTGAACACCATCCGCTCCACTCATTTTCAGCACATGATTGAAGGGCTAGATAAAAAAGGTTTTGTCGGCGTGAAACTGTATCCGTCGCTCGGCTTCAGCGTGCAGTCGCCGGAGTTGGACAAGGTTTTCGCCTATTGCGAGGCGAATGAAGTTCCCGTGCTGCTGCACTGCAACAACGGCGGCTTCCGGGTGGACCTCGCCGCCGCGCAGTTCTGCGATCCGGCCAACTGGATTCCGGTGCTGAAAGCGCATCCGAAATTGCGCGTGTGCTTCGGACATTTTGGCGGCGACGAACATTTTACAGCGAGTGCGATCACGCCGAACAGTTGGGCCACGACCATTTTGTCGCTGATGGAAAATTACGATGAAGTGTATGCCGACATTTCCTACCACACCGATTGCATGGACGGCGGCGCGAACCAGACGAATTATTTTAACAACCTCAAATCGCTGCTGGCCTCGACCAAATACCGCGACCGCATTTTGTTCGGCACGGATTTTTATCTGGTTCGCCAACGCTGCCGCGAGGAGAGCTACTGGGCCTATTACCAAATTCATTTCGAGGCAGGTGAGTGGGATCGCATCACGCGCGCGAATCCCGCGCGTTTTCTCGGACTCACCGGCGATACGGCCGAGGACGGTTTGGACGATCTCGGCAAGGGCAGCCCGAACCAAGACGGCGGTCCGCGTGCGAACATCCTAAATTATTTGCGCTGGCTCGTGGTTCGCGCGCAGGAAGTGGGCCGCACGCCGTCGCCGTGGGCGTTGGACTTGATCGAATTGCACGTCGCCAAAAATGTGAAGTGGCTGCCGAATCCGTTCGGCACGCGCTGGACGGATAACAACGACGCGCATTATTTCGCCGCCATCTGGCTCAATTCAAACCTCCGACCGGAGATGAGCGTGGCGGGTGATTTCGTGCGGCTCGGCAGCCGACTCGTGCGCGACCTGAAAGATTATCCGCCGGAGAGTCGCCCCGCGAATGAGCGCGCCGCAAAAATTCGCGGCCTCGCTTCTGACCTTTACGTTTATCTCGTCACCGCACAACCCAAGGGCGGCGGCGCCACCGTGGAAGATGGTATTTCACAAGCGGGCGCGAAGGATGCGCTCGCGAAATTATTTGCCGACGGCAATCTGCAACTCCAACACTTCGGACCAGCGGTGGATGGCATTCTGCATTTCGGTCACGAAGCGTTGCCCGATCAACTCCCTGCCTGATTTATGAAAAAAATTTTCCAAACTTGCGTCGCGCTGTCAGTGTTCGCGCTCTCTGCCCGCGCGGAAGAACTCAACGATTTCAAAACGCACCTCTCGCTCAAGCCCTCGATTCTGCACGGCTCGCTCGATAAAAATTTCGCCGCCGCGCTGAAATACGACGCGAGCTTGAAATACAATCTCGCCCTTGCGCCGCGCGATGATTTGGCGTTCACGCTCGAATCGCGCGGGGCCGTGGCCTCCAAGCCGAGCGCGAATTCCGAAAATCTTTTCGCCGCCTTTCTATTCGGTTACGCGCACGATTTTTACGACTGGACCGCAAGCGAACCCGTGCCGGTCGCGGGCGAACGGCGCGGGCGCGCCTTGCCGACGATTCAGCAAGACCCGTTTAGCGCGCTCGTGGACTTCTCGCTCAAGACGCGTTTTGAGACCGACCAGTTATTCAACAATTACAACGTCACTTACGGTCCGCAAATTGGCTTCACGCCCAAGCACCAACAAGGCTGGGCTTACTTGATGCCGTCGTGCTATGTGGATTACTCGCGCGTCGAGGTGCTGCACTCGCAGCGTTATCAGCAACTGGGCATTGCCGAAAATGCGTTTTGGCGGCTCGACGCTTCGGCGGGCTGGCTCTATCCCATCGGCTCGGAATGGTTTCGCGACAACCGCTGGCTGCGTCCGCTCGACGTGCAATTTGATTTCCATTATTTCCGTTCCTTCGACCTGCCCGCCGCCGCGCAACACGCGAGCTTGGACGAAGCGTTTTATTACGCCGGCACCATTGGCTACAACGTGCGCTCGATCAACCCGGATCATCCGTCGGCGTTCGCGCGCTACGTTCCGTATATTTACGTCAGCGTCGGGCGCGGACGTTTGCCGCCCGTCACGCGCAGTCAAACGATGATCTTCATCGGCGTCACTTACGGGTTGGGGCATTGAAATAAGTCCGAAGTTGAATGTGGTAGGGCGTCGCTGCCGCGACG
>JANYCI010000131.1 GCA_025360325.1 Limisphaerales bacterium | reverse complement strand
CGCACGTTGATGATGGGGACACGGGCGAGACGCCCGCGACTGGACAGGCGGGACGCCTATCCCACTACGTTTTGCGCGGCGTGCTCGCGGCGGACGTGAATTTGCAGCGCGGTTTTGCGACGGTGCAGTCGGCGGGACGCTTGCAGTTGCGCGTGGATGATTTGCCCGCGTCGTTGCAGCCGACCGAGTGGCAGGGCATCCCGCGCGCGTTGCAAAAAGATTTGTCCACCGCGTCGGCAAATTTCGCGTATCGCCTCGTCGAGCCAGATTTTCAACTGCCGCTCAAGCTCGAACGCCACGAAGCGGCGAAACTTTTGCCCGCACGCGTGAACGAAGTGACGTTCACCTCCGTCATCTCCGACGCGGGCGTGATGCTGACGCAGGCGAAGCTCGACATTTTGCCCGGCGACAAACGCCTGCTGCATCTCACACTGCCGGCGGGCGCGAATTTCTGGTTCGCGTTCGTGAACCAGAACGGCGTGTGGCCGTGGCGTCAGGGCAACGAAATTTTGATCCCGCTCGAACAACAATCGCGCGGCGACCAGCCCGTGCCGGTGGAAATCTTTTTCAGCAGCGACGCCGGCAAAGCCAACGGACGCGCGCTGGATTTAAGTTTGCTCGCGCCGAAATTCGACCTGCCGCTCGAAAATCTGACGTGGCGCGTTTTTCTCAACGACCAATGGCAGGTGAAAAAATGGAGCGGCGCGCTGCAGTTGCAGCAGCAGGAAATCGTCGCCAACCCTGCCGCGCTCGACGTGGCGAGCTACCTGCAAACCGAATCCAGTTTCCAACGCGACAAAACCAAACAAGCCGAACAACAACTGGCGATGGGAAATCGGTGGTTGCAGGACGGTGATCCTCAGCAGGCGCGTAAAGCCTTCGAGTCCGCTTACGGTTTATCGCGTAACGACGCGGCCTTCAATGAAGACGCGCGCGTTCAACTCAACAATTTGAAATTGCAGCAAGCGCTCGTCGGCCTAAACGTCCGCCAATCCGCTGGCGGTGGCGGTGGGAACGGCGCGGTCGTGACCACGTTGAACAATCTGAAAAACAACGGCAGCGCGAACTACACGCAGTCCGACGCGAAGCAGATCATTGATAACAACAGCGCCGACGAAAATGCCGCGCTGATGAAACTCGCGGGCCGGCTCATCCAGCAGCAGGACGCGGCGGTGGCGAATCCCGCCGTCATCCGCGCCAACATTCCCGAACAGGGGCGGCTGCTTACTTTCAAACGCTCGGTGGTGGTTGATAATTGGGTGGACTTGAACATCAATTTGCAGACCCGCACCATCGGCGCTACGTCATGGGGACAACATTCTATCGTGCTGGTCAGCACCGCGATGCTGCTCGGTATTATCGGACTACTCGCACGCCGCTGGGGCAAGGTTGCAACGGCGTGATGTAATTTCCAGTCGTCAAAATTTTGTTGTAAGCGGAATTACTCAGTGCGCTGCCAGCGTTGAAAACTGAAAATTCAGAAATCTAAAAAAGGTTTTGGAAGAATGGGGTGGCCAACGGGACTCGAACCCGCAACAGCAAGCTCCACAAGCTTGGACTCTACCATTGAGCTATGGCCACCAGCCATAGGATGAGACGATAGATTTTTTGCGGGCGCGAGTCAAGTTTTCGACATCTGGTTTGTTGCGTCAGTTTTCATTTTCTCCCTCGCTCCTCGGAGGGGAGAGGGCCGGGGTGAGGGGTGAGCGGCCACAAAAAACTGTAGCTTTGAAATCGTGCTTGCCCCCTCACCTCAATCTTCTCCCCCGATGGGGGAGAGGAAGCCGGAATGCAATTTACCGAAAAAATATTTCAAACTGGCCCGCTGCCATTGATAGCACGGCGCGCGGCGCTCCGAATGAACTGGCAGTGAACTTTCAAAAATAACTTTTCACTTTGAAATAATTGTCCAAACTGTTTGAAACCGTGGCACTGCCGCCGCCGTCAATTAGGCGGATTGTCAATGGCGAAACGGAAAATTTACTGTCACTAATTTTACCGGTTGCCCTGTGCCGATAAAGTAGAGAAAATTTCAAGAACATCATGAACGATTCGACTAAGAAAAATGCGGATGGCCCCGGCCAAGGTTGCAACTGCGATTACTCACTTGCCTTTCTTGTATTGCGCGCTTGGCTCGGGCTGCGCGCGTTGCTGGCGGGCATTGAAAAATTCGGCGCTTACAAAACTATTCAGCAGCCGATCATTGATCCGACCACAGGTCAGCCGGACCCGAACGCCGTGGTGGATGTGAAAGTGAAATTTTATGCGCTGGCTAATTATGCGGGCGTGCCAGCGGGCTTGAAGAGCAAGTTTGCCAACGAGGCGTTGCTGCCCGGTTTCGCGTTGAACTTGTTCGACAAGGTGCTCGGCCCGGCATTCATTATCGCCGGTGTGATGTTGCTCTTGGGCATCGGCACGCGCACATCGCTGTTTGTGCAGGGATTGATTTACACGGCGCTGACGGTGGGCTTGATTTTGATCAATCAGCCCGATGGTATTTCCTGGCTGGGCATTCACGTTGCGCTCGTGGCAATGGCGCTGATGCTCGCAAAACACAACAAGCTCGCGCTTCTCAAAAAATGGTAACTCTACCTTCAACTAGCCGCGAACTTTCCCGTCGCGAATTTATTGGCACTACTGCCGCTGCGGGCGCGGGCTTGCTCCTCACTTCTTGCAGCCCGGATGCCGCTCCCAAAACCGCGGCGGCGAAAAGTTCGCCGCTCAATAAAATCAACATCGCGCTCATCGGTTGCGGGGCGCAGGGACAAGTGTTGCTGGATTCGCTCACGGTCATTGACGGTCTGAATCTCGTTGCCATCGTTGACATTTGGGAATACAAGCGCAACGAAAACGTGCGCCGGCTTAAGTCGCAAGGGTTCGACGTGAAGGGCTACGAAAATTACGAAGATTTGCTCGCGAACGAAAAAGATTTGCAGGCGGTCGTCGTCGCGTCGCCGGATTTTTGGCACGCGCCGATCACGAACGCTTGCTTGAAAGCGGGCTTGCACGTCTATTGCGAAAAGATGATGAGCAACACGCTCGACGGCGCGCGCTCCATGGTGCAGACGATGCGGGAGACGGGTAAATTATTGCAGATCGGGCATCAACGCCGCAGCAATCCGCGCTACATTTTTGCGCTGAACCGGCTGGTGCGTGAAGCGAAGATTTGTGGGCGCATCACCGCCGCTCATGCGCAATGGAACCGCACCGTGACCAACGATCTGTCGTGGCCGAAAAAATCAGAAATTGCTCCGGCGCAACTCGCCAAATATGGTTTCAAGGACATGCACCAGTTCCGTAATTGGCGCTGGTTCAAGGGACTTGGCGGCGGGCCGCTTTCCGATTTGGGCGCGCACCAAATTGATATTTTCAATTGGTGGTTCGGCAGCACGGCCAAGTCGGTGATGGCGAGCGGCGGCGTGGATTATTACACGACGCACGATTGGTATGACAACGCGATGGTGGTATATGAATTTGCCACGCCGGAGGGCACGGCGCGCGCGTTTTATCAGGTGCAGACTACGACGAGTTCGGGTGGCGGATATTTTGAGATGTTCATGGGCGACGAAGGCACGATCAAAATGTCCGAGAGTCCCAACACCACGAAGTTGTGGCGGGAAGATCGTTCCACCAAGGCGTGGGAAGAACTCGTCGGGAAAAATTATCTCCGCGCCAGTGCCGTGGCCAAACCGGCGGGCGATGCGGACAAAGTGGACGTGCGCGAAACCGCGCCGCTGTTGGAATATGAAATTCCCGTTTCGTTCAACAAGAAAATCCATCAGCCGCATCTGGAAAATTTCTTCAACGCGATCCGCGACAAGAATGTGAAATTGAACTGCCCGGCGGACGAAGCCTTCCGCAGCGAATACATCATCCACAAGGCGAACGAAGCCATTATCGCGCAGAAAACGATTCCGATCACGAAGGAAGAAGTCGAAGCGTGATTTAAGTTTGAACATCCTGAACCAATAACCGTCTTAGTTTCCAATGAATAAAATAATTTCTCAACTGGCCCTGGCTGTTTTGCTGGCCACGGTCGCCGTCGCCGAAGATAAAGTTCCGTTAAAAACGGATTTGCCCAAGCCACTGTTTGTCGGCACGCCCGTTCCCATCAAAGTGCCGAACCTTGAGCCGCAACAGAAGGGCAAGCGTCCCGATTTCATGGTTGCGCCCGGCACGGTGAATCTTGCGAAAGGTAAAAAAGTCACCACCAGCTCCGGCGATCCGGTCGTGGGCTCGCTTGATTTGATCACCGATGGCGATAAAGAAGGCGATGAAGGTTCCTGGGTGGAACTCGATCCGGGCAAGCAATGGGTGCAGATTGATTTAGAAAAAGAAGCGGACATTGCTGCGGTTCTCGTCTGGCATTACCATTCACAGGAGCGCGTTTATTTTGACGTGATGGTGCAAATTTCCAACGATCCAAAATTTGAAAAAGACGTGACCACTATTTTCAACGATTCGGTGGACGGCGGCAAAGACCTTGCCTACAAAGAAACCTACGAAGGCAAATTGATTGATGCCAAAGGCGCGAAAGCCCGTTATGTCCGCCTCTACAGCAAGGGCAACACGACGAACAAGATGAATCACTACATCGAAGTCGAAGTGTTCGGCAAACCCGCCGCGTAATTTTTCCGTAGCAGCCGACGTGAGGAGGCTCTAGATTGCCCGTGTATTTTTAGGAAGAGCCTCCTCACGTCGGCTGTTACAAAAAATTGACGACACCATCACTAAAAATTCGGTGGGCAATTTTTGTCCTCGTCGCTCTGCTGGCACTGGTCATCCGCCTGCCGTCGCTTGGCGTGCGGCCCATGCACACAGACGAATCCGTCAACGCTTACATCACCGGCCAGTTACTCGCCGGGGAACCATTTCACTACGACCCGCAGGATCGACACGGGCCAGTTTTGTATTTGCTGGCAAAACCATTCGCCCAACTTTGCGGTGCAAAAAATTTTTCCGAGCTCACCGAAACTCAACTTCGTCTGGTTCCCGTAATCATCGGTAGCACGATGATTTTAGTGTTCGGTGCCGCTGTGGAGATGTTTGGTTTCCTGACGTGTTTGATCGCCGCGCTGTTATTTGCTGTGGCGCCGTTGCCGGTTTACTACAGCCGCTATTTCATTCACGAAACCATTTTTGTTGCCGCGACTTTTGGGTTAATGCTTGCCGGTTGGCGCACGCTGAAAACGGGTTCAATGTTATTCGCAGCACTGACTGGGTTGCTCGCAGCGGTGATGCTGGCGTGCAAAGAAACGGCAGTTATCCACTTTTTTGCGCTCGCCTGTGGGGCGATGGGCGGCTGGCTGATGAACCGTCGGCATAAAATCGCCGCCCCCCAAATTATAGCGACCGCATTCGGTGTTTTTATTGTCGCCACCATTTTATTATTTACCTGGTTTGGCCAAAACTGGTCGGCGCTGGGAGATCTCGGGCACGCAGTTTCTCGCTTCACCGCCCGCGCTGGCGGTGAGGGTCATGAAAAAAACTTTGGTTATTATTTCCATCTACTTGATCCGTTGGTGGTCCTGTCATTTGTCGCTGCGGCGGGAATTTATATTGCTATTTGCGATGCCGTGAGCGGCACACGAAAGGCAGCGCTGCCGTTAATCATTTATGCCGCCGTGACTGCTCTGATTTACTCCATCATTCCTTACAAGACACCCTGGCTCGCCTTGAATCTCTGGTTGCCGTTTGCGCTGATCTGCGGGCTTGGAATGGCGGCGATTCTGGAACTCGTTAAAAATTCTGGCGGTCGCTGGGGCGCGGGCATCGCCGGACTTTTTCTGTTGGCAACCCTCGGTGCGCAAACGAAGGAACTTTGTTTTGACAAACCGGCGGATGAAAAAAATCCATTCGCCTACGCGCACACGGGCGAAGATATGTTGCGATTGCCGGAGCGATTAGATGAACTCGCCCGCCGGAAAAATCTGGCGAACCCAACAATCGCCGTCGCCATCGCCGACGCTTGGCCGCTTCCCTGGTATCTCCGGAAATTTTCCAACGTCGGATTTTGGCAGCCAGATCAGGAGATTAGCGCGGCAGATTTTGTCATCACCAGCTCGGATACGCCGACGAATTTAATGGCGCGGTTGAAAGATGTCCGTCCCGAATTTTTTGGTGCGCGGCCGGGGTTGCTGCTGATTTTGTGGTCAATGCCCGCATCGGAGCGGCGGCCGGAAACTTCAGCGAAACCATGAGCGAGATCCACGTTTTCAAGCAGCGTGCGATGGCCACTGAGTTTGAGGTGCGGATCGCGGATGAGGAAAAAACCTATGCGGCTTCGGCGGCGCAGGCGGCGTTTACGCTGACCGACGAACTCGAAAACAAGTTGAGCCGTTTTCGCGCTAACAGTGAGATTTCGGAAATTGCGCAGCTTGCCGTTGGTGAAAAATTGCGGTTGACGGAACCGGTATTTGCGTGTCTCACATTGGCAAAAAAAATGGAGGTGGCCACGCGCGGCGCATTTTCCATAACGGCGGTGGCACGCCAAACGCAATCAATAAAACCATTGTGGTCATTGGATAATTTTCACATTTGCGGTGACGCCGGGAAGCTGGAGTTTGATCTGGGCGCGATTGGCAAAGGCTTTGCGCTGGATCGCATGGCGGAAGTTTTGCGCGAGTGGAGTTGCGAAAAATTTCTGCTCATCGCGGGCGGCAGCAGCATTCTCGCGGGCGAAATTCCGGCGGGAACGGCGGGTTGGTCGTGCGGTTTGGGCGAGGATAATTCGCCGCAACGGTTCTGGTTAAAAAACGGTTCGTTGAGCGGTTCCGGCTTGGCGGTGAAAGGAAAACATATTTTCGATCCGCGCACGGGCGAACCGGCCAAACGCCAAAATCGCGCGTGGGCTTTGTGCGACACCGCCGCTGAATCCGATGCGCTCTCGACGGCGTGCATGGTTTTGGACGAAGCGGAAATCACCAAAGCCATCGCGGATGAAAGCCGCTGGCTGGTGATCTTGGAGGAGGCGGGGGCGCTGCGATTCATCGGCACGCGTGCGTTGCCAAACTTTGCGTAACCGGCTGGGGGCAAGGAAACGTCTGTGATTTTGACCATGCCGGTGCGCTGCCTTAAATCTATTTTTATTTCGGTGGTGTCACTTAATCACGCGACAAATTTTTTCTGACAAAACATTTTGCAGTCACCCAACCAACTGATAATTTTCACCCATGAAATCCCAACGCAAATCACCACCCGGTCAATTATCCCGCCGCCGTTTTCTCCAAACCACTTCGCTCGCTACGGGCGCGGTCGTGTTCGGTATGCCGACGCTGCTGCGCGCGAAAAACTTGAACAGTAAATTGAACATCGCGGCCATCGGCGTGATGGGCAAAGGCGAGAGCGATACAGATTATTGCGCCGCTGAAAATATTGTGGCGTTATGCGACGCGGATTCGGCGCGTTGCGCCAAGCAGCGTGAGAAATATTCCGGCGCGAAATTTTATCAGGATTTCCGCAAGATGTTTGATGAAATGGGCAAGGGCATTGACGCCGTCACCGTTTCCACGCCGGATCATTTTCACGCCATCGCCGCTTCGCAGGCGATGCGTTTGGGCAAACACGTTTATTGTCAGAAGCCGCTCGTGCAGACGATTTACGAGGCGCGCCATCTCCGCCAACTCGCGCATAGCACGGGCGTCGTGACGCAGATGGGCAATCAAGGCAGCGCCCAAGATGGCTTGCGCCGCGCGGTCGAGTGCATCCAGTCCGGCATCATCGGCCAGGTGCAGGATGTTCACATTTGGACGAATCGCCCGATTTGGCCGCAGGGCATGGGACGCCCCACGGAGACGCAAGCGGTTCCCGAATCGCTCGATTGGGATCTCTGGCTGGGACCGGCGCAGTTCCGGCCTTACAATAAAATTTATCAGCCGTTCAACTGGCGCGGCTGGCTCGACTTCGGCACGGGCGCACTCGGCGATATGGCGTGCCATACGGTCAACATGACTTTCCGCGCGTTGCAACTCGGCTACCCGACGGAGATCGAATCCGAAGTTCTCGGCGGCATGAATGGCGAAACGTATCCGCTCGGCTCGAAAATTCGTTTTCAATTTCCCGCGCGCAAAGCTGCTGTGCCAGCCAAGCATAAAACATTTTTTCATCGCCACGACACGTTGTCGTTCGATCCGGTCACGCTCACTTGGTATGACGGCGGCAAGCCGACTTCCGATCCGAAAGCTCGCGGTGGACACGACGGCAGCAACAAACCGCCGCACGAACTCACGGCGGACATCGAAGAAATGCTCGGCGAAATGCCCGGCAGCGGCGCGTTGCTCATCGGCACGAAGGGGAAGATTTTTTCACCGGACGATTACGGCGAACAATTTTTCATCAAGCAGACGGGCGAAAAGAAATTCACCCATTACAAAAAACATCCGGCAGCGACGGAAGCGATGATCGTGCAATCTATTCCGCGCAATACGTTCAAGGGCAGCACGGATGAGAAGCATCATTTGGAATGGCTCGGGGCGATCAAAGCGGGCAAGCCGGAACTGTGCTACTCGCGTTTTGATGTCGGCGCGAAGCTCACGGAAATCATGCTGCTCGGCTGCGTCTCGTTGCGTGTCGGTAAAAAAATTGCGTGGGACGGACCGAATATGAAGGCCACGAACTGCCCGGAGGCCGCGCAATTCATCAAGCGCGAGAACCGCGCGGGCTGGATACTTTCGTAACAATTTTTTGAAAGCACCGGGGGGATTGAGAAAAATTATTTCTCCGTCCCCCCGTTTTTTTTGGGAATCCGCAACTTGTTGACCAAGTCACGTTCGGTCATTTCCACGGCACCTCAAAAATTCGCACCGGGTCGCGGAAACCTTTTGGCGTGACGGGCGTTTGCTCCACACAGCGCGCGGCCAGTTCTGGGTCAATTTTTTTCAAATGTTTGAAGGTCGTTTCGCCCACGATGATGCGCCCAGTGCCGGAGACGCCTTCGAGCCGGCTCGCCAAATTCACTTCGCGACCAAATACGGTGTAGTTAAATCCGTGATCGTCCGAACCCATCAGGCCCACGGTGATGGGGCCGGTGTTGATGCCGGTGCCAAGAAAAAGTTCCGAGAGTGGCGGACGCGGTGGTAGTCCGGCAGCCTCGCGACTGGCGTTCTCGGTCGCGCGTTCGGTGTTTTGCGCGAGCCGTTTTACATTCAAATCCGCAATCGCCTTTTGTGCGTGGATCGCGGCGCGGACACAATTCAGCGCGTGCGCCTCGTCGTGCGTCGGTGCATTCCAGAACGCCATCACGCAGTCGCCGATGTATTTATCGAGTGTGCCGCCATGCGTCTTCACCGCGTCGGCCACGGTGGCGAGATAAAGATTCACGATCTCCAGCGTTTCGCGCGCGGATTCGGCGAAACATTTTTCCGCTGCGTCGCCTTCCAAATTTTTGGTGCGGACAAATTCCGCGACGCGTTCCTGCATCTGATCGGTGAGTGCGGTGAAGCCGCGCACGTCGGCGAAAAACACCGTGAGTTCGCGCCGCGACCCGGCGAGTTCCAGTTTTTCCTGCGCGAGCAATTCATTGACAACATTGGGCGAAACGAGTTTTGAGAAAATGTGTTTAACGCGGCGCTTTTCGTCCTCTTCAAAAACGGCGCGGTGGATGAGCAGCGCGGTGTGTTCGATCAGCATCACACCTAAAACTGGAAACGCGAGCGGGAGCCAGAAGCGAAATTTTATAAACACCGCGAAGGCGATGAGGACATAAATAGCGGCGAGCAGCAACGTGCCACCGAAAGCGGAAAAGGCGCGGAACTGCCAGGTGATGAGCGCGGTCGCGACGCCAAGAAAAATAATCAGCGCGATTTCCTGCGCGGGCGTGGCGCGGCGGATGAAGCTGCCGGTGATGACGGAGTTGGCTACGTTCCAGTGCTTGCTCACGAGCAGTGTATCTTTTTCGAGCGGCGTCGCGCCCCGGTCGGTCAGGTCGTTGCCCTGCGCGGCGGAGCCGATGACAACGAGCTTGTCCCTGAATTCATTGGTGATTCCGCCGGTCTCGCCCTTGAGCCGCGCGATGTCCTGTAACAAAACTTTTTCCACGGAGGCTCGGGCCAGCACTGGGTCTTGAGGAGTGATCCGCCAGTCAATGTAGAAATAACCCTCGGCGTCCACTGGAATTTCCCTCACCACACCGCCCGCGCCGCGCAAAATAATTTTGCCACGCGGCAAATCCACTTCGGATTTTTCCAGATCGAGCTTCAATTCCTGAGCGGCGAGGACGATGCCCATGTGCCAGATGCGTTCGTCGGTGAATGGTTTCGCCTTGATGGGCGCGTCGGGATTTTTTTTATTTTTTAGATTCATCGCGCCGTTTTCGTCGAGCGGAATTTCGAGCGACTTGCCCGAGTCGGACACCAGAATCACCTTGTCTTTCTCCACAAAGATGTTGGTCAGGCTGACGCCTTTTTTTTGAGCGGTGCTTTCAATGAGCGGATGCCAGCGGCGCAGATCAATATAGGCGCGGGCACGCCGCAGGATGCCGTCGGAATCCTTGTCGGCGGCGATGTTGCCATGCGCGAACGCATTGGTGGCAAATAATTTTGGCGGGTCAATTTCCGGCGTGATGGCGATGAGTGCGTTGCCGGCAAGCTCCATCTGTTTCGCGAAAAACTCGTCGGACGGAATGGTGTTCGTGCCAGTGCCATCGTCAATCAATACTCCGGGATGATCACTCCGCAGGCTGTCGAACAAAATATCAAACGCCACGGCGCGCGCGCCCTGCGCAGAAAGTTCTTCGAGCAGGCGTCCGTAAATTTGGCGCGGCCAGTAGAGGCCAAAGTGGTAGGAAAGTGCGTCGCTTTTTTTTACGGCGGCAATGCTGGCTTCATCCATCACGACGAACGCCAGATTGGTGGCGGTGGGCGTGGGGAAATTTTGGGCGGTGCGGACGCGCACGTCGTAGGTCATCAGCTCCAGACGGTCAAGAAAAACGGGGTTCCAGAAGCGCAGCGCACAGACGAGTGCAATCACCAGCGCAGCGAGAATTGCCGGCACGGGCTTGGGACGCTTGATATGCACGCCGTTGGGATAAACAAAAAACCAGCGCAACTCAAGGCTGCGCTGGTTTGAAAAAGTGCGATCAAATCAGAATCCTCCGCCGTTGCCACCATCCGGTGGCACGCTGGATCCCCCTCCGCCGCTGTTACTGCTAAGGCCGCTGGTAGCCGAGACATGGGTGGTCACGGTTTTGTCTTCGGCATACTGAATGTTTTCAGGGGTGTAGGTGGTTTTGACGGAATCAAAAATTTGCTTCAAAGTCTGTTTCAACTCCGGTGGAATGGTAACAGTGGTCGGCTGTCCAGAGCCGCCAGCATTGTTGCCGACCACATACATTTGGCCTTCGTTGACTTGGACGGTGAACGTAGCGCCTTTGTAGGTAACGGCCATAAGCAATCCGCCGTTGGCACTCTCATAAACGGCCACGCCGCCATCAGAACCGAGGCTGAACCAAGTGCCGCGCACGCCGGCTACGCCGTTAGGAATCTTGACGAGGTATTGCGATGCGCCGGAAAGTTTTTTTACGCTGGCGTAAATTTTGCCTTCTTTCAAATCCAATTCAGTGTCGCTAACGGTATCTGCGCCGGTATCGGTCGTGTTGAGGCGATCAATGGCCAGCGTGGAATTTGCAATCAGGCGCACCATGTTCTGCTCGGCAGAAGGTTTGTAAGTCACCATGCCGCGAACTGGCGAGTCGGGTGCTTGCGAAATACGGTCGGGCGTCCATTTGGCCTGCGGTAGTTGGATGGACTTGCCGAGGATGATGTCTACGGTTCCATTTTCGCCGGTGTGAATGGAGGAGCCGGGTGGAAGATATTTTCCGGGGACGAGCGGATACCATTTGCCGTCGCCGAGGGTGTAGGTGACGATGCCTTGTGTGCGGATGGCGGTGGCGAATCCGGGTCTCGATTGCTGGGCTTGAACGGAACTAATGGCGGCAGCCAGCAAACCCAACGCAACGGTGGTGATTAAAGTTTTTAGATTTTTCATAAGCCTACGGTTTCAATCTGTTGGCACTATACCTGCGTTCAATACGCTCTGTCAACGGACATTTCATTTAGTTCGGTTAAAATCACGGTGGCTTGAGTGCCGGTCAAAAGGAGAACGGCAGCACTGGTTTGCCGGAGGCCTTTTCGATCAGTTTCCGGTCGCAAATGACCAGATAGCTTTCGGCGATTGGGTTGTTGCCATCCAGTTTGAGTGAGCGGAGGAACCATTGTCGCGCGGTGGTGTAATCGCCGGTTTGGACGTAATGCCAGCCAATGTTTGCGGCCATGTAGTAGCCGTTCGGATCACATTCCTCGGCTTGGGCAAACCACTTTTCACTTTCGCCCTGCCGGTTCAACCAGTCGAGGCACATACCGGTGCGGAGATAATTATAGCCGTCGTGCGGGTTCCGTTGGCTCGCGGCGGCATACCATTCCATCGCCGTCCGCGCGAGGTCAGCAAAATTTTCTCCGCCGTCCAAACTTTGCGTGCGGAAACATTCCCCAATAGCGTATGCGGTCTGAAAATTTCCCGGCTCCCATTTGAACGCCCGGCCGAGCGCTTCGGCACGTGGCGTGGAAAACACCGGCTGCCGTTCCGCCCGCGCCAGCCAATAAGCTTCGCCGCCGAGTCGCCACGTCTGTGTGGCGAGATAGCAGGCCACGCCGCCGAGGACGATGGTGAAAATAATTTTCATGGGCCGCCGCAGCCGCCGCCAGTGTTGCTCCGAAGTGAAGCGCGCATGGCTTGCCACCAGTGCCAGCAGGGTGATGCCGACGAGGGCGTTGGCTGGAATGTGCAGATTAAAATCCACCACCGAGTGAACTGCCAGGGCCGCCAGCCCGCCCATGCCGCCGAGGAAAAATGCGAAGCGGTTGCTCTGCCCCGTCCCGAAGTCGTTCTCCTCGCGCCGCACATGAGGCCACGTTTTCCGCAGATGGAAAATAAAAATCCCCATGCCTGCCAACACAATCACCCCGCCCACCGCGCCCCAGTCCGCGAGCAGGTTCAAATATTCATTATGCACTCGATCAGGCCGCGACTGGATTGTTTCCGGACGATATTGGCGGAAGCGGTAATCATAATGATCCGGCCCGACGCCGAACCACAGATGATCCGCCCACATTTCCGTAGCCGCCTGCCACATCTGCAAACGCGAACTCGTGTCCAGCATCCCCGTCATCGTCACCTCCGGGTTGTTCACGCGTTGGACATACGCATACGTCTTCGAGAGATAGCCGTTCACGAAAATTCCGCCCCCCACCAACAGCGCCAGCATCAGCGACAACGCCCGCAGCCGGTGATTGCTGTGGAATAATAAAATTCCCAGCACGAAAATAATCCCCGCTGCCGCCGAAAGGTAACCGCCCCGGGAGAAAGTCACCGCCAGACCTGCCGCCATCGCCACCGCCGCGTAGCCGAGGCCAATCCGCGCCAGCACGCTCAAACGTCCCACGAGTAAAAACGCGAGCGTCAATGGCAGCAGCATCGCCAGCAAGTCCGCGAGATTGTTGGGTGAGATGTAAGTCCCCGACGCCCGCGCCAGATACGGCGACACCTCGTTCCATACCTTGTTTGAGTGCGTGAGCAGTTGGCCGAGCGCGTAGCACGCGCAAAACGTCCCGGTGCTGATCATCGTCCAGCTCACCGCCTCCGTCTCCTCCTGCCCGCGCAAATTATCCATCAGGCACAAAAATAAAAATCCGAAGAGCAACACCTGGTTCAGCTCCAGCCGCGCCACATATTCGATGTCCGCCGTGAAATAACGCCCCACCGCATACACCATGAATGCCAGCACCGCCCACGCCAATGGTGGCCAGAGGATTTTCCCGCGCCGACTCAACCACAGCCGCGCCGCCCACAAAATCAAAATCGCTACGCCGCCCGCCTGCACCACCAGCATGGCCCACATATCCACCGCGCCAAACGCCAGCGGTGCGAACACCAGCAGCGCGCAGGTGAGCAGCCGGATGACCCGCTCGCACCACCAATCCACATTTTTCCGCGCCATCAACATCGCGCAAAAATGAACGACCTGACTAGGCAAGTAAATGAAGAATTCAGCAGGCGGACAGAAGAAAAATTCTCGCGTCGCGCTATCGGAAAATGGTTCGGCCTCACGGCCAATGGCTGAAGGCGTCTCATTTCTCAATCCCATCCGCCGCCCACCCGCCGGACGTTGACGTGGTTAGTCATTTACGATTTGTGATTTAAGATTTACGATGCGCCAACTCATGCGGCGCGCAAATTGTATATCGTAAATCCGAAATGAAATTAGTCGTCTTTGCCCACACGCCGCCACCGCACCATGGCCAGAGCTACATGGTCAAGCTCATGCTCGACGGTTTCGGCGGCGATACGCGCCGTCGCGATCCCGCCACCTGGTCGCCGCACGGCATCGAATGTTACCACGTCAACGCTCGCTTCTCGCGCGGCCTCTCGGACATCGGCGAATTTCAAGGCGCGAAAATTTTCCTCATCTTCTGGTTTTGCCTGCAAGCCGTGTGGCTGCGGTTTCGGCACGGCGTAAAAAATTTTTACTACGTTCCCGCGCCCGGCAAAAACGTCGCGCTCTATCGCGACTGGCTGGTGATGCTGCTTTGCCGCCCGTTTTTCAAAAACATTATCTTGCACTGGCACGCCGCCGGCCTTGCCAAATGGCTCGAATCCGAAAATCCCATCGCCACCCGCGCCGTAACCTGGCGGCTGTTCCGGCCCGTGAGCTTGAGCATCGTTCTCTCTCGCTACAATCAGGCCGACGCCGCGAAGCTGCTTTCCCAAAAAATCCGCGTTGTCCACAACGGCATCCCTGATCCCTGCGCCGATTTTGAAAACTCCGTCGCCCCGCTGCGGCGCGAACGTTTCGCCGCGCGCCGC
Organism: Limisphaerales bacterium; assembly: GCA_025360325.1. Classification (GTDB taxonomy): domain Bacteria; phylum Verrucomicrobiota; class Verrucomicrobiia; order Limisphaerales; family UBA11358; genus UBA11358. Next base: position 2,030 of record JANYCI010000131.1, on the reverse strand, counting down.
AAAATTTTGGGCGGTGAATGGAATGTGAACCCGATGGTCGTCAATGTTCTCTTCATCGCCCACTGCACCCGCGAAAAAGGCGTGTTCGCCGCCGCCGAGTCCGTGCTGCTCGCCAACCGCGCGCTCGCCACGCGCGGCCTGCCGATCCAGTTGAAACTCACCGCCGCCGGCAATTTTGTGAGCACCGCCGAAAAAGGCGAGTTCGACCGGTTGCAACAAATCACCAAATACGCCACCGCCATCGAGCACGCCGGCTTCGTCAGCGGCGACCGCAAAGATAACTTACTCCGCGAGGCTGATCTGTTTTTATTTCCCACGCAATACCTCGGCGAAAACCAACCGGTGAATTTGATTGAGGCCATGTCCTATGGCGTGCCGATTGTCACCACGCGCTGGCGGTCGCTGCCAGAAATGCTCCCGGAAAATTATCCCGGCCTCGTCGCTGATCAAAATCCCGAAGCCCTCGCCGCCGCCATTCTTGAAGTGTTGGTCACCGAAAGCGGCGAACGGCTCCGCGCCCATTTCACCGCGCACTTCACGCTCGAACGCCACCTGGCCGGCCTCGCGGCGGCGGTTCGCAGCGTGGAATAATTTTTAAGATGCAATCGGAGAAAATAAAATTTGCCCTCGCCGACATCACCGGCGAGCAGGACCCGACCATCAAAAGTTTGAAGATGGCCTCACTATGCAGTGCGCTGTGGGCGGAACGCGGCGTGGAACTCGTTGTAGTCGGCGGCTCGGCCATCGAGATTCTAACGGAAGGTGCGTATGCCTCTGGCGATTTGGATATGTGCCACACTTCAGCGAGTCTACCCATTCGCGAGCGGCAGGAAGTCATGGGTTTACTTGGTGCAAAAGGGGGCCCGCGCAACTGGCAGGTCGCGGGAATGTTTGTGGACGTGCTTGGTTCTGCAGAAAGTTTTGCCCGCACGCCGTATCGCCGAGTGCAAGCACCCTACGGTGAAGTGCTGGTGATGAAGCCTGAAGATTTGCTGGTCGAACGCGTGCTGGTTTCCGTTTATCCCGGAGAAAATCTGGCGGCGCGTGATTGTGCAAAAAAACTGATCGCCATGATTCTGGACGAAGTCATTCCAGTGGATTGGGCGGAAGTCCGGCGGCTTGCGAACCTGCGCGAATACCGTAATCTTTCCGAGTGTGAAGCCCTTGTGGGCGAGGTGGCCAATGAACTCAAAACCAAAAATCCCCTGCATACCGATTGAAGGCGCGATCAGTTACGAAGACTGGCTGAAGGGTCGCCGCTATCGTCGCGAATTGGGCAATCGTGTCGCGCCTGAAATCATTCGCCGCACGAGCAGCTCCAGCGACCGGCGGCTGAAAAAACTGTTCAACGGCGAACGCGGTCTGCCTTTCACCCCTACCGAAAAATTGTAAGCGGCCATTTTCCCGGCCACCGCCATCCGTGGAATAGATTTACGATTCACGATTTACGATTTACGATGAGTCGGTTTGGCGGAACGAAAATCGTAAATCGTAAATCAAAAATGAAACTGGGTTTGCTCCAACTGAATCCGACCATCGGCGCGTTTGCGGCCAACCGCGAAAAGCTGCTGGCTGCCTACGCCGAGGCCGTCGCACGCGGCGCGGAATTTGTCGTCGCCCCCGAACTGTTTCTCTGTGGCTACCCGCCGCGCGACCTGCTGCTGCGCGATGATTTTGTGGCAGCCAATCTCGCCGCCCTCAACGAAACCGCAGCGGCCATTGGTGAAATTCCGTTATGCGTCGGCTTCGTTGAGAAAAATTCCGAGCGTCCCGGACGCGCGCTGAAAAATGCCGCCGCTGTTTTGCAAAACGGAAAAATCATCTGGCGCACCGCCAAAAGCCTGCTGCCGACCTACGATGTTTTTGACGAGGACCGCTATTTTGAACCGGCCAAAAAAAATGAGCCGTTCATTTTCAACGGCCAGAAAATCGGCATCACGATCTGCGAGGACATCTGGAACGACGAGGATTTCTGGCCCGATCGTTTGTATCGCCGTGACCCCGTGAAGGAATTAATTTCGCAGGGCGCG
>JANYCI010000110.1 GCA_025360325.1 Limisphaerales bacterium | reverse complement strand
ATATTTTTCCCCTTCACGTCGCACGCGTCCGTATTGTGGCTGGGCAAAATGGGATCATCTGAAGCCGGTGCGCGAATCGTCACGCCACGCACGATCACGTCTCGGCACTTCCCGCCAATCGCGATATGAAACATTGGCGAGTTGGAAAGCGTCAGTCCCTCAATCAACAAACGCTCGCAGTTCGATGGCGAAATCATTTTCGGACGCTTGGCATCCTTGGACGTTTTTGCGAACGGCCACCACGCCGCCCCTTGCCCGTCAATGGCACCTTTGCCCGTGATCGCCACATCGTGCAATTTGTCGCCGCTGATAAACGTCTGCGGATTCACCGTGCCGCCGGGATATTTTTCCAACGGCAACATTCTTAAAACCGCGCCGGCGTCGAGGTGCAAATTGATTTTGCTGGCAAGCTGAATCGGCCCGCACAAATAAATTCCCGCAGGCACCTGCACCATGCCGCCGCCGGCCGCACTCGCGGCATTGATGGCGGATTGAATGGCTTCCGTGTTCGTCGCCACGCCATCGCCGAGCGCGCCGTAGTTCGTGACGCTGAAAATGTTTTTGGGAATTTCCGGCGGTGCGGGATTTACATCAGCCCGCGCAAACCCAGCAACTAGTAGCCCTGCGACAAAAAACAAAGTGAACGCTTTCATGAAAAAATGGGAAATGATTTTAGTTTTTCGTGTTTTTGGATTCGTCCTTTTCCAAAGTTTCCGTTGGCTTGCCTTGGCTGTCTTTGATCGCTACGAGCTTCGGTTCCACCAGCAAATGTCGCGCAAGTTCCGGCACGGCTTTGCGAAGTTCATCCACCACCAGTCGCGCGAAAACGACTCGCGCATCACCTTTCAAATGGGTCGTATCCGGCTTGCCGTCCTTGCCGTCGGGGTTGAACCTAGCTGTCTCCTCCGGGCCGATTTTTTCGCACAGCGCGACGCTGCTCGTATGCAGATCAATCGTCGGCACATTTTTCTCCGCGGCGACTTTTTTCATCGCTTCGACATACGGCATGAGGTTCGGCTTAAGCTTTGTTGCCTCTGGTTTATCAAACTGCCGCCGCGTGAGCGACGTGACCAAAATTGGTTTGCCGCCGACAGCGCGCGCCTCGTCCACATATCGTGCAAGGTTTTGCGTGTAAGTCGTGGCCGGATCGGTTTCGCGCTCGGGGCCTTTGCCCGGCTCGTCGTTGTGGCCGAACTGGATGAAATAATAATCGCCCTTCAATGCCAGTGCATTCGTCCATTTGCCTTCCGCGATGAAACTTTTGGAACTGCGCCCGTTGGCGGCGGTGTTGATGCACTCGACATCGCCGGTAAGAAATTGCTTGAAGCCATAACCCCACCCGCCGCCGTCGTTCACCGTGGAATCGCCGACGAGGACGATGCGGATTTTTTTCTTCGGTGCGGGCGCGTTGGTTTGAGACCAGACCGTTGACACGCTTGCCAGCAAAACCGTTGCGGCAACAACTTTGAGCAAATAATTTTTCATCTTAAATATTTACCAGCCAGTTTAATTCAAATCCGGTTTCCAATTGTCTTCGCCACCGAGAATCTTTTCGAGTGTGTAAGCTTTCGCCTCATCGTCCCTCAACTGCTTCGTCCACTGGAAACGTCCGTCAGGATTTGCGCCCGGCCCGGTGCTTTTATATTCGGCGAAACGCGCCGTCAATTCGTTCGTCGGATTGCGCCAGTTGTTCCAGCCTTCGGGCTTGATGTGGTCGCCCAGGGTGCAGTTGAGATACGCCACGCTCGCGTAAGGCCGCCACGGCCGGCCGAGGTCAGCCATCGGCGCGCTGTTCGTGTTGGCGGGAATTCCCTCCGGGCCGACCCACGGATTCGTATCACCCGTGAGCTTGCAATTCATGAACACAAAACCAAACGGATGATCCTGCGGCGTGTTTGCGGCGGTGATGTGTCCGCCGTTCTTGCTGTGGATTTCGCAATGATCAAAAACTGCCGCCGCCGAACCGTAAATAAAATCTACACGCCCCTCGACATAACAGTTCGTAAAATAATACCGGCCATTGTTGACCAACAACGTGTCTTGCCAGCCGAGCAGTCGGCAATGATTCAACACAATTCGGTCACCATCGGCGCGCAGGGCCAGCGCTTGCCCATGATCGCCGGAGGTGTTTTGAAACGTGATTTTCTCCGCTTGAAAATCATCGCCAAGAATCACCGTGCTGGCGTTGTTGTAAAGCGGTCGTCCGCTTCCCGTTGGCGATTCATTCTGATTCCACGAGCCGGTGAGAATTGTGTTCTCCGTTTCTTCGCCGATGAATTTCAAATGGTTTTTTCCTTTCGGCACGATGAACTGCCCCTGATACGTCCCCGGCTTGATGAGAATCGTGAAAGTGTCCGCGCCGTTGTCCGGCGCGGCGGCGATGGCGGATTGCAAATTCCTGTGCGTGCCGGAACCGTCGGCGGAAACGACGGCGTTAAACTTGGAATCGGTGACTTCGGGATTTTCATTCAGCGGCTCGGCGCGCAACACCGGCGCGAGTTCTGGCACGTTCTTGCGCAGCTCATCCACGACCAGCCGCGCGAACATCACATGGCCCGCGCCCTTGAGATGCGTGCCGTCGAAGCCATTCGTGCCCTCCACGATTTTCGTCGGGCTGAACTCGTAACACTTTTCTTTGCCGAGCGATTCGCACAATTCCTTCGCGCGGTCATGCAACTCCACGAGCGGAACATTTTTCTCCACGGCAATCTTACGGACTTCCTCCGCATACGGCACGAGGCTGGATTTGATTTTGCCGAGATTCGCCTTGTCCCATTGCCGTCGCACCAGCGGCGTGACCAGAATCGGTTTCGCGCCGATGGCCCGCGCGTTGTCCACATATTGATTCATGTCGCTGACGAACGTAGGCATATCAGTCGAACGCCCCGGCTTGCCCGGCTCGTTGTTGTGACCGAACTGGATCAGATAATAATCGCCCTTGAGTGCGAGCGCATTCGTCCAGCGGCCTTCCTTCATGAAGCTCATCGAGCTGCGACCGCCGCGCGAGGCATTGACCAGTTCAACTTTGTCGGGATCGAGAAATTGCTTGAAGCCGAGACCCCAGCCCGCGCTGTCCGTCATGGTGGAATCACCGATAAGGATGATTTTTATTTTGCGCACATCTTCCGCAGCGTTCGCCACCAATGCGCCGACCAAAAACGCCGCCAGAAAAAACAGTTTGGATTTCACGCCGTCAGCCTAGACGACGGCACGGCTAAACGCGTTTCCAATTTCTGCAAAGCGGATTGAAATTTTGGCGGCGGGAACTGACTTTCGCATCAGCGCGGCGGCATCACCGGCAGCGTGTCCGCCGGATTCTCCGGGTCTTTACCGAAGAACCAGAACAGCACGATCACCACCACGGGAAAAAGAAAAATGGTCAACAGCAGCAGGCGGGTGCGGGTGGTGGGTTTCATTCGGAGATTGAACGTAACGTGCGTAAATCATCAGGCAAGAACGAGCCCGTGTGAAACAAACGGCTGAAAATCCGTGAGGTTGATAGTTGCCAGTTTTGCGCCACAGCGAATAGCAACGGCGGCGATCATGCAATCAGCTAGGCTGCGCGAGCGGCGTCCGGTCTGGTTGAACAAGCGCGCGGCCAGCGCCGCGTCATCCGCCAGCAATGGTTCTGGCTGCGGGAAAATCTGCCCGGCCAGCGCCGCAGCGGACGCGTCCAGCGGGCCACATAGAAATTCCGACCACGCGATGCTGCTGACATTGCAGTTTTCACCCGCCTGCGCCCAGTTCTGAAATTTTTCATGCGCCGCTGATCCGGCCACAATAGTTTGGATGAGGAAGTTGGTGTCGAAGTGAATCATGCGCTGTGATAGGAAGTCAGCGGCGAGCGGCACTCACGGCGGCCATCCACTTTGCCGCGCCGTTGTCATCAAGGTGCAGTTTTTCTTGTAACGACTCCAAGGCTTTGAGCGGAGTAGTGCTGGGGGTTTCCACGGGGCGATTTTCTAGCGCGACGATGAAAGCCACGAGCTTGCGGCGCAGTTCCGGCGGGAGCGCGCGGACTTCCGATTGCAGCAGTTCAATACTCATGGCGAAGAAATTAAGCGCTTAGCGCGTGGCCGTCAACCGGGCAATCACAAAGGAAAAAATCAAATTCTTTATTTACTCGTTAATTTTTTTTTGTGACAAAATGAAATCCACCATGCCGGCCTCGTTTGAAGGACTTGCTTCGGCGCGTTCTGGATTTTTTAGAATGGCACTGTTAATTTTTGCTGCTTGCTTGGAAGAGATTGATTGGAATTTTTCTTCAATCAGGCGAGCTCTACTAAATAGATGGTTCCAAATATCTGCCGTGATTTTGTAATTCTTAAATCCAATTATGCCATTATGAATTCGGATGCGTGAGCATTCACCAAATCTTGGATCGAAATCAAAAATTCTCCCAAGAATTAACATGTATGGCAATTTGACATACACATGTGCACGCACTTGGTTGTGGACAAGATTCATATCAACGCCAGAAACAAAATATCTATTAATATTGCCTGGGTTTTCGGGAATTTGTCCGCTTTCAATAACATCAAGTGGGAAAAGATGTATTTCAAATTGTCCGGGGTGAGGGAGTGTTCTGGGCTTAACCCGGATTGATGGACACCTTGGCGGCGGCGGGTTAAAAGAAAGCGCCCATGAATAAGCACCAGCCGACCGAACCCACTTCGACCGTGACCGCGCCTGCGGCGCCACAGCGCAAACGCTACGACGCGGCCT
>JANYCI010000008.1 GCA_025360325.1 Limisphaerales bacterium | reverse complement strand
GGCCGATGCCCTGGTTCTCGTGCGACGTGCTGACGTAAAGGCAGGCGAGTTCGCCTTTGTTGTGTTCGGGATAAACGTGCAGCGCGACGCAGGCGACGGGATTTTTATCAATTTCAAAAATATAATAATCGCCGAGCCGCGTCTCGATCATCGCGCGCGTCCGCTTCACGAGCTCGTCGGATTCCACCGCCGCCTTGGTCAACAACTGGATCGCTCGCACATCTTTTTTCTTCGCCGCGCGAATCTGTTGATATTCATTGGCGTAAATCAATGTGCCGATGCCTTCGTTGGAAAAAACTTCCGCGAGCAGACCCTCGTCCACTTTGCCGTTGATGATGTGGACGCGCGGGACGCCCGCGCGACACGCGAGCGCGGCGTGCTGCGCCTTTGACAAAATTTCCGGCGCAAAATGCGCGCTGCCCGTCGCCAGCAAATTTTGCAATTCAGACAAAATCATTTGCCGGATCAGTTTGCCGCTGTGGATCAAGCCGTCGTCAGCGGTGAGATAAATCAGTTTCGTCGCCTTCAACGCCTCGGCCACCGCCAGCGCGACACTGTCGGAATTCACGCGATACGTTTTGCCTTCGCCGTCGAAACCGAGCGGCGGGATGACCGGCACAATTCCCTGCGCGAGCAAGGTCGTGAGCAATTCCGTGTCCACCCGTTCCACCTTGCCGGTGAAGAGATGATCCACGCCCTGAATGATGCCGAGCGGATGCGCGATGATGGCGTTGGGACAAACCGCGCGGAGATCGTTCGTGGAAAGACCTTCGAGAATTTCGTGGGTGAGCCGGTTCGCCGCGTCCATCGCGATCTGCAACGTCGCCGCGTCCGTGATCCCGGTGCCGTCGCAGTTCGACGCCTTGGCGCTCTGCTTCTCCGCGAGCGCCTTGATCTGGGCCGCCGCGCCGTGAACCAGCACCACGCGGATGCTCAACGACCGCATCACCGCCACGTCCAGCAGGAGCGTGGCGAAATTTTCGTCGGTGACAATCGTGCCGTCAATCGCGAGGACGAACGTCTTCTCGCGAAATTGCGGAATGTATTGCAGGATGCCCCGCAGGTCGGTTGGTTTCATTTCAGCGGAGAATAGGTAATCAGTTTTGCGCGAGATTCAAACAATAATTTCTCAAGCATGAATGGTAATTGCCGAAACGCTCAATTCCACGAAGTCGTATTTAGTGAACGCCGTTTCCAAGGCGGTCATGTTTTCTGCCAACAGTTTTGAAAGCGCATCGTTGGAAATATTGCCGGTAGAAATCAAAAGTAGTTTTGGCGGAGCGCCGCGCAACTGAAAGTAGGTCACGAAATCATTGTCCTTTGTTATTACCACCCGACTTTCCCGGATTGCCGCGTCAGAGACTTCTTTATCGGTCGTGCGGTTTCCTGACGGAAAATCCAAGGTGTGTTTGGTGTCATGGCCTGCCGCTGCCAGTTCGTGCGCGAGACGGCGGGGCAATTGCGCGTCCACAATGAACTTCATGCGGCCACCGGTTCAATACTTTTCACGCGGCTCAAATGCGCGGCGTAGGCGAAGGCCGCCCGCAAATCGTCCTGTTCGAGATCGGGATAATCTGCCAGCACTTGTTCCGCCGTCATGTCGCCGCTCAACAATTCTAGCAAAAATTCCACTGGGTAACGCAGGCCGCGAATGCACGGTTTGCCATGGCAAATGTTTGGATCCACCGTGATGCGCGCGAGCAATTCTTGCTTTGACATGAAAACAAATTAGCCCAAAGCCATCCCGCCGCAAGCGGTTTGATGAAGGCGGATAAAGCATTGTCCATCGGCAGCCTGAGACCTCAGAAGAAACGGCGTTGGCGGAAGAGGCGCGGGAAAGTTGCCCGACCGAATCCATTGCCAATGACGGTTAACTTAAACTTTGTTTCAACGCACCAAGGCACCGCTCATTTTCTTGCCGCGTGCCGACGGAGATGCGAATCCACTCCGGCAACAGATAGCCGCCCATCGGCCGCGTGATGACGCCGAGTTTCTGCATCGCTTCAAAAATTTTCTGGCCCGCGCCCACGCGCACGAGAATGAAATTGGCATTGGAGGGAACGTATTCCAGTTTCATTTGACGGAAGGCCGTCGTGAAAAATTCCAGGCCGCTGAAATTGTTGTCGCGCGTTTTGCGGACGTGTTCATCGTCGTCCAGCGCGGCGAGCGCGGCGATTTGCGACAGCAGATTCACGTTGAACGGCTGGCGGATTTTTTCCAGCGCGGCGGCGAGTTCGGGTGTCGCGATGCCGTAGCCGATGCGCAAACCGGCGAGTCCGTAAATCTTCGAGAACGTCCGCATCAGGATCAGATTTTTGCGTGCGCCGAGGCGGATGAGCGAAACGAAATCCACGGGGTCGTCAAGGAATTCGATGTAGGCCTCGTCCAGCACCAGCAGCACGTCGTCGGGAACTTGGTTCACAAAATTAATCAAATCCTCGCGCGTCGCCAGCGTGCCAGTCGGGTTGTTTGGATTGGCGACGAAAACGATGCGTGTCTTGCGCGTGATGGCTTTGAGCATTGCGGACAAATCGTGGCCGTGATTTTTCGCGGGCACGATGATGACATCTGCGCCAAACATTTTTGCCACGATGGGATAGATGGCAAAGCAGTATTGCGAGACGACGATGTTCGTGTCCGGCGTGAGCAGCGCGTGCGAAACGAACTCGATAATCTCGTTGGAACCATTGCCGAGAACGAGGTTCGCGGTTTCCACGCCCAGCTTGGCCGCGAGTTTTTGTTTGAGATAAAACGCGTTGCCATCGGGATACAGATTCACGCCGGCAATGGCTTTTTGCAGTGCGGCCTGGGCGAGCGGCGAGGGGCCAAATGGATTTTCGTTGGACGCCACCTTAATGATGCTCGCGGCGGGCAAGCCCAGTTCGCGCGCGACTTCTTCAATCGGTCGGCCCGGTTGATACGTTGGCAAAGTTTTTAGAAAGGGAGAAAGTGGGAGCATTAAATTTTTAGTTTTTAGCTTTTAATTTTAAGTTGGCGGAGCCGGCTTGGGAGGTTTTTACAATTGCAGTCAAAATGCGGATCAGTTCCAGGCTTTCGTTTTGAAGCGGAGCAATTCTGGATTCGGGGACAATTTTTGAATCACGCAACAGCCGCAGCCAGTAATGAGTTTCGCGTGCCTCCTTGGAGGCGATGGACATCTTGGCGATAAAGTCTGCCCGGCTGATTCCAGCCAACGCCTCCTCGACATTTGCGCCGATGGCCGTGCCTGAGCGCAAGATTTGTCCCGCAATTTCAAACTCCCTTTGTTCCTTCAACCACCTTGCCAGTGCGATGGTTCGCAGGGCAAAGGCGTAACTCTTGTCTTGGACGACACTGGGTTTCATGCCGCCGGGATGCTGCAACTAAAAATTAAAAATTCAAAACTAAAAATTATCATAGAGAATCTATGATCTTTTTTACGTTGATGTGCTTCGCGATGATCTCGCGGATGAGGGAAATTTTTTCGGCATCGGCGGGCCGCGTCTTGACGATGGTGTCGTGGACGCGCGAGGCGATTTGATAACTGTCGGCTTGGGCGAGCAGCACGGGAATCGGCATGGTTTTCAAGGCTTTCATCACGTTCTCGCTGGGCTGCAGCCCGCCGGTGAGGACGATGCCCGCCATGTTTTCAGGATTGCCAGGAATCGTCATCGCGCCGGCGGCGAGCAAAATATCCTCGCGGTCGCCGGGCGTGATGAGCAGCACGCCGCGCTTGAAAAATTGCATCGCGTTTTGTGCGCCCATCGCACCGACCACGACATCATCCACGAGCGTGTTCAAGGTCGGCGGCATATTCAGCAGTTCGGCGCGCAGTTCCTCCGCGATCAAACCAACCGTGGGCTGGCAAAGAATTTCGTGATG
>JANYCI010000047.1 GCA_025360325.1 Limisphaerales bacterium | reverse complement strand
ACGACGGCGGCGGAAAAAGGCCAGTTCGACGGCCAAAAGGATGTGTCCGACAAACCGTTCACCGCCGAAGACATCCGCTTCACGCAGTCGAAGGACGGCAAAACCGTTTACGCCATCGTGCTGGAACTTCCCAAGGACGGCCAAGTGACGGTCAAGTCGCTGGCCTCCGGTTCGCTGCAATGGCCGGGTAAAATCGGCAGCGTGCGGCTGGTTGGCGGTGGTAAGTTGAAATTCACCCGCGATGAAACCGGCCTGCACGTTGCGCTGCCGGAGAAGTTCGATGGCAAGATTGCGTTCGCGCTGAAGATTAAATTCTGATGTCTATCACTTTGCGCAGTGGCTTTTCCGAAGTTCCAAATGAGTCGCCTTGGTTAATCCAAATGAAACATCTGTTCTGAGAACGAAAGCGATCTGAGCTGCCGGGTGAAGGTGATGGATGCCCGCAAGCGCCCGATACGCGGGCTCTGGGTTCGCAATGACCGCTACTACGCCCAGATCACGGTGGAAGAACCCCACTCCGGTAAAAAGCAGGTCTGCCGCGTTCCGCTGGAAGGTGCCACCGCACCCGCGCAGGCACGGCAACAGCTCGAAGAATTGCAGGTGAATCGTCGTCGGGGCAATCTGCTGGAGATCAAGCGCACGCCCACCTTTTCCGAATACGCCGACAAATACATTAAATATTACCAGCAGGCCAAAGATGACAAGCAGGCTTCGACGCTGAAGATGGAAACCTACACGATCAATCAATGAAAAAAACATCTTGGCCAAGATCTGGGCCGTGGATTGCTTGCGCTGGGTGTCATCCCGCTGATGGTTTTGAGTTGGTGAAGCCCCAAAACAAGCACGACATAAATAAAGGACGGTCATCAATAAGCTGCTGTCTCCCTTGCCTCGCTTAGATGCATGGTGGGGTTACACCCCTTAGCGAAATCGCTGCACGCCGCCGCAGTATGGGGGTTGGCACAAGTTCTACTTTTGCGGTGACCTCCGCCGACAGCAGGTTCTGTCCACACCCGCCACTGCGAACCGCCGACTATGAAGACCAGCTTAGAGCATCCACACGCTAGTGGCGCGGCGAAGGCGGCGGAATCAAAGGTGATTCGAGATCTGCCGACCGGCCGACCTTGGTATTCACCAGCCGTCCTCTGGCAACGCAAGTCCACGGTCATCGCGGCGTTTTCCATCGTCGCTGTTATTTCGTCGGCGAAATGACTCGTGGGCTGACTGCGCCCGTGACGACATTCCACGTTCCCGGCAAAGTTGGCGCACTTTCCAATGCCGCATTGAGGTTTGTCCAAGTGATGACGACGTTGGCGTTGGTGCGCGCGATATCGAGATGCAAAGGGTCGGCTTGACTGCGTAGGCCGTAACCGAGCACGGCGAGAAGTAAGCCGCCGGAGAGGAAGAGGAAGAGTCGAGTTTTCATCGTGTGTAGAGTTTGGTTATGATACTTGGAGACACTTCACAGCATGACACGATTCATTAAACCGGAGCTTCCTAATCGGAAGCGGATACAGGCTTTCGCGCAATTCAACCGTGATTAACCACTGGTTTTCAGCTTTAGCGGTTGCTTGTTATTTCAGCGAACCCGGGTAGTCAGAAACAAGAAAAAATAATTTAATGAATTTGTGTGTGTAAGTGCCGTCATAGATGCATTTCAGGTTCTGTCAACCGGAAATGTGGGAATGCCTCCCACCGGCACGGCAATTTTTGCCGGTTGGGAAGACGTTTCCATGGTTATGTGTTCAACGCTTGGGAAGCGATGCCGTCTGTCAGTGACCAGATGCGACTCGAAGTCAGGTGGGTTTAATTCTTCACGCAACGAAATCCCAGGTGGTTGCTGCCGGTATCCACGTCGCCCTTGCCGCGCGTGCCAACCATGTAACGCGTGCAGTATTGATCAGTGCAGAGAAATGAGCCGCCGCGCTGCACTCGCTGCGGCGGTTGTGCGCCAGGATTATAGCTGGAACCAGGGCCTGACGGATTGTGCGCTATGGCCGCGCTCGCCAGCTTGAGGCGCGCATAATAATCTGGTTGATACCAGTCGCTACACCATTGCCATACGTTGCCCGCCATGTCGTAAAGACCATAACCGTTTGGGGAAAATTGCGCGACGGGTGCGATGCCGGCGAAACCATCCGCGCCCGTATCGTTCGCGGGGAATAGGCCCTCGTAAATGTTCGCCCGCCATTTGCCGTCGGGTTTCAATTCATCGCCCCACGCAAACGTTTTGCCGCTCAACCCGCCGCGCCCGGCGAATTCCCATTCCGCCTCGGTGGGCAGCCGCTTGCCCGCCCACTGCGCGTAAGCCATCGCGTCGGCGTAAGCGATTTGCACGACGGGATAATTTCCACGGCCTTTCAGGTCGCTATCCGGCCCAGTGGGATGTCTCCAGTTCGCACCCGGCACATAACGCCACCATTGAAGATAGTCGCTCAACGCCACGGCGCTCGGCGGCGGTGTGAAAACGGTGGAACCGGCCACCAGTTTTTCCACCGGCGCGGTGGGAAATTGTTCCGGTGTCGGCGCAATTTCGGCAATGGTTTTATAGCGGGTGGCGTTTACAAATTTTTCAAATTCATCATTCGTCACGTCGGTCTTGTCCATCCAGAATCCATCCACATAAACCCGGTGGACGGGTAGGGCGTCCTGCACGGATTGCGCGGTGGCGAGGGAGCAGATGCCATCATTGGGGACGAGGCCGCCCATCGAAAACTCACCGCCGGGAATCCACACCATGCCAGCGGGTGCGTTGGTCGGCGCGGCTGCCGGGTTCGGAATCGTGGGGACAAAAGTTTGTGCCGCCGCAACATTAGTTTGGTCGTCTGCCAACGCAACGGTTACGAACAGCCAGCCGCTGACCGCGCATATCACTGGCGCCTTGGCGTAAAACAGGGGTTTTTTTTCCATGCTTGCTTGAGCTTTCTCTGCTCGGTTCCAGACGCGGCGGACTTTCAGTAGGTTTCGCTGATTACCACGGCTCCTATTCACAGTCGGGTTACACCCCATAGCGATACCCTGGCGGATTTGTCAGATTATCTCCAGTGTTAAAAACCAACATCGCAATAAACCAAATCAAATTAACCATGAAAATGAAAACCATGTTCCCCCTGACGCTCGCCGCCGTGGTCAGTGTCCTATTAGCCAGCAGTTCGCCGTTGCGCGCCGCTGATACGGACAGCCGCATCGAGTCCGCCGCTGCGAAATCCTACACGTTCAAAACCTCCCTCAAGGATGATTCCATCAAAACATCTTCCAAGGACGGCGTCGTCACGTTGACCGGCAAGGTCGCGGAAGAATCGCACAAATCGCTCGCCGAAGACACCGTGGCCAGCCTGCCCGGCGTCAAAAGCGTGGACAACCAACTCGTCCTCAGCACGGAACTGCCGGCGAAACATTCCGACGCGTGGATCACCACGAAAGTGAAAACCGTGTTGTTGTTCCACCGCAACGTGAGCGCGAGCGGCACGACGGTTTATACGAAGGACGGCGTCGTTACCTTGCAAGGTGTGGCCGCCAGCCTCGCCGCGAAAGAACTCACCACCGAATACGCCAAGGACATTGACCACGTAAAAGAAGTCAAAAATGAAATGACGGTGGCCACGGCGGTGACCAAGACGGATGGCACGACTGCGGGCAAGCCCGAAGCCACCATCGGTGAAAAGATTGACGACGCCTCCATCACCGCGCAGGTCAAGCTGGCGCTGCTGTCGCATCGTTCGACCAGTGCGTTGCACACGGGAGTTTCAACGTCCGACGGCATAGTGACGTTGACCGGCGTGGCGAAAAACGACGCGGAAAAAAGTCTCGTCACCAAGCTCGCCTCGGACATCGAAGGTGTGACGAGCGTGATCAACAACATGACCATCATCGTGGCGATGGCCGCTGGTTCACCGTGCGCATCATGCCCTATCGCACGGCGGATGACCGGATTGACGGCGTCGTGATCACGTTCGCGAACATCACGGTTTCCAAGACGCTGGAGGCGAAGTTGCGGGGCAACCAAACCGTTTTGGAAAAGCACGTCGCCGCGCAATCCACCGAGTTGAAACGCCGCAACCGAACAATTAAAACGTGAAAAAAAACAGGCCATCGTTGCCGTCGAGATGCGCCGTCGCGCCGAAGCCAAATTGTCGGCGCAGCCGCGCACTAATTTTTCCGGGTTTGGCCAACCGAAATCTGACGCCGACAGTCAGCGGCTGCTGCACGAATTACAAGTCCACCAGATCGAGCTGGAGATGCAGAACACCGAGCAGCGGCAGACCCGGGATGAGCTGGAGACATCGCTGGAAAATTTTACCGACCTCTACGATTTTGCGCCCGTCGGCTATTTTACGATCTCGGCCGCTGGCGTTATCAATCAGGTCAATCTCACCGGGACAAATCTGGTGGGGATTGAACGCGCCCGTTTGGTGAACCGGTTTTTTGGCACGCTGGTGGTGCCGGAACTGCGTCCGGTTTTTCACGCGTTCCTCAAAAAAGTTTTTGCGAGCCAGACTAAATTATTCATTGACCTTGAGCTGTTGGGCCAGTCCGGCCAGCCGCTCCGGGCGGTGAACCTCGAAGCCCGTCGTCTGCTCAACGGGCAGGAATGTCGGGTGGCCGTGATGGACATCACCGCGCGCAAACGGGTCGAGGAAACGCAACGCCGCGTGGAAGTGCTGGCGGCCTCGAATAAAAAATTAGAAGCGGAGATCATTCATCGGCAGGCGGTGGAGCAATCGCTCAAGCAAAGTGAACAGTTGCAAACCGGGTTGCTCATCGAAGCGCGCCAACACCAGGCCGAAATGCGCCAGCTATCCCGCGAAGTGTTGCAGGCGCAGGAAGAAGAACGCAAACGTATCAGCCGCGAATTGCATGAGGTCATCGCCCAACTCCGCACGCGGTTGGCCGAGGCCGAGGAAACCTTGCGCGCTATCCGCCACGGCGAAGTGGATTCCGTGCTGGTCGCGGGCAAGGCCGGCTCGCAAGTCTTCACGCTCGAAGGCGCGGGTCACGCTTACCGGATGCTCATCGAATCCATGAACGAGGGCGCACTGACGTTGACGCGCGATAAGACGATTCTCTACGCCAACGACTGTTTCGCCCGCATGGTGAAACTGCCGCTGGAACAAGTGGCCGGTAGTTCCTTTCGCCGTTTTCTTTCCGTGGCCGATCGTGCGTTGTTGCGGCCGCTGATGAAAATGGTCGCCAACACCGGCGCGAAAATTCAAGTGCAGCTTCAGGTGAGCGATGGTTCGTGGCTGCCGGTGCAAATTTCCGTGCGCGAAATCGCCAAGGATAGTTCGCACCGCCTGACGCTCGGCATGGTGGTGACGGATATGACGGAGGTGCGGCGCAATGAAGAGATTTTGCGGGCGCTGACGAATCGCGTGGTGCAAGTGCAGGAAGCTGAGCGCGGCCGCGTGGCGCTGGAATTACACGATGGCATCACGCAATTACTCTGCGCCATTCTCGTGCGCTGCCAGACGTTGGCGGAACAATTGCCCACGCAGGACTCTCCCGCCCGGCGCGAGGCGATCAAGCTGCGCGACTTGCTCGGCGAGGCGGCGGAAGAAGTCGAGCGCATCTCACGAAATCTGCGCCCCAGTGTTTTGAACGAACTCGGATTGGTGGCGGTGTTGGGCGACACCAGCACCGAGTTTGCGCAGCGCACCGGCGTGCGCGTGCAACTGACCTGCCCGAAATTGGCCGAGCGTTTACCGGCGGATACCGAGTTGGCGCTCTACCGGATTTTTCAGGAGGCTTTGAAAAATGTGGCGCAACACGCCCGCGCCCGCCGCGTCACGGTGCAGTTGATCAAGCAGGACGGTGCTATTCAATTGACGATCACGGATGATGGCATTGGTTTTGAGCCGGGGCGGCGCGTGAGTCGGCGAAAGGGAAAAGGCGGCTTCGGGTTGCTCGGGATGCTCGAACGCACGACGTTTGCGGCGGGCACCATGCAGGTGAAATCCGCACCCGGCAAAGGCACGACGGTGCAGGTGCAGATTCCACTGGCGGTTCGGATTCGGAAAATTAAACTTTGAATTGATATGAAAAAAATTACTGTCCTGCTCGCGGAAGATCACATGATCGTGCGCGAAGGTTTTCGCAAGATGCTTGAGCTGGAGGACGATTTCACGATTGTCGGGGAAGCGCAAGACGGTCGCCAAGCGGTCACGCTCGCCAAAAAATTTCATCCCGACGTGGTGTTGATGGACATCGCGATGCCGTTGCTGAACGGTTTGGAAGCCACGCGCCAGTTGCTCAAAGCCGTGCCTACCAGCAAGGTGATCATGCTCTCCGCGCATAGCGATGACGCGTATGTCCAGAACGCCACCGACTCCGGCGCGCTGGGATTTCTGCTCAAACAAACTTCCGCGCACGAAGTCTGCCGCGCCATCCGCGAAGTGCAGAAGGGAAAAACATTTTTTAGCCCCGCCATTTCCAAACGCCAAGCTCGGCTCAATCCGCAAACGCTCGACCGTTCGGGCTTGCCCAAAAAGAAAGCCGCCGAACTGACCTCGCGCGAAATGGAAGTGCTGCAACTCATCGCGGAGGGTAAGGCCAATAAAGAAACAGCGTCCGAACTCGGCATCGGCATCAAGACCGTGGAGAAACATCGCGAGCATCTGATGGCGAAGCTGGACATCCACGACACCGCCGGCCTCACGCGCTATGCCATCAGCGCGGGCATCATCGAGAGCAGCGTGCAGTTGACGATTGTTTGAAGGAGCGTAGCGTTTACGCCGCTTCAACGCGGATCGGAGTGACGGTATTATTTGGCCAGCGTTGGTGGGGTGAGCGTCCTCGAGAGCCGGGTTAGTCTTAATAAAGCGCCACACTGTTTCGGCTCGTCAGTAGCCTCGCCCCACCAATCCATGCCACTATCCGGACCGGAAGCGGCTTGAAAATTTTCGGCGGCTCATCACAATGAATGTTGAGCAGCGTGAACGCCGCGCTCCCGCTTTTCAATTTATGCCCGTTGTCAAAACCACTTCACTGCACTGGCTCTGCACCGGCCGCGAAGTTTTTCCCGCCATGCTCGCCGCCATCGCCGCCGCGCAGCAATCCATCCAGTTGGAAACGTATATCTTCGCCGAGGGCAAGCTCGGACGGCAGATGTTGGGAGCCTTGCTCGCGGCGGCGCAACGCGGCGTGCGCGTCCGCGTGCTGGTGGACGCGGCTGGTTCGTGGTTCTTGCCGAATAATTTTTTTGATCCGCTCCTCGCCGCCGGTGCGGCCGTGTGCCGTTTCAATCCGCTTGACCTCTGGCGCTTTGGCGTGCGCGATCATCGCAAACTGCTCATCTGCGACGGCTCGGTGATTTTCGTCGGCGGCTTCAATGTCGCCGATGAATACGATGGCGACGGCGTCATCTCCGGCTGGTGCGACCTCGGCGTGCGCTTGGAAAATCCCGCGCTCGCAAAGGAGCTTGCCGCTTCGTTTGAAGAAATTTTTGCGCTCGCCGATTTTCACCGCAAACCGCTGCTCCGCTTGCGCGCCTTCAAACGCAAACGCAAAACTTCCGGCCGCCCGACCGGTGAAGTGTTGCTCACGCAGCCCGGACGCGGTGCCAGTCCCTTTCAGATTGAGTTGTATCGCGACCTTGCCCACGCCCGCGACGTGCGCATCATCAGCGCGTATTTCCTGCCCACCCGCCGCGTGCGCCGCGATCTGCTGCGCGTCATCCGGCGCGGCGGACGCGTGCAACTTCTCCTCGCCGGCAAATCCGATGTGCCCGTTTCCCAAATGGCCGCGCGCAGTATGTATCATCGTTTGCTCAAGGCCGGCGTGGAGATCTACGAATACCAGCCGCAGATTTTGCACGCCAAACTCGTGCTCACCGACGACACCGCCTACGTCGGTTCCTCCAACCTCGACATCCGCAGCCTCAATCTGAATTACGAACTCATGCTGCGGTTTGCGGATAAAACTATCGCCGGTGAAGCCCGCGATATTTTTGAAGCGGCCTTGAAACATTCCCGAAAAATCGAACTGCGCGAGTGGCGGAAAACGCAGACCTTCTGGACGCGCTGGAAAAATCATTGGGCGCATTTTTTGTTGGCGCGGGTAGATCCCTTCATCGCCCTGCGCCAGTTCCGCACGATGGGCAAGCAGGCTTCTGATGGGGAGAACACCTGATGGCGGATGCGCCCGGAACCGGCATAGTAAAAGCATTATGCCAGACACCGCCACGCGTCGGAGAAAACCAGAGCTATCCGATCATCAAAAGCAAATCCGGTTTTTTACGAGGCTGTCCGTGGTCATCTGCTCTTCGGTGGTGTTCGCTTTTTTCTGGTTTATGAGCCGGTCCAATTTCATCGGTCACTGAATCAAACCCGCCACAAAAAACTGGTTTAACCTGGATTCACCGCTGCGGATTTTTTTTCGCCAGCAACAGTTGGAACAGTTCAGCTTCCAGATTTTTCATGTCTTCACTGATGCCGGCCAGCGCCCGGGCGTGATCGGGTTGCGGTTCGTTCTGGCTGGTGACGGTTGCGAGATGCGCGGCGTAGCTCAACGCCTGGGTCTGGGTCAGCAGCAGGGTCAGATTAAAAGTCTCGCCGCTTTGGCCCAATAATTCCCTCTGCTTGGTGGCGGCAATCGCGTCGCGCGTGGCCTGTTCAGCCGGCGGCAAGCCGCCACGGCGCATCTTGAATACCTGCGCGGTTTTGAACAGGCCAGCAGTTGGCAGACCGGCGCGGGCGCGGGACTTACCTTCGCCCCCAAGAACCAGAAGTTTGAAGTTGTGCTGCGTTACGGCTATGGTTTCAACGCCATCCGCGACGGCAAGGAAGGCGCCCACAGTATCGGGCTGCTCTTCCAATATAATTTTGAAGCGCGAAATAAATTAACGGATTAAAAATGTTTATCATCGGAATTGGCACCGCTGTCCCGCCACAAAGTTACACCCAGAAAAATTCCTGGGACGCGTTGCAAAATTGGTCGCACTTTCCACAGCTTCAACCGCGCTCCAAGGCCATCCTCAAAAAAGTTCTCGGCAGCGACAACGGCATTGCCACGCGTCATCTCGCGTTGGAACCGATCACCGAAGCCTTCGAGCAGTCGCCGGATCAACTGCAAGCCCGCTTTGCCAAACACGCTCCAACACTCGCCGCCGAAGCCGCGCGCCGCGCTCTGAAAAATGCCGACTGTTCGCCAGCGGAAATGGACGCCGTCATCATCAGCACTTGCACCGGCTATCTGTGTCCCGGCCTCACCAGCTACGTCAGCGAACAACTCGGGCTGCGCGAAAATATTTTCGCGCTCGATCTCGTCGGCCAAGGCTGCGGCGCGGCGTTGCCCAATTTGCGAACCGGTGCCGCCATTCTTGCCAGCGGTCGCGCCAAAAAAACTCTCTCCATCTGCGTCGAAGTTTGCAGCGCCGCCTTTTTTATTGATGACGACGCCGGCGTTTTGATCAGCGCGTGTCTCTTTGCCGACGGCGCGGGCGCGGCGATTCTGACCAATGAGCCATTGCCAAAACGTCGTCGCGTCGAATGGAGATTCACCGACTCGCGCCTCATTCCCGCCGAACGCGAGACGCTCCGGTTCGGTCACGCGAATGGAAAATTGCGGAACATTTTGTCGCCGCAAGTCCCGCAGGTCGCGAGCGAGTTGGCGGAAAAATTATTGACTGAATCGCTCATCGCGGCGGGTGTGAGCCGCGAACAGATCACCGGCTGGATTTTGCACACCGGCGGGCGCGATGTGATTCTGGCCATGCGCGACAAATTGAAATTGAGCGCGGACGACGTGCGCCATACCACCGCCGTATTGCGCGAGTTCGGCAACATCAGCAGCCCCAGCGTTTATTTTGTGCTCGAACGCGCCCTCGCCGACACCGTGCCGGACGGCCTTTGGTGGATGTGCGCTTTTGGCGCGGGCTTCAGTTGTCACGGCGCATTTTTAGAAGTGAGCGCCGCGTGAAACGCATCGTCCAACCCGAAATTCTCGACACGCTTCCGCCGCACGATCCGCGCGCGGTTGGCTCGCGAAACGATTTGCGCCGCATCAATCGCCTGATGCAAAACCACCGCCTCATGGCGCGCGCGCTGGAAAAATGTGGCCACGATTCTGCGCCCAAAAGCATCGTTGAACTCGGGGCGGGCGATGGAAGTTTTCTGCTCTCCGTCGCGCAAACAATTTCCCCGCGCTGGCCGAATGTGTCGGCGACGCTGCTCGATCTGCAAAAAAATGTGGTGCCGCAAACGCTCGTTGATTTCGCGGCTGTGGGCTGGCACGCGGAAATCGTCGTCGCGGATGTTTTTGATTGGCTGAAAACTTCGGACGCGGGCGAAGTCATCGTCGCTAATTTATTCCTGCATCATTTCGAGGACGCGCGGCTGGCGGAAATGCTGCGCCTGATTTCCGAACGCGCTAAAGTATTCATCGCCATCGAACCGCACCGTGCGTCGTGGCCGCTGGTTTGCAGTCGGCTGTTGTTGGCGATTGGTTGCAATGACGTCACGCGCCATGATGCCGTGGTAAGTGTGCGTGCTGGATTTTCCAGCAATGAACTTTCTGCGCTCTGGCCGGATAAAAAAAAATGGGAACTCACAGAACGCCGCGCCGGAATTTTCAGCCACATTTTCATCGCGAAAAAATCCGGTGGTGACTCAATTTCAGAGTTGGTGGGGCGAGCCTCCTCGCGAGCCGCGAGAACTGTTTGGCTCACGTCAGCTCGCGAAGGCGCGCGCCCCACCAACTTGCGCCACTCCGAAAAAATAAATTGAATCATGGCCAAGACGAAACCCATCACGATTATCGGCGGCGGTCTGGCCGGCTTGACGCTCGGCATCGGCCTCCGCCAACGCGACGTGCCCGTGACGATTCACGAGGCGGGGAATTATCCGCGCCATCGCGTCTGCGGCGAATTCATCAGCGGACGCGGCCAAGCCACACTTGCGCGCTTAGGCTTGGGCCAATTATTCGATGAGGCCGGAGCCGTCCGCGCCGAGACCGCTGCGTTTTTTTCAGAAACAAAATCCACCGCGCCGCGCTCATTGCCCTCGGCGGCGATTTGTCTTTCACGTTTTACACTGGATGGCGCGCTGGTAAAAACATTTCGCAAAATTGGCGGCGAATTATTTACCGGTGAACGTTTCGGAAAAGATTTTAACGAAGGCATCGTTCGCGCCACCGGGCGGCGAGTGGCCGCCGATGAAAGTGGCGCCCGTTGGTTCGGCCTGAAAATTCACGCGCGAAAGGTTGCGCTCACCGCTGATCTGGAAATGCACCTCTCGCCGCGCGGCTACGTTGGCATTGCCAAAATCAATGACGGCGAAGTGAACATCTGCGGCCTGTTCCGCAAACACATCGGCGAAATTGGCGAAGCCCAAAACGGACGCGAGCTATTGCGCGGTCAGCCGGGTTCGCCCTTGCAGCAGCGGCTCGGTGCGGCGGAGTTTGATGAAGATTCTTTTTGCGCCATCGCTGGCATTTCGCTGCGCCCGCAGCGGGCCGCAGTGCGCGCCGAGATTTGTGTGGGCGACGCCATCACGATGATTCCGCCGGTCACGGGTAATGGAATGTCTATGTCATTCGAGTCGGCGGAACTAGCCATCGCGCCGTTAGTCGCGTGGAGTCGCGGCGCAATATCGTGGGAAAATGCGCGTAAAAAAATCGCGCACGATTGCGACGTCACGTTTGCGCGGCGACTCGCTTGGGCGAAATGGTTGCAGCGAATCATGCTCACGCCCGCGTTGCAAAATCCGCTCGTCACCTTCGCCGCCCACAGCGATTGGTTTTGGCGTCTCGCGTTTGACCGCACGCGCTGATTCGGCAATCACGTTTTCGTCACGAGCGGCGAGGCTTTTCCCCATTGGTTCGCGAACACAAAATCTTTCAGCGGCTTCCGCTGGCGAGGTGCCAGATCGCGGGTCTTCAAATCATCGGGCATCAAAGCGGGGTCGGCTTTGTAACCGATAGCCATCGCGGTCCACGTTTCATAGTGTTCTGGAATCTGGTAAACCGCCCGCGCATTGTCGGGAAGAATACCGATCATCTGATGCACGGAGAGTCCGCGTGACGTGGCCTCGACGGACAAACTCGCCGACGCCAGTCCCAGGTCATGCACCGCAGCGCGATTGTCTTTGTTGTTCTTGGCGAAGCGCAGGCTGACCACACTCAAGACCAGCACCGGCGCGGTTTTAGCCCACGCGTGATTCGCTTCCACGAGACAGGAAAGGAGGCGTCCGAAGAGCTTGGCCTGAAAACTTTGCGTTGGCTGGTGAAAATTCAGACCACCGATTCCGGTTCGTTTCGCCCGATTGGTTCCAACGGATTTTATCCGCGCGGCTACGAACGCGCGATTTTTGATCAACAACCGATTGAAGCGCAAGCGACGATCTCCGCGTGCATCGAGGCGTATCACGCCACGGGCGATATGTTTTGGGTCACCGAAGCGCGCCGCGCCTTCGAGTGGTTTCTGGGTCGCAACGATCTCGGCCTCGCGCTCTATGATCCCGGCACGGGCGGTTGTCGTGACGGCTTGCACATGGATCAGCCGAGGCTACCCAAATTCAAGGATTACACCCTTGAAAACACAACGCGGCTTGGTTGTGGCTATGACTTCGGCTCGCGCGTAAGTCTGATGATGAATTTTTGGCTGTTGAGGTAAAAGGGCTGCAAGACCGAACAGGAAGTCTTGCGCTGACGCCGAAAGAATATGATGTGGCGTCATCTCTTTCGGAACGCTTTTTTTTGTTTGTTGTAAAAAATTTCCGCGATTTGCCAATGCACGACATTTACCGTAATCCGTTATCAAGTAGCCTAAAGTTCACGCGCAAAGAGCGAGTTGTAATACAAGTCTCTTGGACGACCAGTGTTTAGAAGAATTTTCCGAATCGGCCAGTTTGAATCGCGGGTCGTTGGAAACATTTTTGCCGACATGAACCGCATCCGAAACAGTTTGTAGCTGTCCTAGAAACTCATGTTTTTTAGTGGGCACCGTTACTCCCAAATAAGAATTTTTTCAGGTCGAGATATTTTCATGGATAAAAAAAGTATTCTGCCAACTAACTATTTTGTGAGCCAGTTGATTTTGATTTCTTTTTCGAGCGGCTTGAATTCGTGGTCGCCGGTGACGAGTTCTGCGTTTTTGCTTTTGGCCAGCGCAGCGGCAAAGGCGTCGGCGTAGGACATTTTGTTGTTGGCCTTGTAAATCGCGGCTTGTTTGGTCAGAGGCAGGTCGGCTTCCACCAATTCAATCGGCATCCGGGACAGGTCAGCCGCCACCTCGTCGGCCGCAGTCTTGCCACCCGCGCGCCACATCCCGTAATAGACTTCGCCCCAATTCACGACGCACAGGCATAGCCGCACTTTTTCATCGGTGGCCTTGTGGATGAGCGTTTCCACGTCGGCCGCGGCAGCCTCACCCTTGAAGAAGGCCAGCAGTGCCCATGAATCCAAAACTTTCGTAGCCATATTTTAATTTGGTTGACGGCACCTTGCCCTCTCCCCCGAACGAGGCGGAGAGGGAGGCGAACAGTGTCAGCGGTCTTTCTCCTCGCGCTTCATTTCCTTGAGCGTCTCCATCAGGGGCAGGTGCTTGTATTTTCCGCGTAGGCTTTTGATGTAGGTGCGGGTGATGGGTTTCAGCAAAATGCCTTCAGGCGTGGAAACCACGGTGGCTTTGGTGCCGTCCTCAATCTCGAATTCCTTGCGCAGGCGGCGGGGAATGACCACCTGACCTTTCGTGCCAAAATTTACGGTCTCAAACTTCAAAGTTGCAATCATGCCTTTAAGTTAAACCTAAACAAAAAAGTATGTCAATCTGTATTTGGTATGACTTTCAACAATTGTGGCCGGGCATCCATTTTATGCGGTTTGGGTCTTTCGCAGTTCAAGTTCGCCGTGAAACGGGTGGTCGGGTATGTTTATGTCGTCCGTGGCGCTCGCGGTCGGCGCGATTCCCGAAGGACTTCCCGCTGCCGTCACGATTGTTCTCGCGATTGGCGTTGCTCGTCTTGCGAAACGAAAAGCAATTATCCGCAAATTACCCGCCGTTGAAACCCTCGGCAGCACCACCGTGATCTGTTCGGACAAGACCGGCACGCTCACAAAAAACCAGATGACCGTGCAGGAAATTTTTGCCGTGACCGGTGCGGGCTATGAAGCAAAGGGGGAGATTCACCTTGCCGGTGCAGCGGTGAAAATCTCGGACCATCCCGCGCTGAATGAATGTCTGCGTGCCGGTGTGCTGTGCAATGATTCACAGCTCGTGCGACCAGACGGCCAGCTCAAAGTGCAAGGCGATCCGACCGAAGCCGCGTTGATTGTCGCCGCCGAAAAAGCGGGACTAAAACGCGAGGAAACTCAACTCGCTGCGCCGCGTCTGGACATGATTCCGTTTGAATCGAAAAATATGTTTCGCGCCACGTTGAACGAAGTTTCTGGCGCGCGGATCATCTACAAAGTCGGTGCGCTCGAACGTCTGCTCGAAAGTTGCACCGATGCGCTCGATAAAAACAATGCCGTGATTCCGCTCGACCACGCCGCAGTGTTGCACGCCACGGAAGCAATGACAACGCGGGGATTGCGCGTTTTGGGTTTGGCGCGTCGTCAGGTAGATTCGCAGTTGGCGAAACTCGAACCGGCCAACGCCGCCGCTGGTTTTACGTTTCTCGGGTTGCAAGGAATGATGGATCCGCCGCGCCCGGAAGCCATTGTTTCCATTCGCCAATGCCAGCGCGCGGGCATCGCCGTTAAAATGATCACGGGCGATTACCTGATCACTGCGCGCGCGATTGCCAGAGAGATTGGATTGGGCGGCCACCACCAAAAAAGAGAATTACTCACGCTCACCGGTCGCGAACTGGAAAAAATTTCCGACGCCGAACTTCCCGCCATCGCCGAACGCACGGATGTCTTCGCCCGCGTAAAAACTGCGCCTCGTCAAAGCGTTGCAAGCGCGCGGCCATATCCAATCTATCTTTGATTTGCTGCAACTTCGTTCACCGGGCAGAGATTCCCAAGCCGGCTTTAACATTCACATGATGGCGCTGGCAATTCCGTTAAGTGAACTGGGTGGTGACGCGCAAGTCGTCGGCGTTTATGCGACGACTAGTCGTCGACAAGTGCAAGTGCTTATTAGCGGAAATAGGAATTTTCAAGGTAGTGATGATAAAAACAATGACCCGAACCATTATGTGAGTATGGGCGGCGTCATCTACGGACCTTATGTTCAAGTGGCACGTCAGGGCAATCCGCTGTTCAATGAAGCATTGGTGGCGATTGCGGACAAGGATCTTTACAGCCGCACAAGTCCGACGCAGGATAAACAATTGTTTAAGAAATATGCACTGACCCCGGAACTGGCACATTTGATCAACGTCATCGTATTTGCTGGCAATGGCCCGGCACCGGAAACTAATCGCACTGATATCGCCGGAATTTTTATTCCAGACTTAATCAAGGTAGATCTTTCTACCGGACCGTGCCGCTTGGCAGGTAGTGGAGCAGGCGGTTTGCCCAACCCGGATGACGCCGGTTATTCACGGCTGGGCATTTTCGGCGGGGACACACTTACTAGCACTATTCAACCAGGCTTCGGCGGCGGAACGATTCCCGGCGGCTGGCCGAACGGTCGTCGCTTTGGTGATGACGTGATTGACATTGCAATCACAGCTCTGGTTAGTGATCTCCGGGTCAGTCCGCCGATCATTCGCGGGCCTTACGGCGACAACGTAGATGGCAACGACATGGCGTATAACAAAGTGTTTTCCTACGAGCCGACGCCGCAAAACGGACGCAATCATACTCACCCATAATTCACTCGCTGGAACCGGCGGCAAGCAGACATTAAGCAATGCCTGACTTGCCGTCGGTTTTTAGGCGAACATAGTGAGCCATGCGCCACACAGCTTTTTTCAAATCAGGCATAAGTCGCCTGCTGAAGCGCGCGTGGTTCTTTCTTTTTTTCCTGGGCTGCACGTCGTTGTTACTTGCCCATGATCCCGGATTAAGTGTGGCCACTGCTAAGTTCGGAGAGAGCGGCTTAAAGATCCATCTGGCCATGTCGCCGACCGATGTTCAGTTTCTTACTCCCGTAGATGCGAATCACGATGGCACAATTTCGTCCGAAGAACTTGCCGCCGCCCGCCCGCAGTTAGAAGCAATCGGACACGAAGCCTTTGCCGTGAAGTCAGGCAGTCAAATTCTGTCGGCGACCGAAGTCAAAATTCAAAACGACAACACGGGCGCGATTCAATTTGAAATTTTTTATCCCGGCCCAATTGCCGGAGAAATAATGATTCGTTCGGGAATCCTTAATCGCTTGGCGCGCGGCCACCGGCAATTTCTGTCCATTCGCGACCGGGAAAATAAATTGCTGGCCGAGGAGATGCTGGATGTCACCCATGATGCTTACGCCGTGGCATTGGTTTCAAAATTTTCCGCGCCTGCCGTGCAACATTCGTTCAAAGACTTCTTAATCTTAGGCATCATGCACATCGCGACGGGGTATGATCATGTTTTATTTTTGCTAGGCTTGTTGATAGTTGGCGGAAGTTTCAAGTCGGCCCTGAAAATCATCACGGCTTTCACGGTTGCACATTCACTGACACTAGCTTTGGCGACTATGAATCTCATCAACATTTCGCCGAGTATCATTGAGCCATTGATTGCCGTTTCGATCATTTTTGTGGGCGTGGAAAATTTGCTGCGGCGTAACATGGACAAGCGTTGGTTGCTCGCATTTGGCTTTGGTCTGGTGCATGGCTGCGGCTTTGCCACGGCGTTGCGTGATCTCGGAATCGGCTCTGATGGCACGGGTATTTTTGTGCCCTTGTTTGCGTTTAATTTCGGCGTGGAAATATGCCAGATGACACTGGCCGCAGTGCTCTTGCCGCTAATTTGGAAATTACGCGAACGCCCTCAAGTAGTGCGGCGGCTCATGCCGACCGGTTCGTGCCTGATCGCGCTGGCAGGAGCGTGGTGGCTGCTGCAAAGAACAGTTTTCTAAATTCCCCCTCCTGGACATGGGGTGAACACCCCATTGTTGCCATCCGCCTCGCTCGTTAATCTGCGGGACTTTTATGAGCGATCACGCCGAGCAATCCGTCTTGGTTCTGATTTCAGAGCGTCTCGCTTATAGAAATAATTTTCCGTTTAAAAAAAACAAACAAAAATCCAAACTATGAATAATCCAACTCAAGCCATTACTAATGACCTCGGCACACTTGCGGAAGATGCTCGCGCCTTGCTGACCGCGACGTCCGATGTGGCGGGCGAAAAAGTCGGCGAAGCCCGCAAGCGTCTCGCTGCGGCACTCGACAGTGCCAAGCAAATCGGCGGACGCGTTCGCGACCAAGCCATCGCCGGTGCCAAGGTGGCCGACCAAACCGTGCGCGAAAATCCGTATCAAGCCATCGCCATCGGCGTTGGCGTCGGCGCGTTGGTGGGCTATTTGATTGCCCGCCGGTGTAACTGTAGCCGCGAATAAATCCATTATGGAACATTCCACCATCAGCTTGTGCCAGCTCGCCACGACCTCGAAACAGTTCGTGCGGCGGCTGGCGACCATTGGCGAAAACCGGCTGGAATTGCTGGCGGTGGAAATGCAGGAGGAGCGTGAGCGCATCTTGCGCGCCTTCCTGTTGGCGCTCGGCGTGGCGACGTTCGGACTACTTGCGGGCATGGCATTGTCAGCGGCGGTGGCGGTCTGGCTATGGGCGTGGTCGCCGGTGGCAGTGCTCTTAATCCTCGCTGGTATTTACGCCGTCGCCGGTTTTTTTCTGCACTGGAAACTCACTGGCTTATTGCGGAACTGGCAGACGCTGTCGGCCTCGCTGGAACAACTCCGCAAAGATCGCGCTGGCTTGGAAACTATTCTCGCATGAACCCACTGACCTCGCGGAAAAAATTATTGATCGCCGAAAGCGAACTCAATCGCGCGCAATTGTTTAACGACTGGCAAGAGTTGGCCGGAGAAGTGAATGGGCTGTCGAAACAGTTTAAAACCGTTGGCTTCATTGCTTCCACAGCGGCTTCGTTAATTTCTGGTGTGACCGCGCTGCGGCAAAAAAAACCGCGCCCGCTACTGAAAAAACTTCGTGGCTGCCAGCGATTTTGAAAGGCGCGCAACTCGTCGGTGCGCTCTGGACGAAATTTCGCACGCCTCCCGCCGCCGATTGACTGCCCGTTTCCAAACCTAAACCAGCCCGCGTTGTTTCAATTGCGCCAGCGTCCAGCCGTATTCCGCCGCGAGCTGCGCGACGACGTTGGGCGATTTCAATACCAGCGGCAATACTTCCCAGGTGTAGGTTTCCATTTCGAGATGCGAGCAAAGTTTTGGATCCGCCGCGAGCACATCGAGCACGCCGAGCAAATGGTCGTTCGTGTTCACAAACGGCGGCGCGGCGGGCGCGTGCAGCGGGACATGAAAATGAATGCGCCATTCTTCGGCAGGTTGAAGGTTGAAGGTTGAAGGTTGAAGGTTCAGCGCGTCTGGCAGGTCGCGGTAATATTTCAAACCGCCGTTTTCATCGCGCGCGATGACTTGGTGCAAATAAACATCGTCTGCAAATTTTTTCAGTTCTTCGCGCGCGGCGGGCGTGGGTGAAACCTTTAGCGCGGAACTCAAATGCAGTTTGCTGATTTTGATGCCGGCATTTTGGAAGGCCGCCAGCGCGTTGCCCGGTTCCTCAAATTCCACGGCGAAATGACAGCAGTCGTAGTTCACGCCTAAAAATTCTCCGAGGCGCGGATCGTTCTGGTTTTCCGCGCGCAGCCGCTCGAAAAATGAAATTGTCTCGGCGGAATTTTCAAAGAGTCCGAGCGGCTCCGGTTCGACGCCGAGGTGCAGCGTGCGTTTGAATTTTTCACTCACCCGCGCGACGTGTTCGACGCAGCGGAAAATATTTTTCCTGATTTCATTTTCCTGTTCTCGCGTCGAAATAAATTCCTTGAACGAGCCGGGCAGGGTGCTGACGCTGCCCGCGACGCCCGCCGGAACGAGTTGCGCGAGCAGATCGAAAAGCCGGTTCGTGTATGCGAGCCGCTCGGGCGAAGTCCAGTCGGGGCGATACACATTTTCTTTCACGCGGGTTCCGTGGAAATTGCCGAAAGGAAATCCGTTGATGGTAAAAACGTAGCAGAAATTTTTATCCAGCCAGCGTTGAAATTCACAGAGCGCGGCGGTGTTGCCGAGTTCTTGCGCCGCGCGCGCGCTCAACCGCAGGCCGATGGCGAACGGCTTGCCTGCACAAACCTTGTCCCGCACCGCGAGCGCATGGATTTGCAGCGACGCAAAAGTTTCCGCCCACGACTCGCCGCGATGAATGTTCGTGCAATACGCCAGATGCAGGCCGTGGCTCAATTCCATCGCCCGAAAATGCGCGGAAAAGTTTTTTTGGCAAGTCGCAAAGCGGCGTTGACACCCGGCAAAACGGGGTTTAGTCTCTGACAAAATTAGCACCACCATGTTACTGCGCATCAGTTTATTTCTCGCCATCATCGCCGCTCTCGGCGCGGGCGCATTGAGTTACATTCAAGCCACCGACCAAATTCCCGCGCTCGTCACCCAGCGCGACGACCAGAAGAAGGCCAAAGAGACGGAAATTGCCGCCCACAAAAAAACCACCGCTGAGCTTAAGAAAACTTCCGCCGAACTCACCAGCACGCAGGCCGACCTCGCGGAAACCAAAACCGACCGCGATAAAGCCCTTGCCAAAGCTGATGCCCAGAGCAAGCGCGCCGAGGACCTTAATACCAAGCTCGCCAAAGCCACCGAAGATCGCGATGCCGCCCAAAATAACCTCGCTGCTTACAAAGCCTCCGGTATGTCTCCCGATCAGGTCATTAAGCTCAACAAGACCCTCAAAGAAGCGAACGCAGAAATTTTCGCCATCACCTCGGAAAAAGCCCTTTTGAAACGTTCGCTGGACAAGACCAAGGCCGAGCTTGAAAAATACATCACGCCCGACACCTTCGTGAAAATTCGTGCTGACTTGCACGGGAAAATTCTCGTCGTGGATCCCAAATGGGACTTTGTCGTGCTCGATGTCGGTGAAGATCAAGGAATCATTTCTGACGGAGAACTGCTAGTCAGCCGTTCCGGCAAGCTCGTCGCCAAAGTCGTCGTCCGCAGTGTTCAGCGCGACCGTTGCATCGCCAACATTCTCCCCGGTTGGAAACTCGGCGACCCGATTGAAGGCGACGAAGTCACGCCCGCGCATCCTGCCCCCAGCATATGAGATTTTCCGCAAAACTTTTTTTGCTGCTCGCCCTCGTTGCCAGCATGAGTTTTGTTTCGGGCTGCGGCACCATTGAACCGGACAACGCCTCCGTCCGTCCTTGGAACACTCCGCAAGGCTGGGAAAACGGCGCGAGCGGCATGGATATGCAGCACCGCTAATTTTTCCGCTTGAACGCCCGTGACGGCGTCACGATAAAATTCACCCGCGCATCATGCGCCTCCACCGGAATTTTTTCCAGCAACTGGATGTCCAGACACACGCCGCATTTCACGCCCGAAGTTTTTTCCAACAGCCGATCATAAAATCCGCGTCCGCGTCCCAACCGATTTCCCTGCACGTCAAACGCCATGCCCGGCACCAGCACCAAGTCAAATTGATCCAACGAAATTTCCGCGCACGTCGCCGCCGGTTCGCGCACGCCGAATTTTCCGGTGACAATATCCGTGGCCAAATGCGTGAGCAAGCGTGCGCCGTAGATTTTTTTCTCCGCGTCAAAAAAAGGCAGGGCGCACTTCGTTCCCAGCGCCAGCGATAATTCTAGCAGCGGCCAGACATCCAATTCGTCCGGCAGCGGCGCGAAAAATAAAATCGTGCGCGCGCTCGGAATCTGCGCCGACAACAGTTCGCGCAATTCGATGGACTCCACCGCCCACACCGCCGGGGAAATTTTTTCCAGCCGTTCGCGGAAGTGTTGGCGCAGGTCGGATTTGATTTTATGATTATCAGTATCCATCTGTGTTTTTTTGTTTGTTGCTAAATTGTTTCCGCCAATTTTCTAGCCGTTCCTTGATTTTCTTTTCCACGCCTTGCTCAGTTGGCTCGTAGTATTTTTTATCCGCGCCCAGATAATCCTGCGCCACAAAATGATCTTTGCCGTCGTGCGCGTATTGGTAGCCCTGGCCGTGGCCGAGACGTTTCGCGCCTTTGTAGCTGCCGTCGCGTAGATGCTCCGGCACGGCGATGGTGCGGCCGGAACGAACGTCTTCCAGCGCGGCATCAATCGCTTTGTAGGCGGAGTTGCTTTTGTTCGCGGTGGCGATGTAAATCGTCGCTTCGGCCAATGGAATCCGCGCCTCCGGCCAGCCGACGAATTCCGACGCGGCGAGGCACGCATTCGCCAAAACCAAAGCCATCGGATCGGCGAGGCCGACATCTTCCGCCGCACAAATAATAATTCGCCGCGCGATGAAGCGCGGGTCTTCGCCGGCGTGAATCATTTTCGCGAGCCAGTAAAGTGCCGCGTCGGGATCGCTGCCGCGCATGGATTTGATGAAGGCGGAGATCGTGTCGTAATGCGCGTCGCCATCGCCGTCATAGACCACGGATTTTTTCTGGATGCTCTGCTCGGCGACGGCGAGTGTGATGCGAATGATTCCATCCGCATCCGGCGCGGTGGTGAGCGCGGCGATTTCCAGCGAGTTCAAAACT
>JANYCI010000353.1 GCA_025360325.1 Limisphaerales bacterium | reverse complement strand
CGGCGTTGATCCGAAGCAGGAGCCTTCGACCCCGCCGCCGGAACTGGATTACGAGACGTGGATCGGGCCGTCGAAGCTGGTTCCTTACATCCAGTCGCGCGGCCACATGAACTGGCGCTGGAACTACAACACCGGCGGCGGAATGTTGATGGACTGGATCGGCCACCATTGCGACATCGCGCATTGGGGCATGGATTGCGACCGCTCCGGCCCGTCAGAGATCGAGGGTCACGGAGATTTTCCGCCGAAGGAAAATGTTTTCAACACGGCGACGAGTTACAAGATTGAGTTGAAATATCCGCAGGACATCCACATGACCATCGCCGGCGGCTACGACGAGATTGAGGAAGGCACGAAATGGATCGGCACCGACGGTTGGGTGCAGACAAGCAACTGGGGCGGCTTCACCTGCTCCAATCCTAAATGGAAAAAAGGAAACAATCTTCCCGATGAATTACGCAAGGTGAAGCTCTACGAATCGCCGGGTCACGTCCGCAATTTTCTCAACTGCGTCAAATCACGGCAACCCACAGTTGCGACGGTGGAGACGGGGCATCATTCCACCATTCCCGGACACCTCAGCCTCATCTCGATGCTGACGGGGCGAAAAATCCGGTGGGATGTTGCGAAAGAAGAAATCGTCGGTGATGCGGATGCCGCCCAACTGCTCACCCGCGAATATCGCGCGCCTTGGAAGTTGGTCTGACTTGGAAAGATAAAACGAAACCATTGCAATTTGTGAGACAAAACCATATTGAAACTAACCGAACACTATGAAGAAAATTTCAACCATCCTGATTTGCGCTGCGGCCATGGCCAACGGTCTCGCCGCCAACTCCACCTTCACCGTTGACGCGAGTCATCCTGCTGGGAAAGTCAGCCCGATGCTTTACGGCCTGATGACCGAGGAGATTAACCACAGTTACGACGGCGGGCTTTACGCCGAGCTGATCCAGAACCGCGCTTTTCTCGACAACCCAACGAAGCCGGTTCACTGGTCGGTGGTGAATGGCGAAAACTCCGCCGCGACCATCGCGCTTGATTCCGCCAATGTTTTCAATGACAAACTCACGACGAGCTTGCGGCTAACAGTGACGAAAGCGGACGGAAAAAATTCTGCGGGCTTGGCCAACGATGGCTATTGGGGAATTCCCGTGCAGCCAAAAACAACTTATCGCGCGGCGATGTTGGCGCGGACGGATATCGATTTTTCCGGGCCGGTCACAGTTTCAATTGTGAGCGATGACGGCAAAAAAGTTTATGCGACTGAAAAATTTTCCGGTCTCACGACGGCCTGGAAAAAATTTGAAGTGACGCTCAAGACGGGAAAAGTCGCGCCGACGACGAAGGCGCATTTCGTCATCACGCTTGATCAGCCGGGAACGATTTGGCTCGGCATGGTGTCGCTTTTCCCGCCGACGTGGAACGATCAGCCGAACGGTTTTCGCAAAGACCTCATGCAAATGCTTGTGGACTTGAATCCAAAATTTTTGCGTTTTCCCGGCGGCAATTATCTCGAAGGCGACACGGTCGAGACGCGGTTTGATTGGAAGAAAACCCTAGGCCCGATTGAAGAACGTCACGGTCATCCGTGTCCGTGGGGTTATCGCTCGACGGACGGGCTGGGGCTTTTGGAATTTCTCAAATGGTGCGAGGACATGAAGGCTGAGCCGTTGCTCGCGGTTTACGCCGGCTACAACCTCAAAGGCGCGCACATCAATCCCGGCGCTGACCTCGAACCGTTCGTGCAGGAGGCGCTCGAAGAAATCGAATACGTCATCGGCGACACGAACACAAAGTGGGGCGGACAACGCGCGAAGGACGGACACCCCGCGCCGTTTGATTTGCACTACGTTGAAATCGGCAACGAAGACTGGTTTGATAAATCGTTGAGTTACGACGCCCGGTTCACGCAAATTCATGACGCGATCAAAGCCAAGTATCCACAGCTCAAAACCATTTCCAGTGTCGGCAACGAGCAGCCGGCTAAACTGCGCGTTCACAGCCGCAAGCCCGACATGATTGATGAACATTATTATCGTTCCGTGAATGATTTCATCCACACCTCGCCGGACTACGCGACAAAATATGACCGCAACGGCCCGGAAATTTTTGTCGGCGAATGGGCAGCGTATGAAACTCCGTTCGTGCCGTGGGACAAGCGTTCGCAAAAAGAACCGCCGACGCCGAACTTGAAAGCGGCGATTGGCGACAGCGTTTTCATGGCGGCGATGGAGCGGAATTCAGATTTGATCAAAATGCAATGTTACGCGCCGTTACTCGTCAACGTGAATCCCGGCGGTCGTCAGTGGCGGCCAGACATGATCGGCTACGATGCGATTTCGGCTTATGGTTCGCCGAGCTATTACGCGTTCCAGATGTTCAGCCGAAATGTGGGTGATGAAATTCTTGCCACTGCCTCCGCCGAAACAGCCGTGCAAGGTTGCGCCACTCGCGATGCGAAGACCGGAGAAATTTTTCTCAAACTCGTGAATCCCGCTACGAACTCTGTGTCGCTGAAAATTGAAATCACTGGTGTCACCGCGCTCGCATCCAAAGGCAGCGCCATCACGCTGGCGGGAAATCTCGGAGATTCAAACTCGCTCACGCAACCGGGAAAAATTATTCCCGTCACGAAAACTTTGCGCGGCGTCAAATCTGGGTTCACTTACGAATTACCACCGAACAGCATCGTCGTCTTGAAATTGAAGTCGCGGTCTTGAACTAGGATTTTAATTTATGGTCGCGTGATGTGTAGCCGGATGAAACGCTGGCTGGTGGCGGGCACGGCGTTCGTGTCATGGGCTTGCAGCAACGCCGGAAGATTCACGTCCACGATGGTGGCGTTGGTGTTCCAACCTGTTGCCACTGCGCCGGTGGATTCGATGAGATAGGTGATGTCAGTGGCATTGGTGTTGCGCGGAACGATGAGCCGCAGAAAGCCAGTGGTGATGTCGCCGATGATGGGATTGGTGGCGGTCAGGAGCGGATTCAAACCGAGCGCGTATTTCAGTAGGTTCGGCATACCGTCGGCGCTCGCAATGTTGGTGTCGGCGGCGGAACCGGAGTTGTTCGTGAGGCCAAACCATTGTTGCCGCCACGCGAGGATGGGCGGAAGCACTCCCGACTGCGTTGGATAAATAATAGTTCCAGAAACAATCAAATCGTAACCAGTGGTGAGGTTGTTGATATACCAGCTTCCGCCGCCGGTGCCGCCCCACAGCACGATGCGAAATGTGACATTGGTTCCGGTCGGGATATTTTGCAACGCACTGATGCCGGAGAGGTCAATGGCTGTTTCGGGATTGCCGGTGGAACTCGTCACCGCTCCCCAAGTGATGGCCGAGCCGATGTCGGTGAAGGCACCATTGCCGACTTGATACTGCCAGATGCCGGTGGTCGAACCGGCACTGGTGTGGCGGACGTTGTAAGCGGCGATGTTGGTGCAGGAAATTTTTCCCGCCGACGTGTTGGTGAGGCTGAACGTGGCATAGCTGTTGCCCGTGATGGCGGCGGCTTCGTTGGCAAAGACAAAGCCAGTGCCGCCCCAAGCGTTGGCTCCGGCCATGTTTACGGTGCCGACGCCGCTGCCGCGCGTAAGACCCATGACGCTGACATTCGGTGCATTGCTCGTGGCGGCGAACGGCGAAGGTCCGTAGCTAGAAAGCCCCGTCACTTCCCAAGCTGCCAGAATGCCGATGAAATTTGTTCCCCCGCTAGAATTCATCGAGGCCGTTGTGAACGACTGGTCAAGCCCGGTGACGGAGCCGGAAAAATTAGTGGCCGTGATCGCGAAATGATACGTCGTGGCGGGCGCGATTCCGTTGATGGTCGCGCTGACAGCCTGCGCGCTGCCGCCGGCGAGCGTGCCAGAAACCGTGGCGATGAAATTGTAATTGGTCGTGAGGCCGTAAAGAAATTGTGCGGTGCTAGTTTGGTTATTCGGATTCACCGTCGCGTTGAGCGTCACAAAATTCGTTCCGATGGCCGACGCGCCCGCAGTGATCACGCTGGGCGCGGCGAGCACGAACGAGGCCGTGGTGAATGCCTGATCCAAGCCCGTGACGGAACCGGAGATGTTCGTGGCGGTGAGGTTGAAATGATACGTCGTGCCCGGCGACAACCCGGCGAGATTCGCGCTGACGGCTTGTGCGGCGCTGTCGGCGAGCGTGCCGGAAATAGCGGCGGTGAGATTATAATTGGTGGTGAGGCCGTAAAAGAATTTCGCCGTCGTGCTTTGTCCATTGGGATTCACCGTGCCGTTGAGCGTAGCGGAATTTGTCGTGAGCGCGGACGCGTTGCCCGTCGTCACCGTCGGCGCGAGCGCAGAGGAATTAGTATTGAGCAGCCAGACCATGCCATTGATGACGCAGTAGCCATTATCCAATGGCGTCGTCCAACCGGCGAAGGTGGTGCCTTGCGAACTCGTCACGTCCTCCACCACCGAGCTGTCGCCGATGGCGCAAAAACGGCCCGCGCCGAATGTGCCGTAGAGCGCCATGACTTGAGACGGATTCGTCTGCCAAGCCGCCGCGTGACAAACGGCGGTGTCGTTGATGTTCATGGTGCAGCCGACACTATATTTCAGCGTCGTCACCGTGCCGCCGAGGCCATGAGTCATGGGATTGGTGAGCGCGGAATCTACTGTGGCCGTGGGCGTGCCGCTATCCACGTTGAACGTGAAACCAAACGGCGTCGTCTGCACCGTGTTGTTGCTGAACAGGTCGTTCCAGATTTGCAACGAATCTGCGCCGTCGCTGTTGCGATCGGAACTGGTGTGATCCGCCACCATGAAAAGGCCACCGCCATTCTGGACGAATAAGAGGATGGCGGTTTTTTCTGTGGCGGTGAAAAGAATGTTCGGTTCGCACACGACGAACACTTTGTAGTGCGACAAATCTTGCGCGTTCGACGCATTGCCGTAAGTGATTTGGCCACCGCTGGGAAGGGTTTCAAGACCGTTTCCGGGTAAGGAGATTTGTCCACTGTTGCCCAACTTGGCCAGCGCCACGCCCCACGAACTCAACGCGCCCGTCCAATAGTTTTCCGTCGTGCCCGCGCCGATGCCTGTGATGGATGGCGAGGGCACCGGCTGATGCGTATCAATGATCCAGTCCGCATTGCCAGCAGTCTCGGCCTTGGTGTTGTCGAACAAAACCTGCGCGGTTAAAGTTTGCAGCAGCGCGGTGAGTAAAATCAGCGGCAGCAAAAACAATAATTTGCTATTCATCGTGATAAAATAGTTAGGGAGACCAAAAGACTTTGTGTCCGATTTACTCCCTTGCGAGCAACTTACCAGATGACGTGCCGGAAACAAGTTTTGGAAACGTGGCCGTAACTAAATTAGTAGGGTGGGAAGAAATTTTTTACTCAACCATCCACCCGCTCCGCTCACTGCCCGGCGTAATGAGCATCCACCTTCGCGCCGACATCGCGGTAGTTGATGTCCGTCTCGTAGATGATTAGAAACTGCTCGATGGCCTCGGCTTTCTTACCCATTTTTTCCAACACGCAGCCGAGGTGGTAGATCAAATCTTTTTTCTCCTCGTCGAAGCCGGGCTTTTCCTTGATGGCGTTCTGGAGGGTGCGGACGGCGGAATCGTTCATGCCGCGCTGCGCGAAACATTGCGCGAGATAGCTCATGGCTGCGACGCGTTTGTGCGGATTCGATTGCGCCTTCTGAAATTCTCCGATGGCCTCGGCGATCTTGCCCGCCTGAAAATGCAGCACGCCCATCTCGTAACGGATCGCGAGATCGGTCGGGTATTTCTCCACGCGCTTCTGACATTCCGCCGTCGCGTAGGCCAGTTTTTGCGCGGTAAGGTTCGCCGTCTGCTCCGCGTGATCCGGCGCGGTCGCGTCGAGTTGCGCGCGTTCAAAATCAAATTTCCGCACGGTCGTCTCCATCATCGCGCGCTCAATCGTCGCATCGCTGCCGGGATTCGCGTCGAGGATGCGCTGATACATTTGCAGCGCGCCGTCGAAATTATTTTTCTGCGTGTAAAGCTCCGCGAGCGAGCGGATCATCTTGAGATTTTCCGGCTCCGCTTCGAGCCGCGCTTCGTATTCGCCAATGAGCCGCTCCGTCACGTCCTCGGTCTTCTGCACCTTTTTTTCCTGTTCGAGCGACACCGCCTCTTCCTTATTCTTCAAGATGTCGCGATACGAACCCGACCCATCCGCAAGCGCGTTGTAGCCGCCCTCGTCCAAAATTTTGCACGCGGAAAGATTTTTCTGCGCCTGCGCCAAATCAGGATCGAAGGCCGACGTGCGGATCAGTTCATCCAAATAATGTTCCGCCGTCTCCGCCTTGCC
Source organism: Limisphaerales bacterium (assembly GCA_025360325.1). GTDB lineage: Bacteria > Verrucomicrobiota > Verrucomicrobiia > Limisphaerales > UBA11358 > UBA11358. The sequence continues at coordinate 4,799 of JANYCI010000353.1, read as the reverse complement.
ATTCGTGGCCGCGACCATGTTGGCGAACTCAATCACGAGCGGCTTATCCTTCGGCGACGCGTGGACCAATACTTCCAGCGACATCACGGCCGTCTTGGGCATTTGCATCGCCTCCGCCGCGTCCACGATGATGCGATGCGCGAACGTGTTGTTGGAATCGCCGTTCAAAACCTGTTCCGCGATGGCCATCGCCTCCGCCGGATTTTTGTTCAACGCCATTTTCGCCTTCGCGATCTGCGGCGACGAACCGGCGTTGCTCATCATCTTTTTGAAAAAGCCCGTGCTCGCACCCGCGCCCTTTTTGGCCTGCGCGATGCGGAGCGATTTGCGGCCCTCGAAGAAGCCCGGCTCCCGCTCCAACACCTGCGCGAAGAGCGTCACCGCGTAATCCCAATTCTCGCGCTGCGCCGCCTCCATTGCTTTCGCGTGCAACCGCCGCATATCCGGGGCAATGTCGTTGATGGTTTTTTCAGCCATAAAAAATTTGGATTAGATCGGCGCAACGTCGCGCTGTTTTCTGAAAACGCAAACCGCGATGTGGTCGCCGCGATGATGCGGAAAAAATTCCGCGCGGTCAAATGCGGCGTGCGTGCGCCGCGCGGCAGAAGCCAATAAAATTTGTGGTGGCAGTTCACAACGAGCCGCAGTGCGCCCGTCTCCGGGCGCTGCGATGTTCAGTTGGCAACGATGGATTGGCGTGGCGGACGCGTTCTGGCTGGTGGACATTCCAGCGACAAGGGACGGTCACACTCCGGGTTTGAAACCACGGCGTGTCTGGAGGCGTTGAACGTTTTGAGGAATGGAAAACCAAGGCGGGTAAAATCCGCTGCTAAAATTTGCAGTCTATCCGGTTGTTAGGCGGCAACTGTGTCATACAAAATGAATAATCAAACGATACAATATTGAAATAGTAATCAACAATGTCAGCGGTCAATACACTACACAGAATGGAACCCAAGCCAACCTTGAACGGCGAGGCCCAACTATACTCACTGCAAAATAGGTGCAAAATAATGTGACCGGGAGGGTGAGCATGAAAATAATAATACCTCCAACCTGACCATATCCTGGATTTTCCGGTCCAAAAAAAGAGGCAAGAAACATAAATGCCACTAACGAGGCGCAAACTAAAGTAACAACTCCCAGTGAGGTCACAACCAATCTGTCCAATCGGCTACATTCGGTTGGATTGGAAAATATGCTCATAGTGTGATCTGCCGCCTAACAGTGGTTAGACCTCGGGTTTTGCAGTCTATCTCGTTTCATGAATTCGAGGTTGCGCGGGTCGCAATCAATTGCCCACCAATTTTCCCCGAAAAAAAACACGGAAGATTTAGTCCCAGCACAGGCGGCAACAATTGGTGCTCACAAAAACCAGAAGCCGTGGACGACTCCGCGAGGTCTTGGACTGCGGCGGGAAGCGAAGCGCCACGCCGCTTTGCGTCCGAATTTTCAACCGCGGAATACACGAACTACGCGAACACTGAAAATGTTTCGCGTGGTTCGTGTAGTTCGCGGTTGATGATTTTTGGAAATTTTCTCGTCTCGCCGAAGTCTGGCGAAGGCGGAAGTCCAAGACGCTGTGCGTCCACCGGTCGCCACTTACCATTGTCAAACAGCACCTCCTCTGTCCACGTCTCAAAAAAGCTACTTCCGTTGCAGCGCAGCGCGGACGAGGCGGCATTGGCCGTAATCATATTTTCCACCGAGCGATTCCACCACGCCGCCGAGATTGCCGAAGCCGTGCTTCTGGAACGCAGCGGCAATTTCCGTGCGCGCGGCGGAACTGACGAGTGAATCCACGTCAATGTTTTCACCGACGAGAATCGCTTCTTCGAGATGGCTGCTAATCGTGCCGTCTTTGAGGCTGCGAATGTTGGCGATTTCGGGAATGGTTTTTCCTTGCTGGAAAAAATGCAGCGTCTCGCGCGCGGTGTCGCTCAATTGGGAGCGGGTTCGCACCGGCGCGACGCCGGAGCCACTCCTAAAATCATCCGCAAAAATCTGGCGGGCGTTGGTCTGCAAATGTTCGGTAATCGCGCCGAGAAATTGTTCGCCGAACTCGCGCAGCTTTTTGTCACCCACGCCGCTGATGCGAGAAAACTCCGCGTCGCTCGTGGGATAAAACCTCGCCATCTGACGCAGTGCCACGTCGGAAAAAATAATGTAGGACGGCAGGCTGCGTTCGTCGGCGAGTTGTTTGCGGAGCGCACGGAGAGTTTCAAACAGCGCTTCGTCACAGGCGATTTCACCCGCGCGATGTTTCTGCGGCTCGGTGGGCGCGACGGGTTTGGTAAGCGTAATTTTTTGTCGAGATTTGAGCGCGGCGAGTCCGGCGTTGGTGATTTCGACGGTGCTGAATTTTTCCGTGTTCTGAAACAGAAAACCTAGCCGGATAAGTTCGCGCCCGATCGCGCCCCACTCGGCGCGCGTGTGTTCGCCGCCGATGTTGTAGGTGGACAGTTCGTGATGACCGAATTTGCGGACTTTCTCGGTGTCCGCACCGGTGAGGACTTCGATGATGTGATTCACGCCCACGCCAAAACCGCTTTTCTCGCGGATGCGATAGACGCACGAGAGAAACTTTTGCGCGGCAGTGGTGCCGTCGAACGTGGCGCGCGGGGACAGGCAGTTATCGCAACCGGCGCAATTAACGGCTTCGGTAGGGCTGACCTGCTGGTCAGCTAGGACGCGCGGCAGCGCGTCCCTACCATCGTTCACGGAAAATGTTTCCCCAAAATAACCGAGCAAAAATTCGCGGCGGCAACTGCCTATCTCCGCGTAGTGAATCATCTGCTCCAGTTGCGCGCGGGCGACTTCGCGTTCCTGCGGATTCGGTTTCTCGTCAATGAAACGCATCTGTTTCACGCGATCACCGGCACTGAACATGAGCAGGCATTCGCTGGGCAACCCGTCGCGGCCTGCGCGGCCGGTCTCCTGATAGTAGCCCTCGATATTTTTCGGCAGGTCGTAGTGAATGACGAAGCGCACGTTCGGTTTGTTGATGCCCATGCCGAACGCGATGGTCGCGCAGACGACGCGGATTTCGTCGCGCAGAAATTTTTCCTGATTCGTGCTGCGTTCCGTGGGCGTGAGTCCGGCGTGATAGGGCAGGGACTTGATGCCGTCTTCAGAAAGTTTGCGGGCAAGGTCTTCCGTCGTCTTGCGGGCCTGGCAATAAATGATTCCATTCTCACCTTTGCGGGCTTGGATGAAGGAAACAATCTGCTCATACGAACCGGATTTGGCGGCGACGCGGTAAGTGAGATTAGGCCGATTAAAACTCGCGACGAAGCAATCGGACTCGCGCAGTTGAAGTTGTTTAACGATGTCCGCGCGGACACGTTCCGTGGCGGTAGCGGTGAGCGCCATAAACGGCACGTTGGGAAACTGGTCGCGAACAGTTTTTAACTGGCGATACTCCGGGCGGAAATCATGACCCCATTCACTGACGCAGTGCGCCTCATCAATCGCGAACAGATTCACGTTCCACTTTTTCAGGTCTTCGAGAAAGCCGGAGAGCATCAGGCGTTCCGGCGCGACATAGAGCAGTTTGAATTCGCCGTTGTGCAGACCGCGCAAACGCGGGGTGGACGCGCCCGCCACGAGCGATGAATTCAGAAACGTGGCGGCGACCCCGGCGGCTTGCAGGGCGTCCACCTGGTCTTTCATCAACGCGATGAGCGGCGAGACGACGACAGTGAGGCCGGGCCGCACAAGCGCGGGGAGTTGGAAACAAAGTGACTTGCCACCGCCGGTCGGCAGCACAGCAAAAACGTCTTTGCCCGCAAGCGTATCGCGGATGATTTCTTCCTGAAGCGGGCGGAAAGAATCGAAGCCGAAAACTTTTTTCAGCGGCGCGAGGAGCTGTTCGCGGGTGACGTTCACAAAAAAATCATAAACCGAGACAAGTCATGTGGGAAGCGGCAAGCACAGTTATCGGCGGCACGGACGAACGGGCGCAACATCAAGTCGTGAAGGAAAATCAACCCGCGCCGCAAACACTTTTCCGCCGGTGGTCAATTTGACAGTTTAGGCTCGACTTTGGTAGCCTTCGCAGTAATGGCTGACCACGCAGTTTATTACAGTGACAAATTTGTTCTGTCGCGGGACGCTTTCGACACCACGCGCAAAGCCGCTTGGGTTGCCGCGTCGTTGGAAAAAGAACCCATCTCCGGCGTTCGTTTGACCAAACCAAAATCAGCGACGCTCACCGATGTCCGGCGGATTCACTCCGAAAATTATCTGCGCGCCTTGAAAACCGGCCAGCCCGCCGAACTTGCCAGTTCGTCGAAAATTGTTTGGGATGCCGGCGTGCTGCCGATGGCGTTGAGTGCTTGCGGCGGAATGTTGGCAGCGGCGCGAACGGCTTTGCGCGATGGTGTGGCCGGTTGTCTGGCAAGCGGATTTCACCATGCTAAACGCGAACGCGGCGACGGCTTTTGCACGCTGAACGGACTCGCGCTAGCGGCGATGATTCTGGCCGAAGAAACCGGCGGTCATGTTTTGATTCTCGATTTGGACGCACATTGCGGCGGCGGCACGCACTCGCTGATTCAACACCATTCCCGGCTCTGGCAGGTGGATGTGAGCGTGATGCCTTACGACGATTACACGCCCGGTGCGCGTTGCCGCCAGCAGACCGTGACCGATGCCCGGCACTATCTGAAAACCGTCTGGCAATGCCTGCAACACGCCGAGGCCGAATGGCCGCCGTTTGCCCTGTGCCTTTACAACGCCGGCATGGATGTTCATCAAGATTGCCGCATTGGCGGGCTGGCGGGCATGGATGAATTCAT
>JANYCI010000347.1 GCA_025360325.1 Limisphaerales bacterium | reverse complement strand
TCCGCAGATGGCGCAGATTTACGCAGATGGGGGAAAAATAATCTGCGTAAATCTGCGCCATCTGCGGATAAAATGCCGTTCGGTTTGCCGATTCACGGTTACTGGATTCAGCACGTTGTGACCAACTTGAGCGCGTCGCCGAGATTGTCTGCGAGGCGACGGCTGCGCGTGGGGATGTATTTTTTTACGAGGGCAAAGAGTTCTTCGGAGTCGAACGGTTTTTGCAAAACGCCCACGGCCCCGGCGGCGAGTGCGCGGGCCTCGACTTCTTCCGGGTCGCTGCTGGAGATGATGACGACGGGAAGTTTTTCGGCGTCGGGAATTTGATGCAACCATTCGGTGGCCGAAAATCCATCGTCCGCTCCGGGTAGCGAATTTTCAGCGGCAAAATTAATGTCCATTAAAATTAAATTCGGACGTTCGTAACGCACCACGCTCAACGCATCGGCGATGTCGCCGGACATCAAAATTTTGTAGCCCCGGTCGCGGAACATCAGATAGACGGCGCGCTGGATGACGGGGTTGTCGTCAATCACCAGGATTTTTCCGTGCACCGGGCCGGTCGGTTCATACTTCATTGCCGTGTTCATCGGCAGGGTTGCGGAAAAACTTAAGCGGGCAGGGGAGAAATCTGTGTTTGGTAAATGTCTTGGCATTTTCAAAACTAACGGACAGTTAAAGTTTACCGCGCCGGAATCAATTTCGTGGCCTCACTTGTTGAGCGTCGCCTTTCCCCTCACCCCGGCCCTCTCCCCAGCGGAGAGGGAGAAACGCGCCCAGTTTTTTGGCGAGGCAACGGCTGGCTTCTGCTCCACAACAAACACGAGTCCATCATCGCCACGCCGCCCCTCCTCATCTCAGCCTTCTCCCCCAAGGGGGAGAAGGAGTCCGAAACTTCGTGGCGAGAGCGCTAGTTTGAAAACACGCCCTAATTTCCCCCAACACTGAACGCCGCCGTGATGGGCCGGTGATCCGATCCGACGCTCCAGTTGGGAATCGCGAGGACATACGTTTCAGCCTTCAACCAATGCGCGGTCAGCGCGTGGCTCAAGAGAATATAATCAATGCGGCTGTAACTGTCCTCCACGCCGTAGTAGTGCGTCCAAGTGATGTTACGCGGTTCGTAGCGGGAATTTTCGTTCGGCGCATTATCGCCGTTGCGCTCGGCGGGGCGCGTGTCGGTGAGTTTGGTTTTGCCGCGACCGATGAGCGCTTTGACCGGCTCGGAATTTTTCAAATCATTGAAGTCGCCCAGCACGACGAGCCGCGCGTTCGCGTCTTTGGCTAATTTTTTATCAATGATGCCGCGCAAAACTTTTGCTTCCTGCAAACGCAACTCGCCCTCATCCGCTTGCGGCACGGGGCGCCGCGATTTCAAATGCGCGGCGATGAGGGTGAAATTAAAATTCGTGGTCGCCTGAATTTCCACTTCGGCAAAACCTCGGCTCACGCGAAAGCGTTTGCCATCGAGCAGAAAATTTTCCTCCGTATGCGGATGCCGCGCGACGATGGGCAGCTTGCTCAAAACGGCGACGTGGATGTTCGTGTCAAATCCGCTGACGTGTTCCCAGAATGGAAAATCGCAGCCTTCATCTTTGAGCGAAGCGCGCAGTTCGAGCAGGGCGTTGGTCGTGCCCATTTCTTCGAGCGCGAGCACGTCGGGATTGATGGCGCGTATGCTCTCGCGGATTTTTTTCTTCGCGCCGTCGGACTTGACGCGCGCGCGCGATTCGGTCGGCGCATCGAGATAATTTTCCACGTTGTAGGCGGCGACGCGGATGGTTTCCGCCCCCGCCGCCAACGCCAGCAGCAGGAAAAATAGCAATGCAAGAACGGTTTTCATTTTTGAAGATTGGCAAAGTTCAGGTTGGTTTCAAGCGAACAGTTTTTGCCAAATTTCCGAACGATGCTAAAATGCGCCCATGTCTCGAACCGGCAAAACGAAACCCCCGTTAAAACTAGACGATAAGCAAAGTGAACGCGACACGCGCGAACTCCGCATTGACAAGGTCGGCGTGCGCGGACTGCGCTTTCCCATTCAGGTGCAAGACCTGGCTCGCACTGTGCAAAACACCGTCGCCACTATTGGGATGTTTGTGGATTTGCCGAAGGAATTCAAAGGCACGCACATGAGCCGCTTCGTGGAGGTGCTCAACGCCCACGGCAACATCATCCACGTTGAAAATATTCCCGACATATTGCGCGAGTTGCAGGCGAAATTAAATTCCGCCACGTCGCATCTCGAAATTGAATTTCCGTATTTCATGTCCAAGAAATCACCCGTGTCGCGCCGCGAAAGTTTGATGGATTATGTCGCGCGATTCGATGCGGCGGCGTGCGGAGCGGACATTGATTTCGTGCTCACGGTGAAAGTGAATGTCACCACGCTTTGCCCGTGTTCCAAGGCGATTGCTCGTTACGGCGCGCACAATCAGCGCGGCGAAGTGACCGTGGCGTTGCGCTCCAAAGACGTGGTGTGGATCGAGGAAGTGATCGCGATGATCGAGGCTTCCGGGAGTTCCGAACTTTACGCGTTGCTCAAACGGCAGGATGAAAAAGCTGTGACTGAGCGCGCGTATGAGAATCCGGTTTTCGTGGAAGACCTCGTGCGTAATGTGGCGTTGCGGCTGAACGCACATAAGCTGGTGACGTGGTATAAAGTAGAGGCGGAAAATTTTGAGAGCATTCACAATCACAATGCGTATGCGTGCATTGAGAAGAAGAAAAAATAGTCTGGTCGCGCGGTCGCCGCGCTGAAAAAATTCAAAGCACCAGCGGCGGGTCTTTTTCTTCAAGGCTCTTGTTGTAGCGTCGCGTAGCTTCCGGGAGGTCGTGCCAGATTTTTATTGTGCAGAGCAGGCCGATGACGGCGAAGGGAATCACAAAAATCGGCCACCATTGCCAACCTTCGTGCACGATCAAAAATCCGAGGCAGATGGATTGCACGCCGCTGCCGACGTAGGCGAAACCATTGATGATGCCCATCGAGGTGGCGGTGGCTTTGCGTCCGCCAAAATCCGTCGCCGCCGTGCCGGACATGAGCGACGTGACGCCGATGGACGCCATGACAATCAACACCGCCGACCAGCCGACGAGTTTCGGTTGCGTGAATAAAACAAAGGACATGACCGTGGCCGTGATCAAAACAAATCCGCATAGCAGTGCCGTGGGCGGGCCGCGTCGGGATTGAAACATCCGGTCGGAAATCAAGCCACCCGCAAAGCCGCCGACGATGCCGAAGACGCAGGTGAACCAGCCCCAGTGATGCGTGAAAAATTCTGCGCCGGGCTGTTTTACTTCGGCGGCGAAAATGGAATACCAGTTCATCATCGCGTAACGAAAAACGCCGCCGGTCAATTCCGCAAACGCAATTAACATCATTAGTTTGCTGGTGAAAATCCGTTTGAGCAGATCGGCCACGGAAAATTCGATGTGCATTTGTCCCGACGACGCATCGCAGGTGTCGAGGTGCGGAAAGCCGGCTTCTTCCGGCGAATCTTTGATGAGCCACGCATCAATCACCGCCCAGAAAATCAGAATGATCGCGGGGATGTAAAAGATGGACCAAGTGGCGTCAGTCGGATTGGCGGTGGAAACAAAAGTGTCGTGCAAGATACCGGTGGAACTGGTCTTGGTCAGTTTGATGATCGCGCTGCCCCAGTCGAACGCGAAATAGACGCCGACGGAAATGAGCGTGCCAAAAATCGCGCCGAAGACGCCGCGTTCGCGGACGTGAAACCAGTAGGCTTTGACCTTAATGATGGACATGGAACCGAAGCTCTGGAAATACATATTGACCGCGTAGAGCAGCGAGAACCAGAGGACGAGATTTATTTTCCAATGCTGCGCGATGATCAGCCACGTCAGAATTCCTAGCGCGATATTTGATAGCGAAACGCCGACGGCAGAAATCAACATCCCGCGTTTGCCGCCAATTTTTTTATCAATGAGCGGGCCGTTGACGAGAAAGCTGCACGCATAAACCCAGGTGCCGACGGCGAAGATAATTCCCAAATCCGACTTGGACATGAGTGAACCGAGCGCGCCTTTCGCGACGATGAGATTATATCGGCCCATACACAAAAACGCGTAAGTGAGGCCGAGGGGGAACCAGTTGATGAAGCGGCGCGTCATGAACCAGCGCGTGTGCTTCAGCGGGTTGTTGGCAAAATAAACGGCGATGACCGCCGCGAGACAGAGCGCCACCGTGATCGGATAAAAATAATCTGGAATTTTTCCCACGTCGGCGCGCAGCTAAACAGAGCCGCGCGTGGCGGTCAAAGTTTTTCGTGTGACAAACCGGTTGCCACCGGTGAATTCAGGGGCAAAGCGCCGCGCTCAATGCGTCGCGCCTTTTTTTAGGCTATGCCGGTCGGAGATGGAATACATCAAAATGCCGCCGACGATGCCAAAGGGAATCAGGTAATAAAAATAGTAGCCCCAGCCACCGGGACGATCCAGCAGGAGGCCAAGGACTTTGATCGCTGCGGCTGCGCCGAAGTATTGAAACGCATCAATGCAGCCGGAAGCGAACGCAGCCATTTTGCGTCCGCCGATGTCCATCGCCGCCGCCGGGCCAAGCAGCGAGTGCGTGGAGTTGACGGTGAAAGAAATCATCACGAAAAAGAAAATCGCCCAGTTCACCGAGTGAACTTGCGATGCGGCCAGAATCACAAAAACTTCGATGGTATAAATTCCGGTGGCAACGGGAGCGCGGCGGGAATTGAAGAAGCGGTCGGAGATCCAGCCGGACAACATTGAGCCGGCGGACGCGACGAAGGGGATCAAAAATCCGAGCCACTGAAATTTCGCGCCGGTCATGTCGAGGTGATGCACCTCTTGAAAATAGCGCGGGAACCATTGGTCAATGCTCTGTCGCACGGCGCCGGTGCAGGCGTAGGCCCCGGCCATGATCCAGACGATGTGGTTGCTGGCGATGTGCAGAAAAACCGTTTTGAGATTGCTGCGGATGTCTATGTCCGCGTGATCCGCTTCACCCGGAAAAAGATTTTTGTAGCCACATTCTTCCGGCGTGTCTTTCACGACGATGGCAAGCACGATGGCAACGACGCTCGCGACGATGGCGGGAATCCAAAACAGCCAGCGCCAGTGTTGCGGCGGAACGTGCCACATTCCGATGAACGTAAAACCGGCGAGCAGCGCGGGTAATAATTTATTCGCCAGCAACCGTCCGAGATTGATCATGAAACCGAAAATGCCCGCGAAGGTGCCGCGTTGTTTTTCGCTGAACCAGGCGCTGTTGATCTTGATGAAGCCCGGTGAGCCGAACGATTGCAAGTAGCCGTTCAAGCCCCAGAGCAGCGAGAAGAGCCACAACATTCCCCAGAACGACGCGGCGCCAAAAAGAATGTTTACTGTGACGGTGCCGACTGCGCCTATGAGCATCGCACGTTTGCCGCCGATGCGGTCGGTGAACAAACCGTTGAGGATTTGGCCGCAACCGTAGGCGATAAAATTCAACATCAGGATCGTGCTGATGTCGGACTTGGTGAAACCAAACTCGTCGGAAATCGCTTTGTTTGCGTAGGAAAAATTATAGCGGCAAAGATAAAAGCTCGTATACATCAGGCCCACGGAAGCCCAATTCAATCCGCGTCGGGCGCGGAATCCGGGTGGATACAATGCGGGCGTGTTTGGATTCATCGGCAATTTTTCAAACCTTGTTGACCGGAAATAAACAGGAAACGTCCGGCACGTCAAAGGCTAAACTTCAAGTCGCGGAAATTTATTTTGTCAGAATTTGAAGTTCCAATCGCGCGTGGAATATTTTTCGCGGGCGAGGGCGTAGATTTTTTCCAATGGCGGATGAGTAAGTTTTTCATCCGCGCCCCACGCGGCGGCGAGCGCGGATTTTATTTTTTCGGCGGGAAGATTTAGATTCGTCACGAAATCCGAGTGCGGACGGTGCGCGCGATAATCTGGTTCGAGCGACGGCATCAACAACAGTTCGCTGATAAGATCCAAATCGCAGTCGAGCAGCAGCGTGCCGTGGAATAACAGGTAATTTTTCCGGCGGCGCTGCGAGTTGCCGGCGAACTTTTTTGGAGTTATGAGTGACGAGTTATGAATTGTCAGTGCCAAATCAGTGTGGCCGCGCACGGAAATTCTGACTTCTGACTTCTGGCTTCTGACTTCTCCCTCAATCGCCGCCCGATTTTTTTCCATGATGAATTGATTTGCGCTCGTGATGTTTCGCGTCTCGCCGGATTCATCAATCCGCAGAATCAAACTGTAGTTCAAGCCGCCGCGCATTTGCACGACTGTGCCGCCGCCGGTGCAGCGCCGGAAAATTGGCACGTTTTTTTTCTCGCACGCGGCGACGTTCACTTCCGTGGAAATTTTATTCGCGTAGCCGACGACGACGAACGTTTCGCGCGGCTCCCAAAATAAAAGCATTTCACCGCTGTCGCCATTTTCGGCGGCGTCGAGAAAAACTTCTTCCGCCGCGAGGTTTTCGGCGGGTGAGGGTGAGGTGAGGTCGAGGCGTTTCATGCGTGCGGTAGTGGCACAGGCAGCGTAGCAAAATTGAAGCTGGGTAGGGCGCGTCGCTCCGCGCGCGCCGTCGTGAACCAGAGAGTTTTCATTTCAGCCAGC
>JANYCI010000038.1 GCA_025360325.1 Limisphaerales bacterium | reverse complement strand
CCCAAACAAAAACGGCGACCCTTGCGAGTCGCCGTTTTGAATTTTATGGGAGAATTAAATTCCCTTGGCCGTGATATATTTCACGAGGTCAACCACGCGGTTGCTGTAACCCCATTCGTTGTCATACCAGCTCACGATCTTGAAGAAACGTTTTTCGCCCTTCAAATTGTTCTGCAAAGTCGCAAGGCTGTCATAGATCGAGCTGCGGTTGTCGTGGATGAAGTCGGTGGAAACTAATTCTTCATCGGTCACGCCGAGGATGCCTTTGAGATAGGTCTGGGAGGCATTCTTCAACGCGGCATCAATCTCTTCAATGCTCGTGTCGCGCGTGGTGCGGATAGTGAGATCTACCACGGAGACATCAGCGGTCGGCACGCGGAAGGCCATGCCGGTGAGCTTGCCTTTGGTGACGGGCAACACTTCGCCGACGGCTTTCGCCGCGCCAGTGGTGCTCGGAATGATGTTGATGCTCGCCGCACGGCCGCCGCGCCAATCTTTCTTGGAAGGGCCGTCCACAGTTTTCTGCGTGGCGGTCATCGCGTGAATCGTGGTCATCAAACCGGTTTCGATGCCGAAGCCGTCTTTGATCAACACGTGCACGAGGGGCGCGAGGCAGTTCGTGGTGCAGCTCGCATTGGAAATGATGTGGTGCGTGGCGGGTGCGTATTCACCTTCGTTGACGCCCATTACAATCGTCTTCACGTCGCCTTTGCCGGGCGCGGAGATGATGACTTTTTTCGCGCCGGCAGTGATGTGGGCTTTTGCCTTTTCGCTGTCGGTGAAGAGGCCGGTGGATTCAATGACGATGTCCACGCCGAGCGCTTTCCACGGGAGCGTGGCCAAATCTTTCACGGCACCGATGCATTTGATCTTGTGGCCGTTGACGACGAGGATGTCGGCTTCTTCGAGCGCGGGGCTGCTCTTTTCGGTGGAGACCGCGTGCTTAAACTTGCCGTGGATGGAGTCATACTTCATCTGGTAAGCGAAGTATTCCGCATCCGGCGACATATCCACGACGGCGACGACGTCAATTGATTTGCCCAGCAAGCCCTGATCACAGAGCGCCTGGAAGACCATCCGGCCGATGCGGCCGAATCCGTTGATAGCTACTTTTACTGCCATAGTTTTTTTATTTGATAAATGTTACCGAAATTGAACGCGCATTTTAGCAACGAACGGCGGAGCGTCAAATCCGAATTCGAGGCGGGCAAGTGCCGAATCGCCGACGGAGCGCGGCTGTGCGCGAAGCGTCAGCCGCAGCAACATTCACTCCTGCTGCGGCTGGTCTGCGACACAGCCGCGCTACGATTTACGGCTTGAGGAATTTCTGGAATTCCGGCAGCGGGCGGACGCGTTCGAAGCGAGGGTCGCCAGTCAGCGACGCGTGAAGATCGGCAATTGTCGGATTGGTTACGCGCTGACTGGTGTTTTGCTCAAGGGCGACTTGGAGGTTTTTGAACGACTCTTCAGTTTTTCCCAGCAGCGCCTGCAACGCGGCAAGGTCGTAGCGCGCCGCCGGTTGGTCAGGTGAGAGTTCGACGAGCTTGTGCAGCGCCGTTTCCAATTTCGGGTAGTTACCCATCTGCGCGAAAAACTGCGCGATGGCACCGGCCTCGTTGGGCGCGATTTCCGGGCGGGAAAGCGCGAGGTCAAACAGCTCGACGGCGCGGTTGGTCTGCAACATTTGGTCGAAATAGGTTCGGCCAAGCAAGACGAGATTGGGGACGTTGGCGGGATTGGTCTGAGCCATTTTTTCGACCGCCTCCAACTGACCCATAGCTGCGGCTTGCGTGGAAAATTCTTTTCTATATCCCCGCAAGGTGTTGGCGAGACCGATGATTGCCCCGTTCTCGGGGTCGAGCTTCTGGCAGGTTTCGGCGACAAGCACGGCATCGTCGAAGCGCCGGAGCGGGAGCAGAAAATTGATGTAACGATAGACGGCCTCCGGGCTATACGGACAAAAGGCGAACGCCTGCTTAAACGCGAAGTCGGTTTCACGGATGAGCGCGGCCTGACTGGCTGGCGTTTTTTGCAAATACTCCGGAGGACAGCCTTTGGGATTTTGCGGGCTAAGGGGGAAGCAACGCCACAGATACACCCCGGCCTGCGAACTGCGGAGTTTAGAAAATGCTTTTTGCGCATCGTCATCCCGCACAAACGAACGGGCACCGATGTAGCCTTTGTAATTGTTATGGATGTAAGTGCGTTCCACGAAATCGCAAATCTGTTTCACGGAGGTGTCGTAGTTGATCCAGTTGCCGCAGAGGCGTGAGGAATAATCGCTCCAGAATTTATGGTCGCGATCCATGATTTCCTGCGACAGTTCGGCGAGCGGCTCGCGGTTGATCTTCATGATGATGCCGTGCGGCGTTTCATACGGATACATCCAGTCGAGCGGGAAACTTTCTTCGATGTAAAAAGAATTCGTCGGGTTCTGGTCGAAGATGACTTTACAGAGCAGGCCGTTGATGTTCATCACATCCTCTTGGCCGGAAATCTGAATCTGGCCACCTTGCGTGTTCAACCGCTTGCGGTTGGCATATTCCTGAAAGCTGGCCTGCGAATCGCCCGGCGACGGGATATAAATTTCGTTCGGCGGATAAACGCCCTCGGCGCGGCGGCGCGTTTCCACATGGCGACCCCACGCGAGGAACGGCTTGTCGAGAACGTTGGTCAGAACAACGTTGGCAACATGGTAAAGCCCTCGGTCAGCCACGATTTGGTTATGTTCGCCTTCCTGCTCCCGCAAGTAGCGCGCATAATCGGGCGGCGTTTCATCAGTGATCCCTTTGTCAATCGCCGTGCCTGTCGTGAGCCGCCAAGTGTGGACGACGATGCCAAAAAGGTATTTTGACAGCTCGCTGAAAAACGCCGGGTCGTGCTGCTGCGAACGGTTGTATTGCGAACGGAGATAATCCAGATACGTCCCGTCGGCCAGCGCGTTTTGCGTGATGAGATAACAGTCGCGACGGTCAAACTTTTGGTCCTGCTCCGGCTTGCAACGATCCGGGATGAAGCTGTCACAGAAAATAGAATACGTCGGGCAGAAACGTCCGGGGTCCGTGCCGCCAAAGAGGATCGTGTTGCGATCCATTTCCGGATAAATCAGTTTGGCATTCTTCGGGTCTTTCAGAAGCTCCGTGCGCTTCACGTTGTCGTAAGTCAATTTGCCGTCTGCACCGAGATACGGCGGTGTGAACATATCGTGGCCGAACCAGTAGCCATACCAGTGGTTGCGCTGCTCGCATTTATACCAGTGCAACATCGCCGAGCAAACCGGGGTAACGGCCAGCAGCGCGAGAAAAATCAATACCGGGCCGCGCTTGCGGTAGTAGACCAGTGCCGCCAGAAAAATGAGAGGCAGCGAAACGAGAATCAAATTGGAGAACACCGGCAGGCCGTATTGATCCGGGTCAAAGGCCAGTCCGATATGATGCGGTAACTGGCTATGGATGATTTGTCCGGGCGAATGGATGAAATCAACCATGAAATCGCGCGTGGAAACATAAATGTTCTGAAATGCTTCCGGCGAACGATGTTTCAGCGCGAGGACAAACACCAGCACCGCCGCTGGCAGGCCAAATAAATAAGTCTTTTCAAAGGTGCTATCGTTCAAAGTCTGAATCCAGCGAAAAACTTTCAACCACACGACGCCTAACAAAACCAGAAATCCGATCACCAGCAGCCCGAAAATAAAAGTATGTTCGGCCACAAAGCCGCCGCCGGGACCAAAATAAAGTGTCCCCGCATCATCCACCAAATTATACATCGCCAGCAGGAACGCGACCACGCCGCCGATCAAACACCAGCTCCGAATTTTTTCAAAGTTCGTCGCGATGTAGGCCGCGAGAATCGTGATGCCGTAGCCAATGAGGATCGCAAAAAACGCGTGTGAGGCGGTGAAGAACACCTTGTTCAATTCCGTGGTGGAGCGGTCAGGCTGGACGTTCAACACCAACACCAGCAGCACCGAGAGATGCAGATAGATGGCGATGACGCCAAGGATCCAAGCGCGTTCGCGCTTGTGCATTTTCGCCAGCAGCAGCACCGGTAAGGCACCGATAAAGATGTAAATCCAACTGAACGATTCAGACAAACCTTTCAGCAGATAGCTTAACTGAAAAAAGACGCGCGATGGATCTTTGAAAACATCCGTGCCTTCGCCCGTGCCGTATTGGCCGCGGCTCAACGCGTGGAAAAAGCCCTCGACGGTGCGCGGATAGCCCCATTGCATCGGTGGACACGTCATGCAGGAAATCGGTTCGTATAAATAAACCAGCAACGCCGACACCACGCAGGCCATCATAATCAGAATGGATTTCCATTCCTTCAAGAGGGCATTGTGCTTGATGGCCAGCCAACCACAGGTGATGAGCGAGCCTAGTCCGACGATGTGAAACAGATTGGTCTCCGTGTGCGTCATCGCGTTCAACGCCGGCACCGTCCCCTTGGCTTTGAAATAGCAAATGATTAAGTAAAGCACGCTGTTTCCGAAAAACATATCGCGACCCAAACGCGGATAAACTAGCGTCACCAAAATTTCCACACCCATCGCGCACAACATCAAACTTTGGTGAATGGTGATGCAAAGGGCATAAACAAACATCGCCGCGTAAAGATAGCGACGTTGCTGCGGCGCATACATCCAGCGCATCAGCAGACACGTCACAAACATCATCCACGGCACGCCGAACACCGAGATGCGGTTGATGACCACGGATTCTTTCCATAGAAAATGTCCGTAGCCGAGTAGCATCGCCGCCACCACGCCGGACATCACGCAAATGATATTTTCCCATTGGCGCGAAACTTTTTTCAACTCCTCAATGCCTTCGATCAACATACTGCCGCCGCGCGAAACCATCAGTGCCAGCAAACCGCAACCCATCGCCGATGCGAATGATTGCCCCACTTCTACGCGCCAAGCGACGTTGCCGAACGGAATGATGAAGGTCCAGAACCAGCTATACACCGCCCAAAACGGATAGCCCGGCGGATGCGGAATGCCCGCATAAAATGAACCCGTGCAAAGCTCGCCGGAATCTTCCAGCGTTTGCTCTGGCGCGAGCGTGAACAGATAGACGACCCACACGGCGGCGAAGGCGATGAACATCGCCAACCAGTCGCAGCGCCGAAACATCGGCGCGACTTTCACCGGCTCGGCGGGCGCAACCGGAGCCTTGGCCTTCATGTCGGATTTTGGCGCTTCGCTCTTGGGGTTTTTTTGATTGTTCTTCTTGGGATTTTCCATGTGCAAAAATTATTGGGTCAAATTGGTTGACGGTGTAAAACGCATAC
This sequence comes from Limisphaerales bacterium, assembly GCA_025360325.1. Classification (GTDB taxonomy): domain Bacteria; phylum Verrucomicrobiota; class Verrucomicrobiia; order Limisphaerales; family UBA11358; genus UBA11358. The sequence goes on along the minus strand of JANYCI010000038.1, from coordinate 9,541 downwards.
TAGACCGGAAAACACTGTGGTTTGTCCAATCAAAAGTGACGCTCTCCCAATGGTTCTGCGCCGAATGTGAGGCGTCCAACACCGTGTTGCTGCCATTCCAGGCCAGCGCGGAGGCGGCCGGACGGCTGTCGCCGCCGTGGTTGAACACGGACAGCGTCAACAGCGCGCACGCCAGCGTTGGAGCCAGCGCGCCCCAGAATATTTTTGCCGGCGCGTGGGAAATCTGCTCCGCCGACGCGGAAAAATTTGTGGCTGCGGAAAAAATCCTAGCCTTGCGCGAGGCCGAGGGACGGCGCGGTGTCCACAAACGCATCTGTTCCTCCGGCAAATTCGGTTCGTTCATAATTCAATCCTTCCAGTTTGGTTTTAATTTTTTGCAGGCCGTAGCGATAACGTCCGGCCACCGTGTTCGGCGACATTTCTAGCAGCCCGCCAATCTCCTCGAACGTGCAGCCGTGCCATAATTTCAGCACGATGACTTCGCGCTGTTCCACCGGCAGTTCTGCGAGACAACGCATCGCCGCACGTTCCGCCGGGGTTTCGTCCGTAGATTTTTCAAACCAACGGAGCGATTCCCATTCCCGCGTGAGCCGCCGCCACAGCGAACGGCGATGATTCAGCGCGCGATTGCGGAAGCTTCGCACGCAATAATGCCCCGGCTGCTCCGGCGGAAAATCCATCTGCATGAGCGCGATAAACGTTTCCTGCAACACGTCCTCCGCCTCGCCGTGGCCCAGGCCGAGCGCGCGGCCATACAGAATCAGTTCGGCGGCCTTCGCATCGTAAAGCGCCTCGCACCAATGTTGATTGTCGTGTTGATTATTCGCCACTTTCACCTGATAGACACCACGGCGGCGAAATTTGTATAAAAAAAATTTGGAAAAATGCGGGCGGGAAAATTTTGCCGACGGAGGCAGGCTTCGCGCTTGCCTAAAAACTTCTGCGGCTTACGATTTGCGCCATGTCGAGCAGGAAAAAATTCGCTAAATCTGCCACGCTCAAATGACCGCCGCTGAATTCAAAAAGAAATGGTCGAACTTCAAGGGCAAGGAAACCTCCGCCTATCAAAGTCACTTCGACGACCTGTGCCGGTTGCTGGGCGAGCCGACGCCCATTCAAGCCGATCCCAGCGGCGCGGATTTTTTCTGTTTCCAAAAGCGCGTGGTCAAGGACGCGGAACTTTTTGAAACGGACACGCCCGACGCCAGCGAGCCGACGGAGCGCGGCTTTGCGGACGTTTGGAAAAAGGGCTGCTTCGCGTGGGAATACAAAGGCAAAAAGAAAAATCTGGATGAAGCTTACAAGCAATTGCTCCGCTACCGTGAATCGTTGCTGAATCCGCCGTTGCTCGTGGTCTGTGATTTTGACCGCTACATCATCAAGACCAATTTTAACGGCACGGTGCAGGAAGTTCACGAGTTCACCAATGCGGAAATTGACCGCCCGGAAAGTCTTCGCATCCTTCGCGCGCTATTTTCCGATCCTGAATTTCTAAAACCGCAGCGGACAACGGCGCAAGTCACCAAAGACTTGGCGGCGCAAATCGCCGAAATTGCCAAGTCGCTGCAAAGCCGTGAGAGCGTGGAATTGGCCGACGCGAAATCCCGCAAGGAAGTGAACGTCGCGCAAAAGAAAAATCTCCGCATCGCCCGGTTTCTGAATCGCATCGTTTTTTGTTTCTTTGCCGAGGACACCGGACTTTTGCCGAAAAATCTTTTCACGGAAATTGCCAAGAGCGGTATTGACGATCCGAAACATTTTGCCGAGTCGTTGGAAAAACTGTTTGCGGTGATGGCGACGGGCGGCACGTTTGGCAAAGACAAGATTCGTTATTTCAACGGCCATCTGTTTGAAGATGCCAGCGTCTTTGAACTCACAGAAGATGAATTGCGTAAACTTGCCGACGCGGGCGAAGCCGATTGGCAATTTATCGAGCCGAGCATCATGGGAACGCTTTTCGAGCGCGCCCTTGAACCGGAGCAACGCTCGCAACTTGGCGCGCATTACACCAGCGAAGCCGACATCAAAACCTTGGTTGAACCGGTTTTGATGCAACCCTTCCGCCGCGAATGGGCGAAGATCAAAGGCGAACTCGCGCCGCTCATGGTAGGGACGGCGCGCTGCGCCGTCCCCGTCCGCGCTTCCCAGTCTTCGGCGGGCGGTTCGGAAATTCCGCTGGCCAAAAGCCGGAAAGCGCCCGCGGGGTCGGCGCAGCGCGCCAACCCTACCCGCGCACAGGCGCGCGACCAGCTCTCCGCATTCCAGAAAAAACTTGCCGCCGTCACCGTGCTTGATCCCGCGTGCGGCAGCGGCAACTTTCTTTACGTCTCGCTGCAACTGCTTTTGGGGCTGGAAAAAGAAGTCATCACATTCGCCACGCAGCTTGGGTTTTCATTCAAGCCGCAGGTGACCGTGCCGCAGTTGCTGGCCATTGAGATCAATCCCTACGCGTTCGAGCTGGCGCAGGTTTCCGTGCAGATCGGCTATCTGCAATGGCGGCGCGACAACGGGTTTGACAACGACCGCACGCCCGTCTTGCAAAATCTCGACGGCTTTCAAAATGAAGACGCCCTGCTCGTGCCGCATTTCAAAAGCAAGGCCAGAACTCTAAAAGAAGCGCAGGCGGGCGAACACGCGGGCGACGACGCGCTGAAATTTTACACCGAACGCGAATGGCCGGCGGCGGATGTCATCGTCGGCAATCCGCCGTTTTTGGGCGGCAGCAAACTTTGGGAAGAACTCGGACGCCACTACCAAAAAGAGCTTTGGAAAATTTACGAAAGCCGCGTGCCGGGCGCGGCGGACTTATGCTGCTACTGGTTTGACAAAGCGCGCCAGCAAATTGAAAACGGAAAATGCAAACGCGCGGGCTTGCTGGCAACGCAAGGAATTCGTGGCGGTGCAAACCGCGAAGTTTTGGAACAAATCAAAAAGACGGGTGACATTTTCTTTGCCGAAAGTTCACGCGACTGGATTTTGGCTGGCGCAAATGTTCACGTCAGCATGATTGGTTTTGATAATGGCGAAGAAAGTAGCCGTTTGCTGGATGGTGCAAAAGTAGCCGAGATTAACGCAAATTTGACTGCCCATTCCGACACAACAGAAGCGAAGTCGTTGCTTGCAAATTTTCGAGTCAGCTTTCAAGGCTCACAAAAAATCGGCGCATTTGATATTCCAATCGGCAAGGCGGTCGAATGGTTGAACTTGCCAAACTCACATGGACGGCCAAATAGCGATGTTTTACGGCCAAGTTGGAACGGCATGGATTTAACCCGCCGTCCGCGTGACGGCTGGATTATTGATTTCGGAGCGGAAATGACAATTGAACAGGCTGCGCTTTATGAAAAGCCGTTCCAATTTGTGCAGGAAGCCGTAAAGCCAGAGCGCGAAAAAAACAATCGCGAGGCGTATCGCAAATACTGGTGGCGACACGGCGAGCCGCGAATTGCCATGCGCGCTGCGCTCGTCACGTTGGACAGGTATTTCGCAACGCCAGAAGTTGCAAAGCACACGGTTTCATCTTGGTTGCCAAAAGAAATTTTGCCCGACAAGCAATTGATTGTTTTTGCGCGGGCAGATGATTTTTCTTTTGGCGTCCTGCAATCGCGCTTCCATTCAGTTTGGTCATTGAAGCAAGGCACGCGGCTGGAAACGCGCCCGCGCTACACGCCGACAACGTGCTTTGAAACCTTTCCATTTCCATTTGCAGACGATTTGGAAACGCCGTTGGAAAATTACGAAGCGGAATTGGATGCGGCCAAACATTACCAGCACATTGTCCTGCGCGAAGACCCGGTGCCGTATCGCACCGGCAAACCGGAGAAAAAATCCGTGACCGAAATGCGCGAAGACATTGCCGCCGCCGCCAAAGAGTTGAACGAGTTGCGCGAACGCTGGCTCAATCCGCCGGAATGGACGGTGGAAAAAATTCTGGAATTCCCCGGCAGCACCGGCGGCGCGTGGCAACGCTACATTGACCAAAGCACAATCCGCGAGGTAGGGCGCGTCACTCCGTGCGCGCCGTCGGGAAATCAGGACGCGCCGGTTGGCAAACAGCGGCGGGCAGAGGACTGCCCGCCCTACCAAATCGGCACGGTGCGTTATCCGCGCCTCGAACCGCGCGACGCCGAGTGCGCCGCGAAACTCAAAGCGCGCACGCTGACGAAACTTTACAACGAGCGTCCCGCATGGCTGGACTTGGCGCACAAAAAACTGGACGCCGCCGTCGCCGCCGCCTACGGCTTCCCCGCCGATCTGACGGACGAACAAATTTTGGAAAAGTTGCTCGCCTTGAATCTTGAACGGGCGGCTGCCGAAGCCAAAGCCGCGACGGTGAAAAAACCAAAAGCCCAACGCCAAAAAAAACCGGACGAATTTGTATGACTGAACCCATCGCCCATCCGCGTGATCCGCTGCACGGCGTCACGCTGGAAAAAATTGTGAACGACCTCGTCCAGCGGCACGGTTGGAACGAGATGGCGCGGCGGATTCCCGTGCGCTGTTTTCAATTCAATCCGACGACGAAATCGAGTCTCACGTTTTTGCGCAAGACGCCGTGGGCGCGCAAACGCGTAGAGGATTGGTTCATCGGCGAACTCTGAACGCGTGACGCATGGGAAATTCCAATCGCATTCCAACGGATGGCGGGCAAAGTTTTGGCCACAATCCGTTCACCAGTTTATCCAGCGAAGGTTTGCCAGCGAGTGCCCCAAACCCGCCAACCACTCTCGCCGCGCCAGTTGAAACCAAGCCGGTAAAAAAAAATCGCGGGCGCGTGGACATCTTTCGGATGAAGGCGGGGCGCGGCGGCAAGACGGTGACGGTGGTGAAAAACTTTGTGGGCATCGGCTTGCCAGAAAAGGAACAACTGGCGAAGGCGATGCAGCGTGCGTGCGGCTCCGGTGGCACGGTGAAGGACGGGCAGATTGAAATACAGGGCGACCAACGCGAGGCGGTGGCGCGAATTTTGACGGCGGCAAACTTTCGTCCGGTGTTTGCGGGTGGCTGAAATTTTCCGGCGACTTTTTAGCAGTGGCTCAATGCGGTGGAGTGAGCGGCTCGCCCCACCAACTCCGAAATTGAGACGCGCTTTTTTCCAGTGCGTCGGTTTGGAAAATTGTCGTGCGGAAAAAACTTGAATCCGTATCGTCAGGCTCATGAACGTCCACCACCTCGAATTATTTTACTTTGTGGCAAAGCACGGCGGCATCATGCCGGCGGTGCGGAACATTCCCTATGGCATCCAGCAACCGGCGGTGAGCGCACAGGTGGCGCAGCTTGAGGAATTTCTGGGCACAACGTTGTTTCAGCGCCGGCCGTTTCAACTCACCCCGGCCGGCGAAAAATTATTTCAATTCATCGAACCGTTTTTTACGAACCTCGGAAAAATCGCGGACGAATTGCAGGGCGGGCAATTGCGCCATCTGCGGATCGGGGCCTCGACGGTGGTGTTGCGCGACCATGTGCCGATGCTATTGAAGGGCGTGCAGAAAAAATTTCCGGGCGTGCGCGTATCGTTGCGCGAGGGTTACGCGGCTCGGCTCGGCGAATTGCTGGCTCGCGATGAGGTGGATGTGGTCATCACGCTCGTGGACGAAAAACCGACAGCCGGATTTCAATCCGAGGTTTTGTTGGAACTGCCGATGGTGCTGCTGGTGGAAAAAAATTCCAAAATCAAATCCGCGGAGGAACTGTGGGCGCGCGATAAAATTACCGAGCCGTTAATCTGCCTACCCGCGCATGAGACGCTCACAAAAAAATTTCAGGCCCAACTCACTGAACTCGGCGTGGAATGGTTCCCGGCGATTGAAGCCAGCTCGGTGGATTTGATCGAGACCTATGTGGCCAGCGGATTAGGGATCGGACTTTCGGTGACGGTGCCAAAAAATAAATTGCCGGTGAGTGTGCGTTCGCTCCCGTTGAAAAATTTTCCACCCGCGCGCATCGGGGTGATGTGGAAGGGGAAAAAATTGCCGGTGGTAGGTAATTTTTTGGACATGGCGAGACAGCGCGCAACGGCTTTCAAGTGATATTTCGCCTCATTATTGGACATTTTTCGCTGTTTTCGGGAATAATTTCCGGTTGGCGCGGCAACTGCTAATCTTTTTTCGTCGAAACATGAATTGTAGCTTGCTATCAAAAACAACCACGGTATAAACAAACGCGCATGGCTTTTACTTTGCCATTTCTTAATGGGGCGACACGGAAAAAACGTTCCCAAATCATCGCGGTAGATCTGGGCAGCCGGACTACTAAAGCGGTGCTGTTTGAGCGGCGGGGCGACACAATCGCACTGACGCGCTACACCTTGCTGGACGCACCGGTCGCAGATAAAAAACTTTCGGTAGAGCAACTCGCAGAACATCTGCACGCCGTGGCGACCGCGCTGGGCAACACCACCAAATACATCGCCCTCTCCGTCGGCGTGAATGACGCGCTGGTGAAGCTGGTGGATTTTCCGCAGATTCCGCTGCACGAGATGCGGCAGGTGCTGAAGATGAACCACAAAAATTATCTACAGCAGGATTTGCCAAATCACAGTTACGATTGTTACATCCTCCCGCCGCGCGTCCGCACGGAGAATGAAAAAAAGAATGACCGCCCGGCTGCGATGAGTCCCAAACTGAAAGTTTTAGTGACGGCGGCGAAGCAGCAGTTGGTGGCAGATTACGCCCAAGCCGCAAGCCTCGCGGGTCTGACTTTGGAGGCGTTGATTCCCGGCATGATCGGGCCGATCAATTCGTTTGAGCAAGCACTGCCAGAAATTTACGCGACCGCAACGGTGGCGTTGGTGGACATCGGTTTCAAACAAACGTCCGTCTGCGTGATGGATCGCGGTGAGCTGACGTTGAACCGGCTGGTGAACATCGGTGGCGATCACCTGACGATTGGCTTGGCGGACGCGATGAACATTAGTTACGCAGAAGCCGAAGGCATCAAGGTGGGCATGGCACCCGAAGTGGAAACGGCCTTGCAAATGCAGGTGATTCCGCTGGGTCGCGAAATTCGCGCGTCGCTAGATTTTTTCGAGCATCAGCATGACCGCCCGGTCTCGGCGGTTTATTTGAGCGGCGGTTCGGGACGTTCGGAACTCGTGCAGCAGTTGCTGCATTCGGAGTTGACGACGGAATGTAAAAATTGGAACCCCACCGGATTTCTGCAGCTGGCGTTGCCGGGGCAGCAGGCGGTGGACATTGAACATATTGGATCGCAGTTGACGGTGGCCATCGGCACCGGGCTGGCGGCTTTTTAATTATGCCCATCAAACTAAATTTGCTGGCGGAGGTGCAGGCGCAGGAAGAGATGCGCCGGAAGGACCCAGTCAAGTTCGCGACCTTTGTCGGTGCGCTGCTGGTGGTGATTTCGCTGGTCTGGTTCAGCGCGTCGTTCGCCACTTTGAAGATGACGGAAAACAAGCTGAACGTGATTAATGCGGAAATCGCCACGCACACGAATGACTTTGCCGCCGTGAATCTGAATAAATCAAAAATTGCCGCGTGTCAAAAACGGGAAGATGAGCTGGAAAAGTTAAACTCCGCCCGGCTGTTACAGGGGCCGCTGCTGGACGCATTGCAGCAAATTTACGTCCCCAACGTAGCCATTATCCGCACTCGGCTGGATCAGACGTTTGGCCTCAAGGAAGGCGTGGTAACCAAGGCTGGCCGTGGGCCGAGCAGCACGACGGAAAAAACCCTGCTGACAATTGACGCGAAGGATTATAGCGCCAATCCCGGTGATCAAATCAACCATTTCAAAGATAGCTTCGCGAAGTTGGAGTATTTCAAATCCCTGCTGGAAACCAACGGCGTGCGCCTGGCTGGCTCGCCCTCCGCACCACAGACCGGCGCGGATGGAAAACTTTTTGTGCAGTTCACCTTGGAATGTCGTTATCCCGAAAAAACCCGATGAACCGTCTGACTACAGAAAAACGAAACAAGTTGATCATGGTGGTCATTGGCACGATCGCGCTGGTCGCGATGGTGTTCATGTTGTTGATCAGCCCGGAAAACCGTCAAGTTGAAGACCTAGGCCAAAAAATCAAAAAAAGCCGGCAGCAACTGGATGAAATGAAGGAGACCATCAAAAAGTCGTCCGAAATGGCGGCGGCGTTTGCAGCGGTTTCCAACCGGCTCACGCTGGCCGAGGCCGATGTCGCGAGCGGGGACATTTACCAGTGGACTTACGACACCATCCGCCGTTTCAAATCTGCCTATCGTCTCGAGATTCCCAGCATGGGCCAGCCGAGCGCTGGCGACGCGGATTTATTGCCCGGAATGTCCTACCGGCAGGTGAAGCTGACGTTGAATGGCACGGGCTATTATCACGACCTCGGAAAATTCGTGGCCGATTTTGAGAACACCTTTCCGCACATGAGACTGGTGAATTTGGGGCTAGATCCGTCGGCGATCCCCACCGCGCCCGAGCGCCTTGCGTTTCATTTTGACGTCATCGCGCTGGTGAAACCAAACAACTGACCGCCTGTGAAAAATAAATTTTCAAAAATTTTAGCTCCCTTGCTCGTGACCGCCGCCATGACTGCCAATGCCGATACGGGCAAACCGGCAGCCACCAGTGCCCCCGTCCGCGTGCGCTCGACCTTCACCCAACCGAAGCAGTTTTCCGAAGGCCGTGATCCCTTTTACCCAGAATCCACCCGCGTGTTTCAAGCGGTGATGGCCGAGTCCCCCAACAGCCACAAGGCCGACGTCAGCGCGCTCGTAGTGAAAGGCTATTACCGCGATTCCAAGGGGGCTTTTGTGATCATTAACAACCACACCTTCACCACTGGCGACGAGGGCAACGTGATAACGCCCGGCGGTCGGATTCATTTGAAGTGCGTGGACGTGCTGCCCAACGTCGTCATCATCGAGTGCAACGGTTCCATGCACCAACTGCCGATCAACTTGCCTAAATAAACTTTGCCTGAAAACACTCTCTCAAATAATGCCATGAAAACCAAAGTCTCCCTGCTCCTATTGGCCAGCCTGCTGGCCGCGAACGCACAAACCAATGCGCCCGCCGACACCAACACGCCAGCCCCGGTGGTGATCTCCACCGCCGCTGTTGACCCCGCGCCACCAGCGGTTGAAGCCACGAACGCCGTCGCCCTCACCCCGCCGCCACCGGACATTCCGCTGATTCAATTTGCCGACGCCTCACTCACCACGGCCATTGAACAGCTGGCGCGTAAAGCCGGCATCAATTATTTGCTCGACCCAAAAATCGGCTACGGCTTGCCAGACGCCACCGGACAAATCAAAGTCGAGCCGACCATCAGCTCCATCCGTTGGGAAAATATTCCGGCGCAAAAAGCGTTGCTCGCCTTGCTGGACAACTACGGTTTGCAACTTGTCATCAACCGCGACACAGCTATTGACCGCATCACCATTAAGGATCCGCTCGCACCGCCGCTGCTCATCACCCGCGTCATCCAATTAAAATATGCCAGCGTCTCGAACATCCTCGACGCGGCACAGTCCACTCTGACCGACAAACGCAGCAAAGTCATCACCGATCCGCGCACCAGCCAGTTGGTCGTCGT
>JANYCI010000321.1 GCA_025360325.1 Limisphaerales bacterium | reverse complement strand
ACTCGGCTCCGGCACGACGACGCTCGCGGCCACGAATACTTACACGGGCATCACGACGATCAATGCGGGGAGCGTGACCGTCGCTGGTTCTGGGTTGTTGGGCAGCGGCAGTTATGCCGGAGCTATCTTCATCGCCAGCGGGGCGACTTTTGAATATGCCGGCGCGATCACCGGGTCGGGCGCGCTGATCAAGAGTGGTGCGCTAAAAAGCGATTTGACGCTGTCCTCCACGGCGAACACTTACAGCGGCAACACCACGATCACCAACGGGCGCGTTGTCGCCACGGCTCCGAGCAATTTGTCCAGCGGCGCCACGACCATCGTGCAGACGAACGCCGGCCAGATTTTTTTTAACGTGGCTAACCAGACGTTCAGCAATCCAATCAATATTTCCAGCCTTGGCTATCCCGAAGGCGATGCGCTCAACAGCACCAGCGGAGCCGTCCGCATCGAAGGCTCCACGTTGTCGGGCACGATCACGCTGTCGGGAAATTCGCGCATCGGTTCGTCGCTCTTCAGCGGGCCGACCAATACGATCAGCGGCCAGATCACCGGTTTGTTCGGCCTTGATTTTTACGGCATGAATCTCGGCGGCGCCAGCGGCAACCGCGAACTGTTCGTGCTTTCCAATCCGGCGAACAACTACACGGGCAACACGACGCTATACAACCGCGACTATAACGCCGCAAAAACTTTATGCGCCACGACTCTGCGGCTCGGCGCGTCGGGCGTGATTCCGAGCGGAGCGAGCGCGGGCAACCTGGCCTTCACCGGCGCGGATGCCAACCATTTGACTTACCTCGATCTCTACGGTTTCAACCAGACGATCAATGGCACGACGGTCACGGCGGCGAGCGGTGCGCGCATCACGAACAGCGGCACGGCGGCCTCGCTGCTTACCATCGGCGCGAACAACACCACGAGCACGTTCAACGGTCTTATCTCCGATGGCGGCCCCGGAAGTGCAAACACACTGGCTATTACCAAGACCGGCACCGGCACGCTCATCCTGTCTGGCACGAATGTTTACAGCGGTGCCACCACCATCAGTGCCGGCACCTTGGAGGCGGACAATACCAACACGCTCGGCTACGGATTATTGGTCATGAACGGCGGCACGTTGTCCAACAGCGTCACGGTCTTGTTGACGAACAACATCAGTCTCGCGGCCAATTCCATCGTCGGCGTGGGCACCAGCCAGACGTTGACCCTCGGCGGAGTCATCACCAACACTGGCTCGCTGACTAAAGTTGGGGCTGGCTCGCTGGCGTTGACCAATGCCAACAACACCTTTAGCGGCGGCATCACAATGAACAGCGGCTTTCTTTTACCTGCCAGCGGTTCCGTCTTGGGCACGGGAACGATTGCCGTCAATTCTGGAGCGACTGCCTATCCGGTGGTCACCATGACTATTACGAATCCACTGGCCTTGAACGGGGGTTACTTGCGCGCTGGCGGCGCTGGCTCCTCGGTAATCTGGTCCGGGCCGGTCACTGTATTGAACGGTTTCACGATGAGCGGGGATACCTCCACCACCGGGAACAGAGTATCCGGTCCAATTGACATCGGCACGGGTGGCATCTATGTCACCAACCTGAATGGTAATGGCCAGGCGCAAAATAATTTTGGGAATAGTGATATCCTGTCGGGAACAATCAGCGGTTCAGGCGATATTACCTATTATTTGCACAACGGGAATTCGCGTTTGACGGTGTATGGCACGAACACTTACAGCGGCAATACGGTGGTGAATCAGATAGGTGGCCAAGTCGGTGGCAAACTGAATGTTTACAGCGGCAGCACCGCCACTAACTACCCCTTTAGCACCGGAACAGTGACCTTAAACGCGGGCGCGATTATCGAAGCGTATCCCGGCAGCGCTACGATCACCAATGCGCTTACCTTGAATGGCGGCACGTTGGAATCCGAATCCCAGTTTAATAACTACAACACGCTGACGTGGGCCGGGCCGATTACCCTGACCGCGAATTCCACCTTGCTTCAGTATGGGCAAGGTGCGCTCAACAACAATCAGTCTTCCGGCGTGACGGTTTCTGGTTCGCTGAACATGAACGGCTTTACGCTGACGAATACTTCCCCCGTAGCTTGTTTCAACGGCAACATCATCAGTGGCTCCATCAGCGGGGCGGGAACCATCCTGCATTTAATTAACGCGTTCGTGATCAGTGGATCGAACACCTTTAGGGAAGCACTGATTTAATAGCCCAGCTACGAAAAGACGTGGCGAAACGCCTGCAAATTGCAAGGTGAAGTTCGCGAAACAGTCTTTAATCAGTGCTTCCTTAGCGGAACCTTCCGCTCGGTCGGCGGGACGTTGAGCGTGCAAAATATCTATGCTCTGCAAAACGCCACGCTGGACATGAACGCGGCGGACGCGGGCTTAGTTAACTTTAACAATACGAACGCTGTCATCGGCGCACTCACGGGTTCCCGCAACCTGAACTTGGGCGCCAGTTCGATTTCCATCGGCAACAACAATGCCAGCACCAACTTTAGCGGCGCGCTGACCAACACGGGTTCCATCGTGAAAATCGGCAGCGGCACGTTGACGCTTTCCGGCACGAATACTTACAGCGGCAACACCACGGTGAGCGCCGGCACGCTGGCATTGAGCGGCGGCAACTCCACCACGAACAGCGCAAACCTCATCGTCGCCGCCAACGCGGTGCTGGATGTTTCCGGGCTGACGAGCGCGTTCACGTTGGCGCAGGCGCTGAGCAGCCAGACGTTGAGCAACAGCGCGGTCGGCGCGGTGATCAACGGCACAAATAATTGCAGCGCGGGAACGCTCGCGCTGGTTTATGACGGCGTGAATCCCGCCTTCATCATCACCAACGGCGCGATGACCATTTCTTCCGCAACCGTTTTCCGCGTCAACAACACCAGCCCGGCGCTGAACCCCGGCACTTACCGGATTATTTCCCGCGCGACAAATGGCAATCCCGGTTTAGTGACCGGCGCGGTTCCAAGTTCCGTGACAGTGACGGGCAATGGCATCCCGGCGACCGCGTCGGCGGCTTTGCAAATTGACGGCGCGGGCAATTTGAACCTCGTCGTCTCCGGCCCGCAGCAATGGAGCGGAGCGAGCGACACGCTCTGGACCACGGCGGGCAACTGGGTCTCCGGCGTCGTTCCGAGTTCCGGCAATTCAATTCAGTTCGGCAACCTATCCATCGCGAATTTGTCAACCGTGCTGAATTCTAACTTTAATATTTTCAGCCTCATCATAACCAACCCGACCGGCGCGATTTCAATCGGCGGCGCGAACACGTTAGCCATCACCAATGGCATCAATATGTCCGTGGCCACGCAGCCTTTGACCATCACCGTGCCGGTGGTGCTGGGCGCCGCCCAGACTTGGACCGTAACCAATGGCGTTGCCTTGAATGTCAGCGGCAATGTTTCCGGCAGCGCCGCGTTGACTGTTGCGGGCGGCGGCACGGTGACGCTCGGCGGAACGAATACTTACACTGGCAACACGACCGTCAGCGCGGGAACATTGAGCGTGACGGGGCCTTACACCGGCGCGGTGGCCGGCACCACCTTTCTCGCGAACGGCGGCTCGCTGGCCTTTAGCCTGGGTTCGGGTGCGGCTAATTTCTACGGCGATGGTTATGCCAACTCACCGCAGATTGGCGAAAACACCGCGGCCACGCTCACGCTGCAATCCGGCACGCTGAACATCAACTCGCGCACGGGCGCCGGCACTTCGGGTAACTATGGCAGCTTGCGGCTGGGCAACGTTGCGGCAGGCAACGGCGCAATGATCGTCAACGGCGGCATCCTCAATGTGCCAGGACGAATCTTGTCCGCCGCCAACGGCAGCGGCACGGCCCGAGGCACAATCACTTTGAATAGCGGCGCGCTCACGGTGGGAACCGTCGGCAGCGCGGGCAGCTACGCGGGAACCGGCGGCAACGGCCAAGGTGTCCTTTGGTTCGGAGCAGGTATCTCCACGGTGAATCTTTACGGCGGCACGCTTTCTTTGTGGAGCTTGTATAACCAAGCCGCCGGTTCCGTGAGCGTCAATTTGAACGGCGGCACGCTCAAGGCAATTTTCGGCAACGCCACTTTCACCAGCGGCGCAATGACGATGCGCGTCAGCACCAACGGCTTTACTTTTGATGCCGCCGGTTATGCCGTGACGAATTCCAGCGCGCTGATCCACGATCCGGCGGTAACGGGTCTTGACGGCGGATTGACCGTGAATGACTCCACCGGCACGGGACGCTTCACGCTTTTGGGAACGAATACTTACAGCGGCAACACCACGGTGAGCGCCGGGACGCTGGCGTTGGGCGTGAATGGTTCCATCACCAACAGCGCAAACCTCATCGTCGCCGCCAACGCGGTGCTGGATGTTTCCGGGCTGACGAGCGCGTTCACCTTGGCGCAGGTGTTGAGCAGCCAGACGTTGAGCAACAGCGCAGTCGGCGCGGTGATCAACGGCACCAATAATTGCAGCGCGGGAACGCTCTCGCTGATTTATGACGGCGTGAATCCGTCTTTCATCATCACCAACGGCGCGATGACAATTTCTTCCGCAACCGTCTTCCGCGTCAACAACACCGGCGCGACGTTGACGCCCGGCACTTACAAAATTATTTCTCGCGCCACCGGCGGAAACGCGGGCTTGGTTGCAGGTGCGGTTCCAAGCTCCGTCACCGTGACGGGCGGTCCGGGTGCCGGGTCGCCTTCGCTTTCCATCGTTGGGGGTGAATTATATCTTACCGTGGGCGGAACCTCGGTGATTAGTTACACCAGCACCGGGCCGTTCACTTATGATGGCGCGGCGCACGGCGCGACGCCGAATTTCTCCGGCTCGACTGGCAGCCGCACGACTAACTACGTCGGGGTTTCCTTCGCCTACGGACCGAGCGCCAATGCGCCGACCAACGCGGGAACTTACTACATCACCAACACCGTGGCAGGCGACGCGAATTATTTTGGCGCGACGGCCTCGCAAACATTTGTCATCAATCCGCTCGCGATCACGGTGACGGCGGATGCGAAGTCAAAAATTTATGGCGCGTCCGATCCGGCGCTGACCTACACCAACACCCCGGCGCTCGTGGGCGGCGACAGTTTCACCGGCGCGTTGAGCCGCACGGCGGGCGAGACGATTGGCAGCTACGCGATCAACCAAGGCTCGCTGGCGTTGAACACGAACTACACTTTGAACTACACCGGCGCGAATCTGACGATCACGCCCGCCGCGCTGGGCATCACCGCCAACAGCACGAACAAAACCTATGGCGCGACGCTGACGTTTGCGGGAACGGAATTTTCCACGAGCGGTTTGCAATTCAGCGACAGCGTGGGCAGCGTCACCTTGACCAGCGCTGGCGCAGCGTCCAGCGCGACGGTGGGAAGTTACAGCATTGTTCCCAGCGCGGCCATCGGCACAGGCTTGACTAACTACAATATCACTTACAACGACGGCACGCTCACTGTGGTTGCCGCTGGCAGCAGCTTGGCGCTCTCGTCTTCCGCGAATCCTTCCGGCTATCTGGATTCAATTAGTTTCACCGCGAATCTTTCGCCAACGAACGCCGCTGGTTCCGTCACGTTCTTCAACGGCGCGACGCCCTTCAGCACCAACACCATCGCGGCGGGCGTGGCGGTCAGTGACAGCATCAGCACGTTGGCGCGCGGCACGAACGTCATTACCGCAACCTATCTTGGCGATGCTAACTTCATCGGTTTCACGAACACGCTGGGACAGGTTGTAACGAATCATCCGCCAGTCGCGAACAGTGCGAGTTACTCGCGCAACGCGGCATTGAACACCTTCAAGATTGCCGTGACTAACCTGCTCACGAACACCAGCGACGCGGATGGCGACACAGTTAGTTTGGTTTCGGCGGGAGCCAGCACGAACAGCGCACTCGTCCTCGTCGGTGGCGGCTATGTTTTGTATTACAACACGAACTCGGTCGCGGATCAGTTCACCTACACGGTGTCGGACGGCCAGGGCGGAACCAATTCCGCCAGCGTGAACATTGCGATTGATACTACGCCGCTCTTCGGCCAAAGCCAGATTGCGAACACGACCGGCGGCACGGCGGAGCTGCAATTCGCGGGCGTTCCCGGTTACAGCTACAGCGTCTATCGTTCGACGAACCTCGTCACCTGGACTTCCCTCTGGACGACGAACGCCCCGGCGGGCGGCGTGTTCCAATACACCGACGACCCCGCGCCGCAGCCGAGCGCCTACTACCGGCTGCAATTCAATCCGTGAGCAGATTACAGCGTGTCTGAAAATCCCGGAGCGCGGCTGTGTCGTCCTCGACCAGCCGCAGCGGCTCACGAAATTTCGAGGCGTTACCGAGTTTTCATCTGCTGCGGCTGGTCTGCGACACAGCCGCGCTCCGTTTTCGGACACGCTCTTAAACACATTCCCCAAAAATGCGACGGCCACGATTCTATTTAGTCCGCCAAAACCGCAACCATGTCGTAGGACAGGCGTCGCGCCTGTCTCTGACTTGAAAAATGTTCCGCTTGAGCGGTTCCGCTCCGTCTGGCTCCCATCCCCAAACGGGTGCGTGAACTATTTTAGATGGAGACAGGCGCGACGCCTGTCCTACGTCGTGCGCGGCGGCCACCCAACAAATTTTCAACTGCATGGATTCGGCTAAAAACTGCGGGGTGAATTTTCTCCGTCGCGATGCAATATACCGAGAACTCGTGATAGCGCGGATTGGCTCCGGCGTTTATTTTAATCGCAATCCATGAGTGAAAATTCCAAAGCCGCGAACGGTTTTTCTGTGCCGCCTTTCGTGAACGCATGACTGCTTTGAAATTAAATTCCAAAAACATTTCGCCGATTAACCAGACCCCAGCCCAACAAACCTCCCAGCCATGAAAAACCTGCTAAAGAAAATTAACGCTCAAAATCGCCCCGCCGCGAACTGCGGTTTGGGCTTGGTAAAAAAATTCGCGGGACGCCTCGCCGTTTCGGCGGCAGTGCTGCTGACGCTGGCTCAAGCCACTCCGGCTTCGGCGGCCGTCATCACTTGGGGCGCACCGACCAGCATCAGCGGCAACACGGATGTCAGCGCCAGCGGCTCGGCGCTTTATGCTTATTCGGGCGGGCTTGCGAGCGGCACGCTGGCGCTGAACGGAGTGACTTTCTCTGCCGGCACTGGCTTCGCCAACTGGGGCAACGTGACTTTCAACTCCGGTTTTACGACGCTGAACGCCACGGCTTTTACCGTGAATTCCGCGCCGTTCAATGGCCTGTCCACGACTTACAGCAACTTACTCGTCGGCGCGGCTTATGGCGGGGCGACGGCAGGAACTTTGACGTTGGAGTGGCTTGACGGTCAACGAAGCTTACGCGGTGCAGATCTGGGTGAATGATCCGCGTTCTGCTGGCGTCGGACGTTATGAAACTGTCAGCAACACGGTCGCCAGCGCCAGCACGGCTCAACTTCTTTACAATTCATTAAGCGCGGTCGGTAGCGCGGGGCAATATGTCATCGGCACTTTTGTGGCGGACGCCACGACCAATCGGTTCACGTTGCTCCCGTCGGCCAGCGGCTCCGTTCAGCTCAGCGCCATCAGCGTGCGCGACCTGGGCGGGGCGAACAAAATCTGGCTCGGCAGCAGCAGCACGTCTTGGGGAACCGGCGGCAACTGGAGTCCCAGCGGCGTTCCGATCGGGGGGCAATCCGTCGTTTTCAACACTCTTTCCACCGCCAATCTTTCCACCGTGCCGGATCAAAGTTACACCTTGGGCAGCTTGTCTTTGAGCAACGCGCCGTCGGCAGTTTCCATCAACTCTGGCTCATCGCTCACGCTGAATGTCCTTAGCGGCATCAACTTCGTCGGCACGGCGCAAAGCCTGACCATCGCTGACCCGCTGGCGCTCGGTGCCAGCCAAACGTGGAATGTCGCTGGCAGTGCCAGCACGCTGGCTTTGAACGGCGGAGTTTCCGGCACGGCGGCAGTTACTTTGACTGGCAGCGGCACGGCGTCTTTGGGCAGCGCGGCCACCTATACCGGTAACACGACCATCAGCGGCGGACGTTTCTTGGTGGGCAGCGGCGGTTCGCTGGCAAGTTTGAACATCAGCGTGGGTTCGGGCGGCACACTGGCGTTGAGCGGCAGCGGAACTTTGGCGGCCACGAATTTTAGTTTTGCCGGCGGCTCCACATTCAATGTTTCCGCCGCTGCCAGCACATTTACATTGGGCAGCGGAATCCTGGCCAGCACTTCGAGCAACGTGGTGATCAACGGCACGAGCGATTGCTCATCCGGCACGATTTCGATGACCTACGATGGCGTGAATCCCTGTTTCATCCAGACCAACGGCACGCTGACGCTCTCCGCTGGCAACACGATCAACATCAATATTCCGGGCGCGGTTTTGCAGGCTGGCACTTACACGCTCATCGCGGCGGCGACCACCGGCAACATCGGTTCCGTGACCGGCTCATTGCCAACGCCGATCATCACCGGCAATGCTGGCGTCGGTGTCGCTTCACTGGTGACGGACGGCTCGGGCAATCTGAATTTGGTCATTGCCACGCCCGCTGTTTGGACGGGCGCGGTCAACAATCTCTGGAGCAATGGTGGCAACTGGATTCCCGGCAACGAACCGAATCCGGCAGACTCAATCCTGTTCAACAATCTTTCCACGGCCAACCTGAATGTTTCCCAGGATGATATCGGAGCTGGCGGAGTTGTTTTTGGATTGAGCGTCATCAATCCGTCCGGCGCAGTGACCATCAGCGGTCCCGGCAGTTTGACGACCTATGGCGGCGGCTTGAACCTTTCCTCCGCCAGTCGGAACCTGACCATCGCCTCGCCGCTGGTCATCAATGCCACGCAAAACTGGCTCCTGACCAACTCACGCACGCTCACAATCAGCGGCGCGGTTTCATCCGTCAGCGGCGGCAACGTGACCGTGAGCGGCGGCGGCACACTGCTGATGGGCGCGGCTCATGTGCTCGACGCGCTGACGAACAACGCCGCCACCTGCGACCTCACCGTGAACGGCAGCAAGCTGGAATTGAACGGAAATGCCCAGGCGATGAATGGCTTGAGCGGCGACACCAACGCGGTGGTTGACAACTCCAGCGCGACGCCCATCACCCTCGCCCTCGGCGGCAACGGCGACACCAGCGCTTTCAACGGCACGGTTCAAAATACCGGCGGCGGCGCGCTCACCCTCGATGCGCTGGCCGGACGCCTGACATTGAACTCCTCCAGCAACACCTACAGCGGCGGAACCATCGTCGAGTCCGGCGCGTTCATTTATTTTCCCGCCGCGACGGCGAAGTATGGCACTGGGCCGGTGACGATCAAGGCGGGCGGCAATACTTATGCTGGTAACAGCACCTTCACGAACGTCCTCTCTTTGGACTCCTGCTACCTACGGGTTGGCGGGGGCAACCTCAACGTCCAAAACTGGTCTGGACCGATCACTCTCGCCAACGGGTTGCAGATGTCCGGTGATAGTGGCGCTGGCGGAGTGACGCTGTCTGGTCCGATTAACTTCGGCTCCAGCGGCACTTCAATTACCAACACCGGCGGCAACGGCCCGAACGAAGGTTTCAATGTTTCACTGACTGGCGATCTCCTGTCGGGAGTCATCAGCGGTTCCGGCGGCATCACTTACTACTGCGACGGAGGGAACTCGCGGTTGACCGTGCAGGGCGCGAATACTTACAGCGGCGGCACGGTGGTGAACGGAACCAGCAACGGCAAATTGAATGTCTATAACAGCGTCAATCCTTTCAGCACCGGCGCAGTGACCTTGAACGCGGGCGCAATCATCGAAGCCGCGCCTGGTAGCGGCACAGTCACTAATGCGCTCACGTTGAACGGCGGCATCTTGGAATCCGAAGCCCAGTTTAATAACTACAACACGCTGACATGGTCTGGGCCGATCACTCTGACGGCTGATTCCAGCTTCGTTCAATTTGCGACCGGTGCGCTCAACAACAATCAGTCTTCCGGCGTGAATGTGTCCGGCCCGCTGAACATCAATGGCTTCACGCTGACTTGTTCCAGCCAGGTGGCTTGTTTCGGCGGCAACACCATCAGCGGTTCCATCAGCGGCGCGGGCAACATCAATCAAAACGGCCTCAACGCCCTCACGCTTTCCGGTTCCAACACCTTCAGCGGAACTATCCGCTCAATGACTTTTGCCAATGTTAGTGGCAATAATCTTGGAAACTTGAGCTTAAACAATGCCTATGCCGTGCAGAACGCCACCCTGGACATGAACGCAGCGGATACAGGTCTGGTGACCTTGAACAATCTTAACCATGTCATCGGCGCTCTGACCGGCACGCGCGATCTCAACTTGGGCAGCGGCGCGGTTTCGATTGGTAATAATAACAGCACCACTGTTTATACCGGCAGCTTGAGCGGCAGCGGCACTTTGACCAAAATTGGTTCGGGCACTCTTTCGGTGTCCAACAACGCCCTCACTGGAAGTGTGACGGTCAGCAGCGGCACGCTGGTCGTTGCCCAGCCCACGTTTGCCAACAGCGCGGTCACAGCTGTGACGGTCGGCGGCGGGGCCTTTTTGCAATTGGACTTTGATGCGACGAATGTGGTCGCCAATCTGGTGCTCAACGGTGTCGGCCAGACCGGCGGTATTTACAAAGCCGCCAATTCGGGCGGACGCATCACTGGCATTGGCGCCATTCAAGTGGTTCCCCCAACAGCGTGGATCGGTGCCGTCAGCACTTCGTGGAACACTGGTGGAAATTGGGCGAATGGCAACATTCCCGGCGGCGGCAGCAACGCGGTCTTCAATGCTGTCTCCACGGCGAATCTGGCCACGGTGTTGAATGCGAGTTTCAATATTGGCACGTTGCAATTGCTAAATCCGACCGGGCCAGTCTCTATCGCACCCGGCGGGGCGAACACGCTGACGCTGACCAACGGCATTGATATGTCCAAGGCAACCCAGCCCTTGACCATCACCGCACCGGTTGTGCTCGGTGCCGATCAAGTTTGGTTGGTGGCCAGCAACCGGACTTTGAGCGTCAGCAATCTTTCCGGCACCGCGACGCTGGCTCTGACGGGCGGCGGCACAGTGGTGTTGAATGGCACGAACACCTCCACCGGCAACCGGGTCATTCAAAACGGAACCATCGTTAGATTCGCCGGAGCGGGAACTAACGCGTTCCAAACTTCCGGCACCATCTACGTCACCAACAGCACGGGGACGGGAACCATTGACTTGAACGGCACCACCCAGACCTCGCCGAGTTATGTGAGCTTTCCGTTCAGCTCGACGACGACGCTGACCAATGGAACGCTCATCTGCAACGCGGCGGCTACGACGGCGGTGAATGCCAACGAGGACTATAACTACATGGGAACAATCAATGTTGCGCCCAATGCGAACTTCATCAGCAACCGCCGGTTCATCGTTGGATTCAATTTCAACAACCAGACGGCGACGATCAACAGTCTCAACAACACCACCAATGGTTCGTTGACCTGGGGCGGCGACAACAGCAGCGCGATGAATTACATCGGCATCAACGCCAAGGTCAATTCCTTGAGAATTAACGGCAGCACGGTCAACTTCAACAATGCCTCCACCGGCACGGGCAATGGTTATATGAACATTGGCGCGAATAACGCCAGTTCATCGGGAGCCATCTTCATCAACGGCGGCAACATGAACGTCGGCACCTGGATGAAGTTAGTCGGCGTCTTTAACACCCTCGTCGGCATCACCTGCACTGGAACATTGAACGTAACCAACGGAGTGGTGACGGTCGGCGGCGGCTCGGACACGATTAATAACGGCGTGCTGTTCATGGATGGCGCCAACGGCGACAACACGGTCAACACCGGCGTTTCCACGCTGTCGCTCGCAAACGGTGCCACGCTCAACGTCGCACAAATTCAAGCGGGCAACGGCGGCACCAAAACCATCAACTTCAACGGCGGCACTCTCGGAGCACGGCCCGGCGCAACGAATAACTTCTTGAGCGCGGCCACGGGCTTGACGGCGAACATTCAGGACGGCGGCGCAACCATTAACTCGGGTGCGAACAGCATCGTGGTCGGCGCAGCGCTCGTGGCGAATGGAACCGGCGGACTCACCAAGACGGGCGTCGGCACACTCACGCTGACCAACGCCAACACCTACAGTGGCGGCACGATCATCAGTGCCGGCACGTTGTTGGTCAACAATCCTGCCGGCAGCGGCGCGGGCACGGGCGCGGTCAACGTCAATGGCGGCACCACGCTGGGCGGCACCGGCAGCATCAGCGGTTTGGTGACCAACAATTCCGGCGGCATTCTTATGCCGGGCGTCAGTAACATCGGTAAGTTGACTCTGAACGGCAACGCAGTGTTGCTCGCGGGTTCGACCAATACCTTTGTGGTCAACGGCACGACGGCGGTTGCCAGCAACAGCGTGGCAGTTGGCGCGGCGATAACTTATGGCGGCGTGTTGAACATCCTTACCAACGGCACGTTCACCGTCGGTCAGACTTTCCAGTTGTTCAGCGGCGCGGGCGCGACGAACACGGGCAACTTTGCCAGCATCGCCGGCAATCCGGGCGCGGGCAATCTGTTCACCTTCACGAACGGCGTGTTGAGCGTAGTTTCGGCCGTGGTTGGACCGAGCGGCCCGGCCCGGTTGACGAACAGCATCAGCGGCAACACGCTGTCGCTCTCCTGGCCGGCGGGCCAAGGCTGGCGGTTGCAGGTGCAGACCAACAACTTGCTGGTCGGCTTGCGGACGAACTGGGTCTATCTGACCGATGGAACTGCTTCTAGCACGAATCTCACGGTGGATAGCGCGAAACCGACGGTGTTCTATCGCCTAACATATCCGTGAGGAAAATTGTTGGTGTGGGTTTGGGGTTAAGCGAGGCCGTCGCAGTATGGGTTGCTGCGACGGCCTCCAATTTTGGCAAAGTCGAAGGGTGGCCCGGAAGTGGTTTACCAGCGGCGGCCCAATCCCGAAATCTCGTGAGATGAAAACGGATGCGAGTAAGGCATATTGTCGCATAAATCTGTTTCCCAAAAATGCAACAGCCGATGAGCTTTTAGCTGGCGGCGAAGCAAACTGATGCCAGCCGCAAGTCTTGTTTTATGAAAAAATTTTTGCAGATCAAAAAAAAATCAAAGTGCGCCGCCGCTCCGGGTTTCACCCTGATCGAGTTGCTCGTCGTCATCGCCATCATCGCGATTCTCGCGGCGATGCTGCTGCCGGCGCTGGCTGCGGCCAAGCAGCGGGCTTACGGGATCAAATGCATCAACAACCTCAAGCAGTTGGATCTCGCTTACGTCATGTATCAGCAGGATTTTGGCAGGGCGATTGAATATAATTCGATCAGCGTCCTGTGGATGCAGACCCTGATCTCCTATCAATCGCAGGTCGCGGCCATCCGTTTGTGTCCGTCAGCGGCCACGACAAATGCGGCGGGAACGACTGCGGGAGACGCCAAGACGGCGTGGCGCTGGGGCACTGCCAACAATGAATCATTGAATGCGGGCAGCTACACCATCAATGGCTGGCTTTACTCGTATAACCAGAATCTTACGGGCGCGTTGCCGGGGCTGGCGGCCAGCGAGTCTCAATTTTTCAAAAAGGAAAACGCCATCGCCCAGCCGGCCAGCACGCCGGTTTTCATGGATGGCGTCTGGCCGGATTGCTGGCCCACCCACGCCAATATGCCGGCGACGGATTTGTCCAAGGGCGATACGAGTAACGGAGGGCTGGGACGGATTTGCATCGCCCGCCATCCCTTGAAACCCGCCGCTACCGCCACACCGGGGACGACGATCCAGGGAGCCATCAACATGGCCTTTGCCGATGGCCACGCTTCGTTGTGGAAGCTGCAAGATATTAAAAATGTCGTTTGGTATAACGGCTGCACGCCGGTTGGCAACCCGTGGTCGCCCCTTCCGGCACCGTGAAAGGTCGCCGCGCCAGCTCGGAACTTGGACGCAATCTTTGAACCCATGATGTAATTGCAAGCAACGACCAGAAATTTTTTAGTAGAAATAAAACCCGTCCGTCCGCCCACATACATGAAACCCTATCGCGCTTTTTGCTCAACGCTGGCGTTGTTTTTTTTGCTTCGCGGGCTGGCCGTTCATGCGGCCACGATCAGTTGGGGCGTGCCGCAGATCATCGGCAGCAGCGCGGATGTCGCGACCAACGGCAACGCGGTGTATGCCTACTTTCGCGGGAGCGCGAATCAGACGATCAACGGCGTCACCTTCACGGCGCAACCGAGCGGACAGACTTGGGGCAATGTCAGCTTCACCGGTTTCGGTAACGATGCCACTACGTTTGGCGTCGCCAGCGCGCCGTTCAATGCGTTGCCGCTCGCTTATACCAATGTGCTTTCCGGCGGCGTGTATGGTGGAGCCGGCACGGGAACGGTGACGCTGAATGGCTTGACGGCGGGGCGAAATTATTCGGTGCAAATTTGGATCAATGACGCGCGCACCACTGGTTCCAACCGCACAGCAAGTGTCACGAGTCCCGGCGGCAACACGGTCGCGCTGGATTACAACAGCACTGATGCGGCGGGCGGCGTGGGGCAGTATCTCACCGGCACGTTCGTGGCGAATGCGACGAACCAGACGTTCACCGTCACCAGCACTTCGACGGCGCAGTTGAACGCGATTAGTTTGCGCGACAACGGCGTGTTCGCTTTCGCGGCGACGCGCGTGAACCTTGCGAAGTATCAGCCGGTCTTCACCGACTCGACGAACGGGACGCAGAGCGCGGCATACATCGCGGATGGCTTTGTGGGCGACGACAGCGGCTGGACGAGCGACAGCAGCGGGCCGCACTGGGCCGGCGTGACCTTTCCCTTTCCAGTGACCGTGGGCAGCGCGCAACTCGCGATGGGCCTGAAGAACGCTTCGCCGATGACCATTTTTTATTTTCAATACCTGACCAATGGCAACTGGGTGACGATCCCCGGCTCGACCGTAGCTGGCAACGCGAACGTAGAACGAAACGTCGTCTTCACCGCGCCGATCACCGCCACCTCCTTTCGCGTGTATGATTCGTTGGACAACCCCATTCGCATCCGGCAGTTCGCGTTGTATCCGCCGAACGGCGCGGGCGGCTATCCTTTCGGCGCGGATTTTTTAGTTGATCTCGCGCGCAAGCAACCCGCGTTCGCGACGGCGAACACTTACGGCAACTGGCCGTTGCTCGCGGCGGATGGTTTGGTAAGTCCGGCTTCGGCGTGGCGGACGACATTAGTGGGCAGTAACGCGCTGCAGATCAATTTGCAGTTCACAAATAAAATCGGCAGCGCGCATCTTTACTCCGGCATGACGGGTGTTGCTCCGCTGACGAATTTCGTTTTGCAATACTGGACGGCGGGCGCGTGGGTGAACATTCCCGGCGGCGCGGTGACGGGCAACACGAATCCGGCGCTGGTGATTGCCTTCTCGACGGCGGTGACGACGACGCGGGTGCAACTCGTGTTCACCAACGCTGGTGTTAGCGCAGTGCAAGAGCTGTGCATTTTTCCGGCGAACAGCAATGGTGGTTATCCGCTCGGCACCGGTGTGACAAGCAATGCGCCGTTCGCGCTGCGCTACGATACTTACTCGGACTCGTATTATTTTTTGAGCAACTCCGCCGCCGCTTCCGTCATCGCGGAGAGCAACGGCGTGGTGGTGACCGGAGCCAGCAGTGCAACGAACTTGGCGGCGCAGTATCAAGTGCTGTTGAACTACGACACCGGAACCTATCGCCTGATCAACCGCGCGACGGGCTTGTGCCTGGCGGGCGCGCAGTTGACGACGAACGCGGGCACGGCGCTGGTGGATGAAGACTACAACGCCCTGCCCGATCAAGATTGGTTTCTGCAACCAGTGAACGGGACTAATTTTTACATCGTCAACCAATTCAG
>JANYCI010000259.1 GCA_025360325.1 Limisphaerales bacterium | reverse complement strand
GGCGCGGCTTTTAGTTCCGCGAGCGCGGTTTGTTTGAGCGGTTCAATTTCGTCGAGGAATCCAGCCATAATTATTTCCAAAAGTTTAGCCGCAAAAAGGCACAAAAGTCACAAAAGAAATGATGCGGAAATTTTCTGCGCTCGCTGCGGTTTTTTGCGGCCAAAGAAAAACGGGCGACCATTGCTAGTCGCCCGCTAGATTTTTTTCAGTCAAACTTAAACGCGGCGTCCGCCCTTGAGTTCAGCTTCGAGTTTTTCGAGCGCGGCCCAGTCGCCTTTGGCGGCGAGTGCGGATTGTTCCGGCCAGGTGCCCGGGTCCATCATCGCGTAGCGGGAGCCAGCGGCGTGGAGAATTTCCTTGAGCTTGGCCATCGGCGTGCCCGCGAGTCCGGCAAACGTGGTGATGCCACCAGCGTGGAGCAACTCGGCAACCTTCGGTCCGATGCCTTCAATTTTCTGGAGGTCATCCGCACCGGCGACGGCTTTCGCCGCCTTGGGCGCGGCAACTTTTTTGGCAGCGGCCACCGGCGCAGCTTTCGGCGCGGCGGCTTTGGTCTTCAACGCGTTTTGCGCGAGCGTGACGATGCCAGCAAACGCGGCGGCGTCGGTCGCGGCGAGATCGGCGAGAACCTTGCGGTCAAGCGCGCAGTTCGCGGCTTTGATGCCTTCGATGAAGCGGCTGTAAGTCATGCCGAGATCGCGCACGGCGGCATTGATACGAATCTGCCAGAGGTAGCGGTAATTGCGCTTCTTGGTCTTGCGATCGCGGTAGGCGTATTGACGGCCGTGGTCAACGGCGTCGGACGCGTAGCGGTAAAGTTTCGAGCGTTTGAGGCGGAAGCCTTTGGCTGCCGTCAACATCCGTTTACGACGTTTGCGGGAAGCGGGAGAATTAGTAACACGCATAAATTTTTATGAAGTCAGAAAGTGGTTGGTCAATCAGCCGCGATGGCTGAACGGCATGCTTTGAGTGATGCGATACATATCCGTTTTGTCCAAGACAGCGGCCTTGCCCAAGCGACGGCGGCGCTTGGCGTTTTTGGTTTGAGCCAGATGGCGGCGGCCCGCGCGTGAGC
Organism: Limisphaerales bacterium; assembly: GCA_025360325.1. Classification (GTDB taxonomy): domain Bacteria; phylum Verrucomicrobiota; class Verrucomicrobiia; order Limisphaerales; family UBA11358; genus UBA11358. The sequence continues at coordinate 3,525 of JANYCI010000259.1, read as the reverse complement.
GCAGGACTTTGCCGGTGGCGGTGATTTTGAACCGCTTGGCAGCGGCTTTCTTGGTCTTGATGCCTTTGGGACGACGCATAAATAAAAAATTCTTTTGTTACGAAAAAGGACGCGAACTATATCTGCCCGCAACCGGTGGGGCAAGCAGCAATTTCAGTTTATTCGGTTGCTCACGGCGAATTTGGCTTCAACGTCGGCGGCAAGCTGCCAGCGGGCTTGAGCAAATCCGGCGGTGCGCCGGCGTTAAGTTCTTTCAAAACGCTTTCGGTGATGTCATTCGCTGGGTCGGCATATACCACCAGTTCAGTCGCGGCAGTATTGAGCACGGCGGAGTAGCCGCCCACCTTGGCCTTGGTGCCCACGGCCTTTTGAATTTCGGAAAGAAGATTGTTGTTCAACCGTGACTTGAGTTCGGTGAGGCTGGTCTGGGCCTGCGTGCGGTATTGGTCAATGGCGACCTTCTGATTGTTGACTTCCTTGGATTTGTCAGCGGCGGCACTTTTGCGTTTCGTGCGTTCGTCCGCAGAGATCAATGGGTCGTTAGCTTGCTCCAACAATTGTTTGTAAGCCGTCTCCGCTTTTTCTAAATCTGCCGCCATGGCTTTCAAATCTTTGAGATGCGAGGCCGTGCGGTCGTCCAAAATGGTGGTGGACTGCTTGTATTTCCAGTAGCCGTTGAACAGTTTTTCCATGTTCACAGAGGCGACCTTGGATTGCGCCTGGGCGGAAATAGTCGTGGCCGCGAGCAGCGCGGCGGTGAGAAATGCGAGCAACAATTTTTTCATGGGTGTAAAAATAATTTTATCGTTGGATACCAAAATAGTTTTTTTGTTCAAACCAATCAGAAGCCGTGCGTGTAGCCGACGCCGAATTGGAACTGGCCGGAGCTGCCGTTGTATTTGTCCGTCGTGATGGGGATGCCATAATCCAGACGCAACGGCCCGAGATGCGGGATGTTCATGCGCAGGCCAAAGCCCCAGTTGTCAAGATAGGCACTGGAGATATCGTAGGACTTCGCGCCCACCGCGCCGATGTCGTAGAACATCGCAAAGCGCAGGCTCACGCCGTTGTCCTTCTCAATGATCGGCACGCTGTATTCGAGCGAGCCATACCAGTAGCTGTTGCCGCCGACCGGTTCGGTGAAGGCTCCCTCGCGCGGGGAAACATTGCGGAATTTGAAGCCGCGCAACGAATACATTCCGCCCAAATAATAACGGTCGTAGAAGGGCACGCCGTTGCCATCCAGCCCGTCTGCCGCGCCGCCGCGGCCAATGGCTTCCAAGACGTGGCCCTTGAAAAATCCAGGAAAATACCACGCGGAATTCACTTCCATTTTGTAGAACGTCGTGTCGCCCGTGTCGAATTCACCGGTGAGTTCCGAGCGCTGGCCGTGGTTGGGCAGTTGCACGCTGTTGCGCGTGTCGTAGGCCAGTGAGCCGCCGAAGCGATGGAACAGATGGTCGCCTTTTTCCTTCGCGATGGACGGCGGGATGCCGTAGGGCGGGGCAAAGGCATTCGTGGAATTTTGGTTCAGCGAGATGCCCACATCCTCAATGTTGTAATTGACGTTGCCGATGAGGAAGTCGCTGCCGAGCGCGCGCGTGAGGCCGACCTTGCCGCCGGTGCGCGTTTCGTCGAACAAACTATTCGGGCTTTCAAAGTTCAACTGGTGGCGGTAGAGATCCACGCCGAGCGTCAGTTTGCGATCCAGAAACCACGGCTCGGTGAAGGACAATTCATAATCCTGCCGCCGTGTGCCGACCTGCACGCGCAAGCGAATTTTCTGGCCGCCACCGGTGAAGGATGGCGGATGAAACAGATCAAAATTTCCCTGCGACACTTCCGCGAAACCGACGAGCGAGTCCACCGAGCTGATGCCCGCGCCGACGCTGAAATTGCCAGTGCTCTGCTCCTCGACGTTGATGATGAGATTTTTTTTGCCGGCGATGGGCGGCTCCGTCGGCTCCGGTGTGGCTTCCACCTTGCTGAAGTAATGCAGGCCTTCGAGACGCTGCTTGCTGATCTTCACACGCACCATGTCCAGCGTGTCGCCGGGGTTAATCGCGAGTTCGCGGCGGATGACCTTGTCTTTCGTTTTGAGGTTGCCGTGGATGTCAATGCGTTGCACCGCCGACTTCACGCTCTCGTCCATGTCGTATTCGATGTCCATCGTGCCATGTTCCAGATTCGGCACGCGCTTCACCTTCAAGGCCTGACCCTGCGCGATTTCGATGTAGCCTTTGCTGCCGTAAAAATCCTGCACCAATTCCGTGTTCTTCGCGAGGCCGTCGGGCGTGAACACATCGCCAGCATCCATCGGCAATCCGTGCGCGCCGAGCGCGCCCTTTTGGTGCTGGAAAGCATGCACGGCCTTGAGGCCATTGACGATTTCTGCATCGGTAAAAATTTTATTCCCGGTGTATTTGATCTCGCCAACGTGATACTGCCGGCCTTCTGCGAGATAAAATTTTACCGCGAGCTTGTTCGCGACCGGGTGATCAAGCTTCACTTCTTTCAACGCGAAATCCAGATAGCCGTGTTTGTGGTAGAAATCGGACAGCCGGTCACGGTCGCCGTCAAAATCGTCCTGGTGGTAATAGCCGCTGCCGGTGAGCCACGAAAGCGACCAGCGCTTGCGTGTCTTCACTTCCTTGCGAAGTTTTTTTTGTGCGAACGCCTCCGCACCGAGAAATTCCACGTCAGTAATCTTTACCTTCTGACTCTCTTCCACATGATACGTCACCGCGCCGTGGCCCGTGGCCTCGTCAATGTTCAGGACGTATTTCACCTGCGTGTCCGCCAAGCCGTATTTCTCGTAAATTTTCTTCATCTCCTGCACATCGGAGAAAATTTTCTGTTCATCCAGCGCATCGCCGACTTTGGAGGTAACTTTTTTCTTCAGCTTCGAGTTGCTCAACTCCTTGTTGCCTTCAATCTTGATGTCCGAAATGCGCGGGCGCGCTTGGATGATATACGTCAGCACCACGCCGCCGTCATCCGCCTGATCTACCGAGACGCGGATGTTGTAAAATTGTCCCGTGCCATAAAGCAAATGCACGTCGTCCTGCGTCAAACCCATCTGGTAAGTCGCGCCCACCTTCGTCTTGATGTTGGAACGGATGAACTGTTCGCTGACCGAGGCCGGCCCGACGAACTTCACGTCCACGCGGTCAATTTTCGGCCCGGTGCTTTGCGCGAACGAGGTCAACGCGCAGCCCAGTGCTAGGGAAACGCCCAGAGGTTTGATGATGGATTTCATGTTTTAACTGCCCGGCACGTCGTCATTACTGAACCGCGCCGCACTTTCAAATCTTGTGTATGGTTTTAGGAACGTCAGGTTCACATCGCCCGTCGGGCCGTTGCGCTGCTTGGCGATCACCAGACTCACCGGCAATCCCGCGTGCTCATCCGGTGCCGCGCCGTCTTCATCGTCGCCAGAATCCGGCTTGTAAAGCAACCCGACCAAATCTGCGTCCTGCTCGATCGAACCCGACTCGCGCAAATCACTCATGCGCGGCTTGCGAT
>JANYCI010000049.1 GCA_025360325.1 Limisphaerales bacterium | reverse complement strand
AACGCCACGCTCGATGGAATTAAAATCCACACCTACACGATCCTGGATGACGATGCGTGTTCTGTGAGCGTGACGGCGACGGCGGCCAGCGCGAGCGAGACCGGTCTGGTCGCGGGAAATTTCCGCATCGCGCGCGTTGGTTCGACGAATGCGAGCCAGCTCGTGAATTTTCAAATCACCGGCAGCGCGAGCGCGCCGACGGATTACGCGCCGCTCGGAAATGCCGCCACGATCCCAGCGGGCGCGGCGTTCGTGGACCTGCCCGTGGTGCCGAGCGATGACAACACGATGGAATTTTCGCAGAACGTCGTATTGACTTTGACCAGTGCTACCAATGCCAACATCATTTCTCCGAACGTCGCCACCGTGACGATTGCCGACAACGACACGAATAATCTGCCGGTCGTCACCGTGACGACTACGAACCATCCGTTCGCCTACGAAGGCGGCGGCAATGGCGAATTTCTGTTCACGCGCGGCGGACCAACGACGAACGCGCTGACGATTTTATTTTCCGTCAGCGGCACCGCAAACAACGGCGGCGATTACACCACGATCACCAATGGCGTGACGATTCTCATCGGGCAGACAAGCGCGATTGTCTCCGTAGTGCCGGTCAATGACACGCTCATCGAAGGCGATGAGACCGTCATCGTCTCGCTCACGGAAGGCACGAACTATCGCACGGCGTATCCGGCGTTCGCCACGGTGACGATCCAGGACAACGACCAGTCCGTGTGGATAGATGCGAGCGATTTCCGCGCCTCGAAATTTGGAGTTGATCCCGGCCAGTTCACCTTCTCGCGCTTCGGCACCACGAACACGCCCGTCACGATTTTTTACAACGTGAGCGGCACCGCGAGCAACGGCCTCGACTATGTTCGCATCACGAATTCAATTTTAATTCCCGCCGGGCAACTCACCACGACGCTGCCGATTTTTCCGCTGCACACCGGCGTGGTGAAAGGCCCCATCACCGCGATCATCACGCTGCTTACGAACGCGACCTACGCGCTCGCTACGCCGACGAACGGCACGGTGATCATTGACGACGATATGCCGATGCTGACAATTTCCGCCGTGGTGACCAACGTGCTCGAGGGCAGTGGCTCCAACGGCGTCTTCCGCGTCACGCGCGGCGGCGATCCGAAATATGATTTCACCGCGCACCTCGCGTTCGGCGGTGCGGCCACGTTCGGCGTGGATTATCCGCCGTTCGCCACGAACATTTATTTTTCATGCAGCGTCACCACGATTGATCTATTCATCACGCCGACGAATGAAGTGGTGGTTGAGGGCGATGAATCCGTGACCGCCACGATTTTGCCCAATCCGGCTTACACGATTCTCGTGCCCAGCAACGCCGTGCTGACCATCGCGGATGCGGGGTCGAACGCAACGCCATTCGTGCTCATCACCAGTCCGAAAAATTACGTCACCTTCATCAACGGCACGAACGGCGGCATCTTCCTCAACGCCACGATCATTGACGACAATACGAACGATGTGCTGACGTGGACGAATCTCGACGGCACGGCGGGCGCGGTGTTCGGCGATCCCACGACGAACAACACCACCGTGGTTTTCACCAACACCGGCATTTATCATTTGCGACTCACGGCGGACGATGGCCAGTTGCAAGGGCACGCGGACATTTTGGTTTTTGTGAGCGACGCGGTTTTGAGCGCGACGAACATTTTGCATTGGACGCTCGACGCGGGCAGCGGCACGAACGTCACCGATTCTTCCGGCAACGGGCGCGACGGAATTTTCTCCGGCCAGCCAGCGTGGATCACGAATGGCGCGGTGGCGGGCGCATTGAAATTTTCCGGCACGAACGATTGCGTGCGGCAGTCCGCCGGCTCCAACACGTTGAACGGATTGAACGCGTTCACCGTCGCGCTGTGGATCAAATCGCCTTTGACCAACGCGAGCCAAGGATTCGTGACCGCCGATGATGTCAGCACGAATGACACGTTCAGCTTTACCACGCGCACGTTTGCCTCGTGCGGCAATTTCACGAATGTCATCGAAGCAACCATTCCCGCGTCACACGGCACGGTGCATCGCGCGAGCGCGAGCAGTGCGCTCAAGCCCGGCCAGTGGCAGCACGTCGCGCTCACTTGGACCAATGGCAGCGCGCCTAAACTGTATGTCAACGGATCATTGGATCAGCCGGGTGCCAGTTTTGTTTCGGCGTCCGGCGTGCTGACGAACTGCCCGCAGTTCATCACCGGCAAAGGCGCGTGGGACAGCCCCGCTTCGTGGAGCGGCGCACTGGATGACGTGCGCGTGTTTGACGTGGCGTTGAGCGCAGAAGAAATTCTCGCGCTCGCCGATAGCCCGGTGACAAACCATGCACCGGTCGTGGCCGCCGGGACGGACGTGAGTGTGCAAATGGGAATACCTGTGACGCTCACCGGCATTGTGACTGATGACGGTTTGCCGAATCCGCCCGCGAGCGTCACGAACTGGTGGACCTATCTCGGCACGAACAGCAACATCATCATCACGAATCCCGCGAGCCTCACGCAGACATTTATTTTCGATACGCCGGGTGATTATATTTTTCGTCTCACCGCGTATGACGGTGAGTTATTCAGCTTTGACGACGTGACCATCACCGTGCTGGAACCGACGATGGTGAGTGTTTCCACCAGCATCGGCGACGCAAATGAACTCGGCCCCGTGCCGGGCGAATTCACGCTCACGCGCACCGGTGACACGAATGAAATGACCGCGTTCCTCCTCATTTCCGGCACCGCGAGCAACCGCGTGGACTACGTCGAACTCACCAACACCGTGGTGTTCGCTGAAGGTTCCAACACGATCACGTTGCCATTGATTCCCCTGCTTGACGACCGCATCGAAGGTGATGAAGCCGTCATTGTCACCGTGCAGACGAATATCGCTTACTCCGTCGGCGGCAGTCCCGCGACCGTCACGATCCACGATTCGCCATACGGCTTGTGGAGTATTCAGAAATTCACGCTGGAAGAATTGACGTTCCCAAACCTCTCCGGCGCGGCGGCGGATTTTGATCACGACACCGTGAAAAATTTTTCCGAATACGCCTTCAACCGCGACCCGAAATCGCTCGACTCAAATCCGCCCTACCTCTGGGGTTTCGAGACCAGCACGAATGACAATAAGCAACATCTCACACTCACCTACACCCGCCGCCTGCCGCCGCGCGATGTCGAATATGGGGTTTATGTTTCCACCGATTTATTGAACTGGAATACGGGAACAAATTTTGTCGAAGAATTTTTCCGCGCGAACGACGCCAACGGCTTCACCGAAACTGTGAAGGCTCGCGCGCTGATGCCCTTCCCTAGCCGGACGAATCTGTTCATGCACATCCGCGTCTGGCTCCAACAAGTGCCGTAAAAAAACAGCGCGCCGCCGCAATTTTTCACCGGCAATAATAAATCACTTCACACCCTTCGCCGGAAGCGCGGGATCAAGAATGTTATTATCGCCCAGCCAGTCGGTGAGACGATCCGGCCAGTTGTGGATGCTCGCGAGCTTGGAACGCTGGCCTTGGTTGAAGCCGTGGCCGCCTTTCGCGTAGAGATGCAATTCCGCCGGGACTTTGGCCGCGCGATATTTTTCCAGCAGACCGGTCGTCACGATGGAATGAAAACGGTCGTCGTCCGCGCAGAGCAGGAAGGCGGGCGGCGGATTCGGCGGCAGCACGGCGGGAACGCCCAGCGGGCCGGGATAAATCTCTACGATGAAATCCGGACGCGCGCTCGCCTGCTCAATTGCATCGGGCGCATTTGTGACGCCAGCATTTTCGGTGAAGGCCGCGAGCGACACCACTTCGCCGCCCGCCGAATAGCCGACGAGTCCGATCCGGTTCGTGTCCACGCCCCATTCACCCGCGCGGCTGCGAACGACGCGCATTGCACGCAGGCCGTCTTCGCGCGCGTTTTCCGCGTTGTAAGGAGAATTCGTTTCGCGGAACAAACGGTATTTTAGGACGAAGGCCGCGACGCCGAGATTATTAAAATACTTCGCCGGCTCGACGCCCTCCGCGCCGAAGACGAGTTCGCGGAAACCGCCGCCGGGACAGATGATCACCGCCGCACCATTCGCCTTTTCCTTGGGCGGCAGAAAAACGGTGAGCGACGGGTTGTTGATGTTTTTCACCCAATAACTCGCGGCCGATTCGGGAATATCCTTGCGCGCTTCAAACCCCGGCGCGCCGTTTGGCCAGAGCGAAATGGTTGGCGGCGCGTCGGCGGCAAGCAACGTTCCCGGCAGGAGCAGCGCGGTGAGGAATAATTTTTTTAGTTTCATGTGAATTTTAATTTTCATATTTGCGTCCGTGTTTCAAATGGGTAGGGATGGCGCGCTGCGCCGTCCCCGTCGCCGAGCGCAGCGTCAGGCGACGGAATTGCGCACACGAAAAATGTTCGTCCAACCACGTTCGTTCCGCCCTGCGCTCCGCTGCGGGCGGTGACAGCGCAGCGCGCTGTCCCTACCAGTTCACACTGCCGCGCGAAGCGTCTTGGACTGCGGCAGCCCTCTGCCGCTTTGCCCGGCCACCATAGAAAATCCCGGAGCGCGGCTGTGTCGCAGACCAGCCGCAGCAGCCTCGCCAGACTCGACGGTTAAAAATTTGCGCGAGACCAACGGGCTTTCAACGTGCTGCGGCTGGTGCTGCGCACACAGCCGCGCTCCGTCAGAAGCGGAGCGGTGAATAATTTTATGCGGCGTGTTCGGCATGGATCACAAAATAAAAACATAAGCCAAGTAAAGTTACACCAGCTAACGACAGGACAGATGCAAAAAGCAAACGCCAGCCAAATCCGTGTTCACGAAGTTGATAAAAACAAGCGACTGGCACAGATGGCGCAACAAAAATGGTAAGTAAGAATGTTGGCATCGCCCAAATTCTTGGCCAACCGCGAATCACGACGAGAAAAGTCCAAGCACAAAACAAGGTGACAACGATTGAAAGGGCAAGTGTTTGTATTGGCTGCAACCTGCGACGCAATAGACCGCCAGCTTTCTCGTTTAGATGTTGTCGCTGTGCCATACGCGTGATGTCATCTAACAGATTTCTTAAATATTCCCCAACCGCCCCGTCGAATCCCCAAACCGTTCCAAGTTTTTCACGCCCATGCGGTCGGCCATGCTTAAAAATAAATTCGTCGCGGGTTTGCCGCCGTGCTTCACGAACCGGCCCGGCGTCACCGTGCCGCCGCCCGCGCCCGCCAGCAGGATCGGCAGGTTCGAATGCGTGTGGCGGTTGCCGTCCGCATTGCCGCCGCCATAGACGATCATGGAATTGTGCAGCAGCGAGTGGCCATCCACGTCTTTTGTCGCGGACATTTTTTCGAGGAATTTTCCGAACTGCTGCACATACCACAAATCTATCTCGGTGATTTTTTCGATCTTGTCGGGATTGTCCTGATGATGCGAGAGGTCGTGATGCCCTTCGGGCACGCCGATGTCGGCGAAGGAACGGTTGCTGCCGTCGTGCGCGAGCAGCATCGTGGCGACGCGCGTGGAATCGGTCTG
>JANYCI010000249.1 GCA_025360325.1 Limisphaerales bacterium | reverse complement strand
GCCAGCGACCGGTTTGACGTGCGCGAGCAAAGTCGCCGCATTGCCAATGAACACGGGTGCGGCCGGCGCAGGCAACGCGCTGAAATCGGTCTGACCTTTGGCGAACGGATACGGCATCGCGTTCGTGCCGAGTTCGCCGGCAAGAACTATCGGGCCGTAGAGCACAGCGACTTCGTCGGTCGTGCCGGGGAGAAATTCCGCGTGGAGTTTCATCGGCAACTGGATTTTCACTTCATCGCCATCACGCCACTCGCGGAAAATCGTGGCGTAACTTCCGGGAAGCATATCGAGTTGATTTGCCAAGCCGTTCACGAAAATTCGCAAGCCATCGGTCGCCCACGCGGGATGACGAATCTTGAGCGCGAATTTTTGCGGTTTGGCGGTTTTGATTTTCAGAACGCTGGTGTCGCTTTCCGGGAATTTGGTTTCCTGCCGGAGCGTGACGCCCATTTCAGCCCAGTTGAGTTCCGACGCGATGAAGAGATTGACGTAAAGACCCGGCGCGGCGGCAGCCTGCTGGAGTGCTGGCGTGTTGGTCAGATTTTTTCCCATCAGTTCTTCCGGCGTCATCCGCGACCAAATTTTTTTCCTAGATTTCTGGGCATCTTTAACTCGCCCGTCAGAAGCAGGCGTTTCACCCTCTTCGTGAAAATAAATCGTGTCCGCGTATTTGGAATGGTTCTCCATGCCCGTGCCGACGCAGCACCAGAAAGAATCCTCCGGCGTCGAGTAAGTTTTGAAATGTCCCGGCTTGAGCGACATCAGATAAACAAACATGCCCGTCTCCGGGTCTTGCGACGCGAGGATGTGGTTATAGAGGCCGCGCTCGTAAAAATCCATCTTCGCGGCATCGGGATGCAACACAAACAGCTCACGCGATAGTTTGAGCATGTTATAGGTATTACACGTCTCCGTCGTGTCGGTGCCCAAATGTTTGGAGAACTCGTTCGTCGAAAAAAAATGTTCGTGGTCACTGTGGCCACCGATGACGTAGGAGCGCCACAGCGCGACGGAATCCCAAAACGTTGTGGCGGTGGTCAGAAATTTTTTATCGCCGGTGAGTTCGTATTCCCGCACCGCACCAATCACTTTTGGAATCTGTGTGTTCGCGTGCAGCCCGTTCAACTTATCCTCGCCGCGCGCGAGCGGCTCCAGCACGCGCTCGTGATTGAACGCAGCCGAGAGCGCGAGATAATTTGTGTTGCCGGTGACGGCGTAGAGATTCGCTAGCACTTCGTTCATGCCGCCGTGTTCTGTGTCGAGCGAACGCTGCATCTGTTCGTGCGAAAGCCGATCCACGCGGAACTTCACCCAGTCGGCCATCTTCACCAGCACATCAAGCGCCTGCGCGTTGTTGCAATGTTCGTTCGCGTCCAGCAGACCCGCCATAATTTTGTGCAGCGTATACCACGGCACCCAGACCTCTTTCCGTTGTTCCACGCGATCCACGAACGACTCGGGAAACGCAGACAGATAGCCTTCGTGGAAACCCGCCGCCGGAGAAGTCGCCTGACACTTCGCGAGTTCGGCCACGATGTAATCCACGCGTTGCTTAAATCGCGCATCGCCAGTGCTGGCATAGGTCAACGCAAGCGCGGAAACATAATGGCCGAGCGCATGACCGCGAATTTCCACGGTAGGCCCCTCCCAGCCGCCATACGGTTTCGCGCTCGTCGGCAAGCCGACGTTCACGCGGAACGTCTGCAGAAAACGATCTGGCTCCAGCGCGAGCAGATACTTTTCATTACGCAGCATCGCGTCGCGGAACGGGCCATCGAGCAGGCGCACGTCCGTCATGGCAAACGGCTCGGCGACGGGCGCGACTTTCGGCATTGGTGTTTCGGCTGCCGCGTTGAAGACGATCAAAGCGAGCACGGACAAAATAATTTTGAGGACGGACAATTTCTTCATGGCTCGAAAATTTTCACGCGGAAAAATTGCGGCGAGTTGGTTGCTGACCAGACGCCGCTGACTTGCGCGGCTTGACTGAACGCGCCGTAATAAAATGAATTGCCGGGCACATCCCACGTCGTCCAGTTGCTGAAGTTGGTGCTGGCCTCGACGAGGAACGCGCGGTTGGCGAGGCGTAAAAAATTCACGCCGAGATTTGTGTTCACCAAACTAATGCTCACCTTCCACGGCGGCGGATTGTTCGTGAGCGGCGACGTTTGCGTAAGGTATTCGTAATAATTATTTGCGCCGTCGCCATCGGGATCGGCGGTCGCAAGCGCGTTGGCGGCGTTGGTCGAACCGAAGTTCGCGAGTTGCCATTGCGCGAAGCTCTGGCGGTTGGTGAGCGTGGTGGTGATCCACTCGTTCAACAGATTCGTCGCGCCCGTATCAATCACCGAAGTCGCGAGCGGCGGCATCCGGCTGAAACCGTTGCCGCGAATGCGTTGCAGCAAAATTGAGTGCGCGGTGTCGCCGGGAATGATGAGCTTGTTCGCCGGGTTCGCGCCGTTGTTGTAGGGCGTGCCGTTGATGAGCGACGTTTGATCGAGCGTGAGCCACGGACGCGAGTCCCAAGTGCTGGGGCCGGCCCCGGCGGGCTGATGGCATTGGACACAATTCACCGCGAGATAACTGCGGACGCGATATTCCAAACTGAAATTGGTGTTCGTCGCAGCGGCGAAGGCGGGCAGAAATTGCGGCGATGAAATTGGATTGGAAAAATATCCCGCCGCACTCAACGACGAAAGTTGGTTGCCCGTGACGCCATTGATCGTGGCGGTTTGATTTAATTCGCGCGTGTTGAAACTCAACGCGTGGCCGGCGGCGGGAACGTGGCACGCGAGACATTCGCTGCGCGACGGAATTCCCCACTGCTGCGTGAAAACATTTGCGCCGTTCGTGAGGGTGAGACTGAAATTCGTGCCGCCATCGGGAACGAGAAACGCCTCGTCGCCATTGGCGTTCCACGCGTAGCTCACGCCGTAAATGCCGTTGGTGTTGCGAACGATGAAGCGCGTCTCCAGACGTTTGCGGGAGGCGGGATTGCCGACAATCGTTTCAAAATCAAAATGTTTCACCCACACCGCGCCGACGGGTAGCGTCCAGTTATCCGTCTCGGCGTGCGTGAATTGATTCGTCAAATCAGGGATGGAAAACCAGCGGCGCTTGAGGGCGTTGTCGGACCAGAACGCCACGATGGGATCGTAGTTCACGAAACCCGGATTCGGTGCGAGCGTGGCAAGATCAGCGAACGCGCCGGTGTCGCTCAATTTCTGCGGGAAGGTGGAGCCGCTGGCATCCACTTTCACGAGGCGCTGAATCTGGTTGTCGAGATAGTTTGCGAGCAGCACGTCGCCGTTGCCGGGGTCGAGGCCGAATGCGGCCACTCCGATTTTTCCGGCGATGCGATTGGTGAGCACCAAATTATTCGTGCGGCGCAACGACCAGATGTTGCCGGATTCAAAATCGGCGACGAGGTAGTAACCGTTAAGTTCAGGAATTTTTCCACCGTGATAAACCACGCCACCGGAAATGGAATTGCCTTTGTATTGCGCATCGCCGGCCCGCGCCGTGTGCGGATAAAACCAGAGCGGCGGGCTGTTCGTGAAACTCGGCGGCGGATTCGTGAGGAGCGTAGTCTGCGCCGGATAGAGCGAAATGGCCGGGGTCAGCGCCTCGAAATACGACCAGCCGTAGTTCATGCCGTTCGTGGCGATGTCCACTTCTTCATACCAGTCTTGGCCGACATCGCCGACCCAGACTTCGCCATTGGTATCAATGGAGAAACGCCAGATGTGGCGGAAGCCCGTCGCAAAAATTTCCATGCGGAGCGTGTTCGTGTTGAGCAACGTGCCGTCCACGTTCGTGCGCGAGCCGAGATAATTTGTCGCGTTCACAAATGGATTGTTCGGCGGGATGGAATAATACGCGAGGCCGGAGGCATTCGTGTAAATCGTGGTCGTGTTCGCGGAGAGCTTCGGCTCGACGCTGCCGGGTTTTTTATCCACGTCAATGCGGAGCAACGAGGAATATAAATCCTTGTCAATGCGCTGGGCGTTCTGGCGGAAGTTATACTGGCTGCCTTCATCGCCCGTGCCGATGTAGAGATAGCCGTCCGGCCCGAAATGCAGATCGCCGCCGTTGTGGTTGAAATCCTCGTCCGCCACGTCCCACAAAATCTGCATCGTGTTCGTGTTGACGGTGAGGTTCGTCGGGTTCGCGGTGAAGCGCGCAAGACGATCAAAATAAATTCCGCCGTTGGGCGCGGTGTAATCCACGAAGAAAATTCCGTTCGTCGCAAAGCCCGGATGGAACGCGAGGCCGAGCAATCCGCGTTCGCCTTGCGCGGTGTCATCGAACGACATCAGGCTGGTTATGTCGAGGAACACGAGCCGTTGCGGTGATGCGGCGTTGATGTCCGGCACATAGGAAATTCGCCCGCGCCGCTCGACGACAAAAATTTGGTTCGTGCGTCCAATCGGTGTGTGGATGGCCAGCGCGTCTTCAAAAAATAAACCGGGGAACGCGTCCACCACTTGATAACCGGTCGCGGGCGGCGACGAGGGCATCGCCAGCGTTGGCGCCGCGAGGCGCAGCGAAGGATTGATGGTGAGGGAAACGGTGGCCACTGCGGACGTCACGCCGGAAAAATTTTGCACGCGGTAAGTGAACGCGTCGGAGAGTGTCGCACTGCCGTTGTGCGTGTAGAGAATTTTTCCGTTCGTGTTCGCCACCGCCGTGCCGTTGACCGGCGGCGTGACAACTTCCACCGTCGCCGGATTGGGCGCGGCACCGGTGTCATTCGCGAGCACGGGAATCGAGGCCTTCGCGCCGGGGTTCAAAGTGATCGCATCGTTCACCGTGGCTGGCGGCGCGATGGGCAGCGCGTTGGGGCCACTCAAAAAATTACTCATCACCAAACTCGCCGGCAGCGGCGCGTCGTAGATACGGAACTCGTCCATCGTGCCGGCAAAATACGGATCGGCGTATTGCGACTTGCCGAGATAATTCTGGGTCGTGCTGCCCAGGCTCGACGGATTGAGTGTCAGCGCACTGTTCGTTCCCTGCGCGACGACGTCGAGATACAGAATTCCCACGCTGCCATTCAGCGTGACGACGACGTGCTTCATCGCATTTATCGGCAAGGCGGCGGGGGCATTCACCTGTTGTTCGCCACCGCCGCCGCCCAGCGTGATCGCAAAACGCAGCGGCCCGCCGCCCGCCGTCGGCGTGAGAAACATATTCACCGTCACGCCGCTCCCGAAATCCATGATGCGCGCCCAGCCCGACGACACCGTATTTGAAACCCAAGCCTCAATCGTAAAATTGGTATTCGCGGCCATCAGCCCGGCGGGCAGGTTCACATAACCGCTCGCACCGTCCAACACGAGTTGGTTGTTCGCGATGCTCGCGCCGCCCAACAACGCGCCGTGAGCCGTGCCAACCACATCATTTGCGTCCGTGGTGAAGGGATAACGATGGCGCAAATTGTTCGTCAGCGGATTCACCACCGTCACGGTGTTGCTCGCGGAAAAACTTTGGAACGTGGCGATCACGAACGAAGAACCCAAATTCACCGATTGCACCGCGCCGCCAGCTGCGACGCTGACGACGTTGGTATTGCTGGCGGAATACGTCGCCGCGCCGCTCACATCCACGAACACGCCGCCGCCGTAATTCGCCAGCACCACGCACTGCGCAGAACTGCCGAGCGGAAGCTGCGAAGTGAATTGCAGCGAAACCGACTGCACCGCGCCGAAGGCGAACTGGCTCGCCAGCGCTGCGTCGGCAAGATTATAGACCGTATTCGTGCCGCTGCCGGAGTAGGAATACACGGCGGCGAAATACTGCACGCCGGGAATAAGATTTGTGACAATGACACTGCTGCCCGCACCCGCGAATACGACGTAGTTGCTGCCGCCGAGATTTTGTCCGCTGCCGAAAACATTACTGCCCGAGTAGTTCGTCGCGTAGTTCGGCTGCATCGAAGTCGCCCCGCCCGCAGACATCACGACCACGCTGCCCGCGCTGCCCGCGCCCGGCGTCCACGCGAGCGTGAACGTTTTCGCATTGGTGTTCATCGTGAACGCAGAAGCCTGATTTGGCGGCGCGATGAAATTGTCCGGGCCGTTCGCACGACTGAAATTAATTTCGTTTGTGCCGAGTGCGTGCGAATAAATGCGGACTTCGTTGTAATCTGCGTTAGCAATGTTATCGCCGGTGAACTGCGAACGCCCCAGCCACATCACTGTGTCGTTGACGTTCGTGACGGAACGTGCGCCGGTGTCGGTGCTGCCTGCAAGCACACCATCGCGATACCACGCGGCAAGTCCGCCACCACCCGGCCCGCCGGTTTTGCTCCACGTCACGACGTAGTGATATTGCGTGTTCGCCGTCGTCGCCAACCCCGTGTCCACGCGCCACGCCGGAGCCGGGTCGTGTTCCATGCGCTGCTGGTTCAAGGATGTGCCGATGCAGAAGGAGAGATAAAAATCATTCGCCTGCACCGTGCCGTTGCCGGGGCCGAAATCAAAAATGCGCGACCAATTTTGCGCCGAGCGCGGCGACGCCCAAATTTCCATCGTCACATTCGTCAGGCTGTGAACCATGTTCGACGGCATCTGCATGAAATCCGCCGTGGCCCACGCGCCGCCCGCCAACCGCACAAATCCTGCGCCGCGTGAATAATCCGTGGTGCCGTTCACCACCACCCAGCCATTCGCCGCGCCGACGGAATCAATCAAGTTTGTCCCGCTCGCCTCGCTGAAACTCCAGCGGTGCGTGAGCGCGGCGCTGGACAATCCGACGGCAAACAGCATCGCACTCGTCACCGCCACGAGGCGAAAATGCAACCGTTGGACGATGTTCAGGGTGATTTTCATGGGCCAACAATACGCCTGATTCAGACAGCCTGCCACTGCCGTTACCACCAGACGAAGTCGGTTGATTACTTTTGCGTCTGGAGCCGCAGCACCGTCAGCGAATTTCCGGGGAATGAACGTTTCAGATCCGTGCCGCTGAAATTCACCGTTTCGGTCTTGGGCGAAACTTTCGTCGGTTCAGCCAAAGTGTTTTCATCTCTGCCGCCTTCAGAGGTCAGCACGGTGACTGTCCCTTGCCCCGTCACCTTTGCGCCGTTCAAAGTGATTTCTGTTTCGAGCGACTGAGTATTGGCGTTCACAACTTTCACGATGAGATCACCGGTTTTTTCATCCGTCGCGGCGACGGAGTAAAGGCTCGTGACCTTGGTGTTCACATCAAAATCAACATCGTGAATCAATACGCCATCGAGCCAGCATTTCACATTTTTGCCGCTGACAGTGACCTTGAGATCATACCAGCGATCTATCTCGATATGGCTCGGTTTGGAATCCAGCGTGCCGCCGGCTTCGATGCCATCGGACGTGTTGCCCCAACCACCGATGTTCCACCAGTTGCGATCTTCGTTGCTGCCGATGCGGAACATGACCATGAAACCTTCCGCGCCAGAAATTTTCCGCGCCTTCAGCGTGATGGTGTAATCCGTCCACTCACGTTTGCCTGCGATGGCGCGGATGAATTCTTTTTCGGCTGTCTGACGCAACGCACCGTTCACCGCTTTCCATTCCGCGCCGTCGCCGAGAAGTTTCCAGTCCTTCGTGTCCTTGCTAAAATCGGAGGTGAACAAAACTTTTCCATCGGGCGCAGTAACCTTGATGTCCTTGTATTCCGCCGCCGTGTTCCATGTGGCCACCCCGATCATGCCGCCCGTCGGGGCGACTTCGGCCATCGGCGACTCCACCGTCGTCGGCAACGAAACGTTGCCGCGATTTTCGGCAAATAGTTTTTGGACGTAATAACTCGGCAGCCCATACCACTTCTCGCTGTCGAAATTGATGAGGTCGGGATTCCACGCGCGATGATTCAAGTTCACCAGCAACGGCGCGTAACTCGCCATGACGACGTGATCCGAATTCCGTTCGAGACCGGTCATGAAAGCCGCTTCGCCGATGGCGCCGCGCAAATTTCCGAGACCGCAATTGCGCGTCACTGCGTATTCACCGACGAACACTTTCGGTTCGTTGCGATCATATTTATCGAAGTGCGTTGCATGACGCATGAAAAATTCCGGCGTGTCGTAAAAATGCTCGTCCTGCACATCGGCCTTCGGGGTTTTGGGATAACCGCCCGCCCAGTTGTTCGCGACGAATTTGATTTCAGGATGCTTCGCGTGAATCGCGTTCACGAACATCGGCCAGCGCTCGTTATAATTCGGACCGCCATTTTCATTACCGATTTCCATGTAAACCAAATTGAACGGCGCGGGATGACCGGCCTTCGCGCGCATCGCGCCCCACAAAGAATTGGTCGGGCCATTCGCATATTCCGCCGCGTCGAGTGCGTCCTGCACCCATTCGTTCATGCGATCCATCGGGATAACTTCCTTGTGGCTCATGCCGATATTGATGTCGAACAACGGCGTCGCGCCGAGATCTTCAGCGAGCTGAAGATACTCGTGGAAGCCAAGACCGTGCGTGGAAAAATAACCCCAAATATTCCAGAGCGGCTCACGCACATCCACGTTGCCGACGGTTTTTTTCCAATGATTCATGTGCGCAAAATCATCGCCCTCCACCCAGCAACCGCCGGGGAAACGGAGAAATCCCGGATGCAGAGCGTTGAGTGATTCCGCGAGGTCAGGACGCAGGCCGTGATCTTTCCAAGATTTTTTTGGCATGAGCGAAACCATGTCGAGGAACAAAACACCTTTGCCAGCGCCAGAAATTTCCAGCTTCGCTTTCGGGTCGCTGCCGCTCGCCGTCAAATCCAGCGTGTGATAATTCCATTTGCCGCCAATGCCGGAAATTTCGCCGCTCGCGAGAACTGTTCCGTTCGTGGTCGTAATTTTCGCCGTGAGCTTGCCGTCAAATTTTTCACCGCGCGCCGCGAGCTTCAACGTGTAGCCGTCGCCGCTCACCATGTTCATGCCCCAGTAACCTTCGTTGATGAGCGTGAACGCGCCATCGGCTTTGATGCGAAGCGATTTGCGGTTGAAGACATTCAACGGCACGGGCTGGCCGTGGACATCCGCCGTGCTGATGGTCGCCTCGCCGCTGATGCTGGTGAACTTCCAATCCGCCGGCTTGTCTGCGTCCTCGAAGGAGCGGTTCCGCACGAGTTCGGGATAGATGCCGCCGTCGGCGGAGAGGTTGATGTCCTCGAAGAAAATGCCCCACAACGTCGGAGAAATTTTGTGGGCCGGATGCGCGGCGTCCACGGAAATTTTCGCGGGCTGCGCGTTTATCGAGATGGCCGACACCAACATCGCGGCGGCAAGATATTTTTTCAGTTTCATAATTTTTGTTTTCAAATTTGCAACAGATCGGAGCGCCGATTTCCAAATCGGCGCGTTTCTAAATTTTCAACTTCGCGTTCACCAACGCGCCGAACCGAAGTTCGGCGCTCCGCCAGCGGTAGTGGGACAGGCGTCTCGCCTGTCGAGTTGCCGCTCGTTTTTTGAAACTGGACAGGCGAGACGCCTATCCCACTTCGCTCACGCCGCCCAACCGCTTTTCAAACCGTAGGCCACATCGTTCCACATGAGTTCCTGTTTGAACTGACGCAGCTTCGTGTCGGCATCAATGATGACGGTTTCAATTCCGGCCATCGCTGCAAAATCTTCCAGCATCTCCGTCGTGACGGCCTGACTGAAGCCGGTGTGATGCGCGCCGCCCGCGTAAATCCACGCCGCACACGCGTCCTCGAAATTTGGACGGCATTTCCAAACGGCTTGCGCCACGGGAAGTTTTGGCATCGAATGTTCCGGTGCGACGACATCCACTTCGTTGATAAGCAGGCGAAAACGATTTCCGAAATCCATCAGCGACGCGTTCAGCGCGGGGCCGGCGGGCGTGTTGAAGACGAGACGTGCCGGATCGGCTTTGCCGCCGATGCCGAGCGGATGCACTTGCAACGAAACCTTTCCGTCCGCGATGCTCGGACAGATTTCCAGCATATGTGAACCGAGCACCAATTTATTTCCCGGCTGCATGTGGTAGGTGTAGTCCTCCATGAATGACGTGCCGCCTTCGAGGCCGTGCGCCATGACTTTCATGGCGCGGACAAGTGCGGACGTTTTCCAATCGCCTTCGCCACCGAAGCCGAAACCAGCGGCCATCATGCGTTGCGAGCCGACGCCGGGCAGTTGTGCGAGGCCATGCAAATCTTCAAACGTGTCGGTGTAGCCTTTGAAACCGCCAGCGGTGAGAAATTCTTTGAGGCCG
>JANYCI010000203.1 GCA_025360325.1 Limisphaerales bacterium | reverse complement strand
CTCGCAATTCGTGCAGATGCTTGAACTCCTCCAGAAGGAATGCAAAGCGCGCAACATCCACACGCACGTCCTCACCGGCCAGACGAAAGATCGTCAAGCCGTCGTGAACGATTTTCAAAAAGAAACCGGCGCGTGCGTGTTCCTCTTGAGCCTGCGCGCGGCGGGAACTGGATTAAATCTCACCAACGCCAGCTACGTTGTGCTCTACGATCCGTGGTGGAATCCGGCGGTCGAGGCGCAGGCCATTGATCGCTCGCATCGCATCGGCCAGACGCAGACCGTGAATGCCTATCGCCTTATCGCGCCCGGCACGGTTGAGGAAAAAATCTGGGAACTGCAACAGAGCAAAGCGCAAACCATCGCGGATGTGCTCGGCGAAGAAGGCTTCGCCCGCAGCCTTATGGCGGTGGATTTGGAATATCTGTTCGCGGAAGACTGACGGAGAAAAAACTGAACCGCTAATCCGCGCTAATCTCCGCTAATTAAATTTGAATAGCGGAACGTAAGGTGGAACTTTTCGCGCGGCGAAAAGTCCGTCGCCGAGCGAAGCGTTTCGGCGACGGTTCGGGCGGACAAGGTGCGCGCATTACCACGTTCGTTCCGCCCGCTTTACGGGCGGGGTTTTCGCAGCGCGAAAACCGCTACCCAACGCGGGCGTTGAATGTCCCGTCTCCTCATCAGCGAGGATCAGCGCAGATTAGCGGTTCAAAAAATCAAGCTGCCGCGCGGCGGTTGGCGCGGCTGGTGGAAACCCACACTGCCAGTCCACCCGCGATGCTGCCCAAAATAATTCCCGCAATCATCCCAATGACAATGTTCAACGTCTTGTTCGGCTTCACCGGCGTGTGGCTCGGCTCCGCCGGGTCGGTGACTTGAACCATTTGAGTTTTTGGAATTTTCAGATCCAACTCCTGCTGAAGCAGCTTGGCATGGGTGAGGGCGTTCTGGCGGCGCAGTTCCAGCAGTTTGTTTTTTTCATCGTAATACGGTTGAAACTTTACGGCGAGCAGTTCATCTCTGGATTTAGTTTCCTCAATTTTTTCGGTGAGCTTGTCGAGTGAATCCTTTAAAGAGACGACTTGCGTTTCCAAGGCAACCATAGTTCCGGCTATGCGTTCATTGACCTGCTGGCCGAGCTTGTCTTTCAAGTTTTGTTCACGCAGCACGTTCACATGGTTGGTGCCATATTCAACGGCCAGCTTGGTCAATTGGCGCTGGGCCTCGTTGAATTGGCTCAATAGATCGGAAAGCGCGCTGTCGGCCGTGATGATCGGCAAAACATCCCGAAGCATCGGCGGGTTGGTTGCATAAATGGATTGGAGCTTTTCCAACTGGCTCAACTGTTCTTGCTGCTGTTTATATTGCCCCAAAATATCCGCATTGATTTTGTTCAACTCCTCGGCGGTGATCGAAGGGACATGGTGGTCGGCAGCCCGGTCTTCACCGCGGATGTCAAACATGACGCGCAACCGTTCCACGTTGGACTGCACGAGGCTGATCTGGTTTGTCTCGGAGCGGAACTGATCCTGCATCACCTTTAGGCCGCTGGCCGCATACTGGCGACGCGAATCAAAACGCAACTTGATGTATGAGTCAGCGACGGCGTTGGCGATGAGCGCCGCCTCATTCTTGTCCTCACTATAAACCGTGATGGCGATGAGCTTGGTGTTTCGCACCGGCGCAAGCGCCATGCGGCCCTTGAGAATTTCCATCGTCTCAGTGGTCTTAAGTATCTCACCGTTAAAATATTTTTTGCCCCACTGCACATTCAAATTCAAACCGGCGATGACGTTGCTTAACACCAGTTGCGAATTGATGATCTCAAACGTCGTCTGGATGAAATAGGGATCGTAGCTGTAATTGTTGGTGCCGGGCTGGTCGTTCTCCACCTTGAGCCTGCAAGTGCTCGCATACGACTCCGGCAAAATATTCGTGATGATCGTCGCGATGAAAGTGGTGACCAAAAACACCGCCACGAACAGGCTGATGAAAATCTTGGTGGGCGAGTTGCGGTTGGTCGCGAGACCGGCAAGTTTGTCATTCATAGTTTTTCTTTCTTTCAAAGCGGTGATCCGTTCCCAAAGGGACGAGTTGATCAAGTCCGGCACGAGGCGCAGCCACAGTTTGGTCATTCCCCAATTGCGGTCCTCATCCCACGCGTCGCGGCATTGGTCGCGGAACAACTGCCGCATCGCTGCGCCGTATTCCTCGCGGTGCCGACGCGGATACGCCCGCAACAGCGCGGCGTAAATTTTTTGCGACGCGGAAAATTCCATCTTCAACTTAAAGCTGGCGCGACATTTTGCGGCGGAAGATTTCCCCGCCGCGCCGCGACCAATGCCGCCGCGCTGCCAGCCATCAATCCCAGAAAAATTCCCGCCCCACCGCCGTAAATGAAGATTTTGGATTTTGTCATGGCGAGATGCGCTGGCGTCGGCGGTTGAACTATCGC
>JANYCI010000020.1 GCA_025360325.1 Limisphaerales bacterium | reverse complement strand
TCGCGCCACCGCCACCGTGTCATCCGTCGAACCGTCATCCACCACGATCACTTCAAAATCCCCAAACGTCTGCGCCAGCACGCTCCCCAACGTCGCCCCTAAACAATACCCTCGGTTGAACGCAGGGATGATCACAGAGATGGCAGGTTGGTTAGACATGGTTCAGCTCAATTTTCGGCGGGTGGCCCGCACGGTTTTTTTTGCCAGCAGCCGGGCGTTGAAGGCCACCAGCTTCAGCCGCGCGCGACCAGCCGAGCGCCCCCAATAACGGCGGGATAATTCCTGCGTGGCGCGGATGCACTCGCTGTCGAGAAAAATTTCCTGCGGCAGGAGATAATTGAAATACCAGTGTTGCGTGAGTTGCGCCGCTGCGGGCGCAGCCATTTTTTGCGCGGCCAAAAATTCGGACGCCCAGTGCACGAACTGCGCGGCGGCACGAAACTTCTGCCGCACCACCGTCAGCGAATTGCTGCCAGAAATATTCTCCCGACTCAACCGCCAATGAATGCGCGGAGCGGCGATAGTGCGCAGCGGTCGCTCCCCGCCGAGGTTGGCGATGAACGCGTCATCCGCAAACCACGCCAGCGGAAAATCTGGGATGCCCGTGCGCTCCCACGCCGCGCGTGAAAAAATAATTTCCTGCATATTGCAGTTATGCTGGCCGCGCAACTGGTCGCACAAAAAATCCCGGCCACTTTGCAGTTCGGGATGCTGCGGGCGCTCCACCGCCGTCTCGCCCGGTGCGCCACTGGTCTTTTCTATCACCGTGTTAAAACGATACGCGTCGTGCTGCCCGGCGGATTTTTCTAGCTCGGCATAAAACGCGGCCACGCAACCCGGCTCCAGAAAATCGTCGTCCGCAAAAATCCACAACCACGGCTCGCTCGTTAGTTTCAAGCAGCGCGTCCAATGGCTCACGAGCGATTTCCGCCCCAGGTTTTCGTTGTAGCGCTGGTAACGAATGGAAATTTTCCGAGAAAATTCGTGGACGATGGTCTCCACCGGCTCCGGGCTGGCGTCATCGCCGACGTAAAGTTGAAACCGCTGATCCGTCTGCGCCGCGAACGATTGCAGCGCCGTCCGCAAAAATTTCGTCTTATAGGCGGGGATGACGATACCAAGCGGTGCTGGACGCGGCGGGTTCATTTTTTGATCTCCGCCACCACCGCAAATTGCAAATAACGCAGATCATGGAAATGCCGGTTCGGCAACCGCGACACGAAACGGTAATGTTTCCAGATAGCACGGTCGCCCGCGGCGCTGTCGAGGTATTCGTTGATGCCTTCGAGTTGCCGAATCTGAAAACCGTTCGCCGTGAAAAATTCCTCGATGTTGCTGCGCGTGAAAAAACGGAGGTGTGTGCGATCCAAAATTCCGCGCTCGGCATATTGCCATTCGCCGCGAAACACCAGCCGCCACAACGTCGGGAAATGCCGGATGTTCGGGATTGAAGCAATCACCTTACCGCCGGGCGCAAGTAGCTTGCCGGCGAGCCGCAACGCCGCCGCCGGATCCACCATGTGCTCGAGCACGTCGTTGAAAAAAATGGCGTCGAAATAATTTTCCGGCAAGCCGGTTTGCGCGTCAAAAAATCCTTGGAAAGCGCGATCCAGTTTGGATCCGATTTTCTGAAAAGATTTCAAATCTGGTTCCACGCCCCACACTTCGCAGCCGTGATCTTTTTTGAGGATCGCACCAAACGTGCCCGCACCGCAGCCGACATCCAGCACGCGCCGCGCACCGGCGGGGAAACGCCGGAGCATTTCCGGGCGGGGGAATTCATAATAATCCTCCCGCTTGTCCGCGTAATCTTTTTTCAGTTCTTCCGCCATAAAATTCAGTAGGCCAAATCGGTAAACGCCACGGAACCCCAGTTGCGATGCCACGCGGCCACGGTGCCCGCCTCGCCTTCTTCGGGCAGAACTTCAAACTGAAGCGTGTCCGACACCGCGTCGAAATCTGTCAGCGTGGTGCGATGGCTGCCGCGGCCCACGGCCACATCGCAACTATAACGACCGGGCGCGAGGCGCGGATTTTTTAAGGTGATTTTCACCTCTGTCTCTTCGCCGCGCTTCAAGCCCGCACGCTCCGGGCCGAAGCACGCACCGACCGCCGTGCCTTCAATCGTTGAAATCGTGAGGCTGACGCGGAACTGCGGCATATCCTCCAGCGCGCGCACCTTCGCGCAAAACGAAAAATCTTCGCCCGCCTCAAAATACGGCGTCACGCGGTCGAAACGAAAATGCACGAGGCGAATCGCGCCGGACATTTTCAATTTTCGCGGCACTTGGTCCACGTCAAAAAACGTCGCCGCCTCCGCGCCGGCCGTGCTGGAATAAATTTCCACCGCCTGCTCCGTCGAGCCGAAAAATTTTACCGTGCCTTTTTCCAGCATGATCGAGCGCGTGGTGAGTTGTTGCACCGCGCTCATGTTGTGGCTCACAAACAAAACGGTTCGCCCGTGGCTGCGCGAAACTTCCTGCATCTTGCCCAAACATTTTTTCTGGAACGCCGCATCGCCCACGGCGAGCACCTCGTCCACGATTAAAATTTCCGGCTCCAGATGCGCCGCGACCGCAAACGCCAACCGCATATACATTCCACTCGAATAACGTTTCACCGGCGTGTCGAGAAATTTGCCGACCTCGGAGAACGCCACGATCTCATCGAACTTGCGCGTGATCTCCGCCTTCGTCATGCCGAGGATCGCGCCGTTGAGAAAAATATTTTCGCGCCCGGAAAGATCACCGTGAAAACCGGTGGCCACTTCGAGCAAACTGGCCACGCGGCCATTGAGTTCCACGCGCCCACGCGTCGGCTCGGTGATGCGGCTCAAAATTTTCAGCAGCGTGGATTTGCCCGCGCCGTTGCGCCCGATGACGCCGATGACTTCACCGGCTTGCACCGAGAAGGAAACGTCCTTGAGCGCCCAGAATAATTCCTTTTGCTCGCGCGATTGGAGCAACGAGCGCAGCGGATTGCGGATAATGTTTTCGACACTGTGCCGCAAGCCTGCTACCCATTCATCCTTGTGGACGATGGGATAGCATTTGGCGAGATTGGTGACATTGATGATGTTTTCGCTCACAAAAATTTGGGTTCAGATGTTGTCGGCAAACGTGCGTTCCGTTTTGCGGAAATACCAGATGCCAGTGAATCCCACCAGCACGACGACCGCTACCGAGACGGAAAAGCCCGGCCAGTAAATCACGTTATCCCCGCCGAGCAGACACCAACGAAAGCCGTCAATAATGCCCACCGCCGGGTTTAATGAATACAATGCTTGCATCGGCAGACCGTGTGACCATTGGGGAACTTTGCCGGGCGGTAAAATCACCGGCGAGGCATAGAGTCCAAACTGAACGATAAATTGCAGAATGAAACGCACGTCGCGGTATTTCACCATCAGTGCCGCCATCCACAATCCGGTGCCCACTGCCGCTGCGAACACCATCAAGATGAACAGCGGTAAGAAAAAAATATGCACGGGTGGCACAAATCGAAAAACCACCATCAGCAGCGCCATGAAAACCCCGCTGATCAAAAAATCCGCCAACGTCACGATCACCGCGCTCACCGGCATTACCAAACGTGGAAAATAAACTTTGGAAATCAAATTAGAATTGTTGATCAGGCTCGTGCCGCTTTCGGACATGGCCGTGGAAAAAAATTGCCACGGCAGCATCGCCGCAAACACAAATAACGGAACCGGCACGCCGCCCGTCGGCTGCTTGGTGAGCATCATATACAACGCCAGCACCGCCATCGTCAGCACCGGACGGATGAGCGACCACGCCACGCCCACGAGCGTCTGCTTGTAGCGCACCATGAAATCCCGCCACGCGAGGAAATAAAATAATTCGCGGTAACGCCACAGGTCGCGCCAGTATTGGCGTTCCGTGCGTCCCGCTTCGAGAACGAGTTTGTGTGACATAAAAAAATTTACAGACCGCGCCGACCTTCCAGTGCAAACATCAGGTGATCCCAGTGGTGCAGCGCCTGCGCCTTCACGGCGTTGTAGCGAACCTGCGCCCGCTGCGCCGCGCCCCACCCCAAAGTTTTTTGAATTAAAATATATTTCGCAGAAATTTTTGGATCCCGCAATTCGCCGCCCAGTTCCGCCGCCAACTGTTTCATCCGCGCCACCAAATCCATCCGCGCCGGGTAAAAATTCGGCAGCCACGTTTGCAGATACGTCACACACGTCGCCCGCACACGCGCGTCATCCGCCAGCGCGCGCAAGTAACCCATCTGCATTTCCATGCCGGACAACTGCGCCTCCAATTTTTTGTCCGACAGCCCGATGTAACTCAACCGGTTGACCCCAGAAATCCGGTAATACACTTTTCCACCCGGCACAAAACAAACGCCGCTGCTGGCGCGAATGACGCGGAAAAAGTATTCGCCGTCATCATCGCCCAAAAGATTTGAGTTCCACGGCCCGGCGGCCACCGAGAGTTCGCGGCTGGTCAGCCACGTCGCCGTCTGCATATGCAAATTATTTTCCCACTTGCGTTGCAGCCATTCCAGTGGCGTCAAATTTTCCCAAAGCAAGCTCGGCACAAATTTCGCTTGGCGCGGACGAAAACGAAAATAGCCCCAGCCGGAAGAAAATAACCGGCGCGGATCCGCCGCCGATTCTGCCGCCGCCATTTGCAACGCCACTTTGTCGGGCGACAGCAAATCATCCGCATCGAGCCATTGGATATAATCGCCTTGCGCCAGTGAAAACGCCCGGTTGCGCGTCGCCGCCGCGCCTTGGTTTGCCTGCGTCACCACCTTGACTTCTGCCGATTCAAATTTTTTCGCCGCCGCCAGCGTGCCGTCGCGGGAGCCGTCATCAACGATGATGATTTCCTTGCGCGCCCACGTCTGCGCCAAAGCTGACTTGACTGTGTCCGCCAGCAACGCCTCGGCGTTGTAGGCTGGAATGAGAATGGAAACCAGCGGCTTCATTTTTTAGCGAGCCGATGATAAACGCCCGTGGTGATGTCCGCAACTTTGCTCCACGAATAACGGTCGTTCGCAAAATCGCGGATGTCCCGCCGCCGCACCGCCAGTTGCGCGAACAGTTCGCCGGCAAAATACTTTTTCAGCGTCGCCGCCAGCGCCACCGCGTCCTTCGGCGCGCACACGAATCCCGTCCGCCCCTCGACGATGTCATCCTTCAGCGCGCCGACATCCGACGCCACCACCGGCACGCCGAAGTTATAGCCGAGAAACAAAACGCCGCTCTGGAAAATATGCGTGTAGGGCAAAACCAAAACATCCGCCGCCTTGAAATAAATTTCCGTCTCGGCGTCCGGGACGTATTCGATCTTCAAAATAATTTTGCCGCGCACCGGGCTGCGATTAATTTTTTCCAGCAGCCCCGCCCAATAAGTTTCCTCACCTTTGGGCCGACCAGCGATGATGAGCCGCCAAGTTTCGTCGCCGGGAGCGACCGCCGTAAACGCGTCCACCAAAAATTCCACGCCTTTGTAGGGCGCGATGTTGCCGAAAAATAAAAGCACTTTGTCCGTCGCCGCGAGGCCGAGTTTTTGCCGCGCCTCCGCCCCGGTCAATTTTGTATCCGGCGTCGTGCTATTGATACCGAACGGGATCACGCTCGCCTTCGCGGCCGGAAAATTAAATTGCTCGACCAGCTCCTGCTTCATCCGCTCCGTGTGTAAAAAAACGTGATCGCAGCACGCGTATTGAAATTTCAGCGTCGCGCGATTCAGCCACGAATCGCCGCCATCACGCGCCTTTACGTTCACGTTGTGGCTGGTGAAACAAATTTTTTTGCCGAGCAGTTTGTAGAACACCATCAGCACCGTGCGGTCGAACAGCTCAAACTTGTTGTTCCACAGGACATGGAAAATTTTTGGCCGCGCCGTCAGCGCGTAACCCAGCAGCCGGAAATAATACGCCAGCACCCGCCCCATTTTTTTGAGCGCACCCGCGTTCACAGTTTGGTCGCCGCGCAGGTTCAGAAAATTCACCTGCGGATTCGCGTGCAACTCCGCACTGTCCACCTCGTTGCTGCCAATGAAATCAAACTTCGTCCCCGTCGCGATGAGCGCGGTCGCGAGACCGAGCGCATACGGCTTGTCGCGCCCGGCGGTCAGGATGCTGGCTTCAGAATTCTTCATTTCAACTGCGCCAACGTTGCGGCCAAAACTTCCTGAAGTGAAATTGCTTCAATCGCGCGCGCATCCATACCGCGCTTGAAGAAAAATTCCGCGAGCAACGGCGAGGTGATTTGCGTTTGAATTCCGTAGCCGAAAATTTCCCATGGTCCGGTGCAGGTGAACAACGAGACGCAGCGCGTGCCGACGCCCAGCGCGAAGTGCATCGGCAAACTGTCGCCGCTCACGACTACGCGATGATTTTTGCAGTCGCCCAGATGTTCGAGCAGCGTCGCGCGCTCCGGCAAAACATTGACGACGAAGCCGCGCGCTTCGAGTTCGCGTTTGAGGTCAGCATAGTAGGCCCAATTTTTCATCGGCCACACCGCGCCCGCTTTCGGCGCGATGGCCACGTCACCATGCAAATCGGTTTTCGCCGGCGCCGGCAAAAGGTATTTCTCGCCCGCGAATTTGAAACCCAGTCCGCTGAAAATCAAATCCTGATAAGTGCGGCGATTTTCCAATTTTAATTTATCCGCCGCCGCTTTGCCGAAATGGCTGATGAGACTCAAATCAAACCAGCCGCGCGCGTCCTCGCTGTAAGTCATCTGGCCGTCTGTGCCGAGAAACGCGCCGAACAGTTTTTCAAACTTCAGCGTCTGCACGAATTGGCAGGATTCGAGCGTGTCCTCTAGGTTGATGACGAGGTCGTATTTTTTTTCCGCGACGGAATCGCGCTGTTCCCACGCGAGCGCGTGCAAACGCGGGCGAAGATTTTTCAACAGCGGCAGATTTTTCGCGGCGGTGATCCACGTCACGTCGCCGTGCAATTTTTCCAGCAGCGGCGTGGTGCGGACGACATCGCCGGTCGCCCCGAGTTTGATGATGAGCAGGTTCATTAAAAATTAGCTGGCCGGGGCGTCAATGGTTGCGCGCCTGGACCACCATAGATTCATATCGGCTATTTTCCTCGTTGACCATAGCTTTGCCGTGTAACCGATGTTCGCCAAGGTCAGGCGTGATTGTTTGGTGCTTTGTCTCAAAGCCAGATTCATCAGGTTGGAGTTGGCGGCGAGCTTAATGCGCTTTGAGCAACAGCCGCTCAATGGCTTCCAGCGTCAGAATCGCGTTGATTTCCGGCATGAAATTTTCTCGTCCGCCCGCATGGCGCGCGGCCACCTGTGCGAGGAACTGCGGGTTGAAATACTTTTCGTGCCGCGCCCGCGCCGTGTCGAGCCGTTCGCGCACAAAGCCGGACAACTCCCGGCGGAACCACTGGCTGTAACGAAGATACTTGTGCATCCCCGCCCAGCCGAGCTTCGCAGCGGTGTAACGAAACGCTGGGTTGAACAGCGATAATTTTTGCGGCAAACCTTCATTGCTAAAATAATCCAGCTTGAACGTGACCTCGGAAAAAATGCGGCGACCTAAAAACGCCGGGCCGGAATTGTTGCCCGCATAACCTCGGTCGGTCGGAATCTCGTTCAAAATTTTCCGGTTCGCCGCGACAAGCCGCGATGCGGGCAACGCGGATTTTCGCAGCGCGGGCGGCGATTGATATGCGAGCTTGACCAGCGCGTTGTCCAGATACGGTGTGCGGATGACCACTTGCGAACGGCCCACCGCCACGCTGCCAAAAATATTCCACGGCACTTCCCGAAAGATCGCAAACGTGTCCGCGTGCGTCTTGTGGATGACCAGCTGGCCCGCCGCGACATCCACCGCCAGCGCAAAACCCGGATTGAAAATCTGCGGATTCAGCCCAATCGGCTTGAACGTCGAGATACCCCGAAAAACTTCCCCGCCGTAATTGCCCGTCAGGCGCACGTCCGAAAGCTGGCGCGCCAAGCGGTGAAAATAAATTTCATGCGTCCCCGTCACGCCGAACGTCCCGTCGCTGATGAACACCGTGCGGTCAGCGTGATCGGCGAAGTCTGCGAAAAAATCTTTTTGCAGCGGCAGCAGTTGGTGCGATAGCCCGCACGCCGCCGCCACGCGCGCGGCGATTTTATCGTCCAGCGTTTTGTGGCCCACGCCAGCGAACGTGTAGCCCACCGGTTTCACGGCCAGTTCCGGCTGGCACGCCAGCATCATCCGCGTGTCAAACCCGCCCGTCAGCGACAGGCCAACGGGCGCAGACGCGGCAAAATAATGCGGCAGGATTTTTTTGAACGTGGCCGCAAATTGCGCCTCGTAGTCCGCCGCCGACAGCACCGGCAGGTTTTCCCAACTCGTCGGCGAAAAATACTTTTCCTTACGACAAGTGTTCCCCTCGAATTTCCAGAGCGAGCCGCCCGGCAGCATCTGGATGCCGCGAAACAAACTGCGCCAACCCATCGTGCAGCCCACGCCAAAATAATGCGCCACGCCGTCCGCATCAAACTCGCGCGTTTCCGGCAGCACGCGCAGCAGCGCCTTCGCCTCGGTCGCAAAATAAAACGCGTCCGCCGTCTCGTGCCAATAGACGCGTTCCATCCCGTAACGGTCGTTGAACAGAAAAACTTTTTTCTGCCGCCGATCAATCAGCAGGCCGCTGAACAGCCCGTTCAATTCCTCAAAAAATTTATCGCCGCGCGCCTCGTAAAGATGCACCAGCCACGCGCCGCCGGTTTCAGCAAACTGATGGCCGTCGCGCCGCAACTGCGCCTTCACTTCCAGCTCCGCAAACACTTCGCCGCAAAAAATCAGCGCCACGTCCTTCGTCTCGTTTTCAAAAACCTGCCCGGCGGCGAAGGAATTTTCCTGCACGACCCAGCCAGCATACACGCCCAGCTCCGCCACGGAAAAATTTCCCGGCGTGTGGAAATGTTCGTGCTGCATCGCCGCCGTCATCGTCTGCACCGTGCGGATGCAGTTGGCGGCGGGGAGGCGGGAGATGATTCCGGCGATTCCAGGCATAGCGTCGTTTTATTTCAAACCGAGCCGCGCGAGTGCCGGGGCGTTCGGCGGCACAAAAATAAAGTTGCCGCAGTATTCCGCACCACTGCCCGCGTCCGGCTGGTGCTTCGCACCGTCGAATTTTTCCAACGGCAGGAATTGTTTGCCGTATTCAAAAAAACCGCGATAGCCCAGCTTCAAAATAAAATCAAACACCGTTGCAATCCCCTCGCCCGCGTGATGTTTCTGCTCAATCTCAATGTAAAGATTCGGTTTATTGCGCGCGAAAGTTTCCGCGCCACCTTTCAACACTTCGAGTTCAAACCCTTCGACATCAATCTTGATGAAACCAATGTTTTCCAGCTTGAAATCATCCAGCCGCTTGACCGATACCGGCACATCTTTGATCTCTAAAATTTCCGTGCCGTCAATCATCTGGCCCGAAAAATTCCCGACCAGACTGCTGCGCGTGTCGTATTGTTTTTCGCGCGTGACGGGAATCTTGATGACCGCCGATTCGTTTTTGGAGCCGAGCGCGCAATTTTCTACGCGGACATTTTGTGTCGCGGAAAATTTTTCGCGCAACTGCCCAGCCATCCACGGCAGCGGCTCGAAGCACGTCAGGTTCGTGGCGAAGCGGCAAAGATACATCGCGTAAAGCCCCTCGTTCGCGCCGATGTCGAGCGCGGCGCGTCCCGGCTCGCACAGTTTTTGAAACAAGTCCACTTCGTGCCGGACATAATCGCGCTTGCCCCAATAAAAATAATTGCGGATGAGCGCCAGCCGCCAGCCCGCCGGCAGGTGCTCAACGAAAATTTTCCGAACCAGTTTTTTCATTTTGAAAATAAATTGAGAATGAACAACGGGCTATTCGCCTTTGCGTTCGTGCCACATCCGCCGCAGTTTTTTCAGCGGCGTTTTGATCCGTCCCGGCAGCGCCGAAGTGAACCCGCGATGCAGGCCGAGCTTCATCATCAGTTTTCCCCGCGCCGTCAACGGCACAAAATAGCGCGGCACCTTCGTCTCCTCAAAACCGCAGCGCCGCTTGAATTCCGCCAGCGAATCGTTCGACCAAAAAAGATACACGAGCCAATCGAGTTTTTTCTGTTGGCACACTTCGACCGCTTTGCCGATGAGCGCGTTGTTTGTCACTTTGTCGCGGTGCGCGACCTTGGAAATGATCTGTCCCGTGATGCCGAATTTGCCCGCGTTGCCCATCATGATGCAACCGATCATCTCGTCGCCGAGGTAGGCACCGATCATTTCTTCGCGGTGGATGTAGCGGGAAAATTCGCGCTTCACCGTTTCAAAATCTTTTCCGTAATGCCAGAACTTGCGCCCCTGCCGCACGGCGGACTCGTTAAAAATTTCCGTCAGGCCGCGCACAAAATTGTCGTCGTAAGTCGTCTCGCGCAATTCCAAACCTTCCTTTTTCGCCTTGCGAATCTGGCTCCGCAACCGCGACGAAACTTTTGTGGCCAGCCATTCCTCGCCCGTCGTCACCGGCAGCGCGGCGATGGAATCCCATTCCAGCGGATAGGAAAATTTTGGCTGCAAATCCGGCAGCCGTTGCCAGAACGTAAAAATGTCCGGCTTGAATTCCGCCTCGGACAACGCCGCGATCACCGCCTCGGGATTTTTCACGTCCTCATACCATTCATCTTCGAGGCTCACCACGGTCGCTGGCCCTTTGGTGATCGTATAAACTTGGCCGTCAATTTTGACACAGTCCAGTTTGACCGGTTTGCCTTTGGACAGCGTTTCCACGCCGAAAACATCCGATACGGACGGCTGGGTTTGGATAGAGGACATAAATTTTTTAGTGAAAAAGCGGAGAAATTTTTTGCTGGCGGTTCAACGACAGCTACGCAGCCACTGTTCAAACATCACCAGGCTGAACAGCAGCTTGTGATTGTCTTGTCGGCGGGATTGGTGCTCCGCTAAAAGCTTTTTCACCGGTGCCGGCGACAGCACTGAATACATTAGCGATTTTTCGTCATTGAGCATATCGGTGATTTTGCCCGTGGCCGAGTTGTTGAACCAATCATCCACCACGTTCACCGCGAAGCCGCGCTTTTTCCGCGCGAGAATTTGTGGCGGCAGAAATTTCTTACAAACTTGCCGGTGCAGCCATTTGCGCTCGCCGCGCCGCACCTTGAACGTGGCCGTGAGCCGCTGCGCGTATTCGACGACGGTGCGATCCAGATACGGCACGCGGCCTTCGAGGCTGTGCGCCATTGAAAGTTTGTCCGCATACATCAGCAATTCGTCCGGCAGCGACGAACGAATTTCCAGCAGCGAAAAGCCGCCGAGTTCGTCCAGCTTTTCCATCTGCGGCAACAGTGATTTCCAATAATCCACCATGCCGGAAACTTGCCCGCCGCGATCACGGAAAAGTCCGTTCACCGTCTCACCCGGCACGAGCGAAAAAACATTTTGATAACGCTCCAAACGATCTTTGATACCGAGCGATTGCACGCCACGCTTCAACGTTTCGTTGCGCGGCAGTTTGCCAACGAGCGCCGCTGCGAGCGATTGCACGCCGGGCGGCAAGCCGCGCCACATCCCGCCGTAGTGAACACCAAGATGCCGTTTGTAGCCGCCAAAAAGTTCGTCCGGCCCTTGCCCGATGATCGCGACCTTCACATCTTGCCGAGCGCGCTGGCAGACAAAATACATCGGCACGATGGACGACGCGGCCACCGGTTCTTCGAGCGACGAAACAATTTTCGGCAGCGCCTTTTCAAATTCATTTTGATCCAGCAGCACCGGAATGTGCCGCGCGCCGAGAAGTTTTGCCGACTCCGCCGCATCCGCGAGTTCGTCGTCCGCAAAAGAACTTCCGTAGCCAATCGTGTAGGCGTTCCAATCGCGGCCATGCTCATTCATCAACGCGAGCAGCAATCCAGAATCCAAGCCGCCGCTCAACAAAATTCCCACCGGCACATCCGCGAGCAGATGCCGCTTCATCGCGCCGCGATAGAGTTCGAGCAATTCTTCCGTGGCATCCGCATCCGACGGCTGTCTCGCAAACGGCTCCGGCGTGAAATTATACCAGCGTTCCTCGCGGCATTTACCATTCTCTACCACGAGCATCCCGCCGGGCGGAAGTTTTCTCACGCCTTGAAAAATCGTCAGTGGCGATGGTGTGTAACGGAAACGCAAAAATAAATTCACCGCCGACGCATCCACTTCCGGTTTGGAATTATCTGCCGCCAGCACGGGACGAATTTCGGAACCAAAACTTAAAATGCCGTCGGCGATTTTGTAGTAGATCAGCTTGATGCCCATCGCGTCGCGAGAGACGACGAGCCGACGTTTTTTCACATCCCAAATCGCCAGACCAAACATTCCGTTGAGATGATTGAAAACATCCAGCCCCCATTGCTTGTAACCGTGGATGATGACTTCGGTGTCCGAGTTCGTGCGAAACTTGTGGCCACGCGCTTCGAGTTCCGCGCGCAATTCTTTGTAGTTGTAGATCTCGCCGTTGAAAACAATCCAAACCGATTCCTCCGCGTCGGCCATCGGCTGATGCCCGCCGCCCAGATCAATGATCGAAAGCCGACGAAAGCCCAACCCCACCGGGCCGTCGAAGAAATAGCCTTCGTCGTCCGGGCCGCGATGCACAATCGTCCGCGTCATCCGGCGAATCGTTTCCTGATTCACCGGCGCGTCGTCTGCAATCCTGACTTGTCCGCTAATGCCGCACATTTGATTTTAGGATTTTTTCAATTTTTCCTCGCGCAGATAAAACGCCAGCGCGCGAAACATCTGCGACTGCGCCCAGCGGTGCATCGGCACGTTGTCCCAGCCGAGAATCAGTTTGCGCGAACGGAACGAACCATCGGGCTTGAGCCAGTTTTGCAAAATTCCTGAAACGACCGTCGCCAAAGTTTTCTCCAGGGCGGGAATTTCCTTCCGCAAGAGCAGACAAAGATTGATGCACTCGGCGCAGTCGTATAGCTCGCATTTATACACCGTGAGGCGCGGCGCCTTCGAGAACGGACGCGGCATTCCGTCTTCGCTGAAAAGATTTTTTTGGTAGTAGTCCACGCCGCGTTTCAGCGCATCGAGAATTTTTTTCTCGCCGGTGACGAAATAAACTTTCGCCAGCGCCTTCATCACGAAACAGGTATGAAAATGATCCACGAAATCGCGGATGCCGTCCTTCGCGTAAGGCCACGAGCCATCGGCGTTCTGCGCGGCGAGCACGAAATCTACATTGCCGGAAATAATTTTGAACAGGTCGTCGCGCCCAAAAAACTTCGCCGCGCGCGCCAACATTCCCGCGCGGTAGGCCGCCGAGTTCACCACGCCGCCAGTGTCATACGGCGTGTAAGAACACGTCATGCCGCCGCCGGGATAAGGAAAATCTTTGATGTCCGTCGTCGCGTGGCGAACCATGGATTCTAAAATTTGTTTCCACTCGTCGCGCGGCTGCAATTTTTCCACCTGCCAGAACGCTTCAAAAACATACGGCGTCGTGGTGATGAGCGGCGTCTGCGCGTGGATGATGCCGCCGCGCCAGACCCAGTCGAACGGATAGCCCCAGGCGTATTCGGAAAATTTTTCGCAGCGCGATTTTTTTAGCTCGCCGAGAAAATGCCGCGCGCGTTCCAGATTTTTTTCCGTGCCGGAAACTTCTGCCAGAAATGCAAAACCCATGGCGTAGTGCGCGTCGGCGATGGCGAGACGGATTCGTTTATGAAACAGTCGGCGCGCAACGGGGAAAAACGCCTCGGAAAAAACCATCGGCGAAACGGCCAGCGTGCCGAGCAATTTGTTTTGGTAGTAAAGTCCCTTGGCACGGCTGCCGAACGGCCCGGCGTAAAACGATTGGTGATCCCACGAGGTTTCGCCGTAGCGCTCCAGCCACGCGGTGAAATTCGACAACACCGCGGACGTCCGTTCCGCCAGCCCGCCCGTTCCATTGATCGTTGTTTCGCTCATGTTATTCCGAGAATTTTTTCCGCCGCAGATAATTATCCCGCGCCTCACACAGCCGCCGCCGGCAAAACGTCTTCACCTGATAAATGAAGTTTTCCCCCGCATACGGCTCGCCCGCCAGCGGCACAAATTCGACCGCCACCGTGCGCGCTTCGCCCGGATTCAATTCGATTTCAAATCCAATCCCGCTTTTTTTCGCGCGCCATGGCAGGTCGCGCCCGTCCGCGCGCACCGCGCGTATCTGGCTTACATCGGCTTCCGGCTTGAAAACCCGGAGTGTTTTTTTTGCGTCAAAATTATTTTCCAGACGCGCCTCGCTGCCAAAAATCTCCACCTCGACTGCGTCCGGCGAAACTTCGCGCTGACGGAAACTGCGGCGAACCACTTCCGCGAGGTTCGTCCAGCGCAGCCGCGCGTTCAGTTTGTTCAAGCCCGCGATGCAATCCGTGACGTGGCGGCAATCATCAAAACAGTCGTTTTGATGCACGACCACGAGACACGGTTTACCGAGCAAAATGTCGAACGCAAAATTTTCCACACCCGCCCACGGATAGCGGCGCGTGAAAATCGGGAACTCATCAAAGTTCATCACCGCTGTCTTCCAGTAATCGCCGATGGTGATTTTTGGCGGCGCGGCGTCCGCGCTGAACACCTCGGAGTTGACCGTGCCGATAAAATTATTGTGCTTGAGCGCCCGCATCGCCGCCGCCGAAAAAACGCCCTGCGGAAAAACCATCACGCGGTCGTGCGCCACGGCGGTCTGCGCCTTGTGCCGCGCCATGCGTTCGAGCGCGAGGCGGGATTTCCACGCGAGACGATCCACGCTGGCGTCGCCATATTCGCCAGCAGTGTGATCGCAGCCGTGAACGGAGAGCGAGAGCCGTCGGGAATTTTCGTTGAACAACCGCGCCGTCCGCCGCGAACTGCGATTCCAGTTCCAGGGAATAAACGCGATGCTCGTGGAAAAATTTTCCCGCTCCATGTGCGCGAGCAGGCGGTCAAAATTGATGAAGCCGTAATTGGGCCGCAGCAGCGGATCATCAATCACGAGGCACGCGCAGGTCTCCGCCGGCTGCCAGCACGTTGCGGCAAAAGCCCAGCGCGCATATAAAACGAGTGGCACCGCTTCGGCAAAATGATTGCGGACATCAAAAAAAAGCCCCGGCAAATCCGCCGCGAGATCGAGTGGCTCCGTGGTGGAGATAAACACCGGCACGCCGGCGGTTTCGCATTTCAAAAAACTCGCGCCGTCGGCGTTGAAAATAATTTGTTCCGCGCCCGGAATTTTCAGGACGCGGTGCGCGCGGGAATTTTTTCCGGCACCAAAACTCACGCCCGCCATCACGCCACAAAATTCATTGAGCTGACCGGAGACTTTGAAACCGTCAGCGCGCGTCTCCCCGGCCTTTGCGCCAGAAAAACTTTCCGCCGCGTGGACGAAGGCGGAATGAATTTTTCCGGCGGGTAAGGCATCCGTCAGTTGTGAGAAAATTTCTGCCGGGCAGATCACCCGGAATTTTTCTGCACCGTCAACCTTGAGCAATTCCAAAAAACCAGCCACCGATAAAACCCGCGACGGCACGCCAAAAAAATCCAGCAGCCGCGCGCATTTTTCCGCCGCCGCTGCGTTGCCGCTCAAAATGATGGCGGAGGTTTCGCTCATGTCGCCGCGGCTTCGTCCTTTTGCTTCGCCACAACGGATAAAAATTCAATCAGCGCCGCCACGTTCATCGTCGAAGGAACCGCGTCACCGCGCGCGCTCATTTCTTCGACGATGCTGATGGTCAGCCCGCGCGCCGCGAGGCTTTCTTCCAGCGCGACGACGAAATTTACAAAGCCCATCGAATCAAGCTGCGCGGCCTCGCCGGTCAGCACTGTGGCCGCGTCTTTCGCCAGCATATTTTGATCGAGCGAGACCTCGTTCACGCGGTCAATCGCTTGGAAAATTGCGGCTTGAAAATCTATTTTTTGAGTCATGGATTTTTTTAGGTTTATGAACAGATCCGGCAAAAAATTTAGGGAAGGCATTTTATAAAAACAAACGCGAGCGTGCGGTCAGCGCAAACAGGGCCAAACCGAAGGCCGGTCTCGGCCATAAATTCTTTTAGGGCGCGCGGCTCGTGCTCCAAATGGTTCATCTCGTCAAAGTAAATAAAGGTGCCGGGCTTGATCCAAGGGCGCAACTGCCGCAATACATAGATGGTCGAGCTATAAAGGTCGGCATCTAGATTCAGCACCAGCAATTCGTGCGGTGGCACTGTATAAGTCGGGAGAACTTGGTCAAACCAGCCTTTGAAAAATTTCACCCGCTGGTCGGCCATGACGGGCATCTGGCTTTTCACGTCGAACTGTCCTTTGCTCCAAGGGCCACCGTCATCTGGCAAGCCTTCAAAACTGTCAAAGCCGTGAATGATGGTGTCTGGGTGTTTCAAGGCGTTAGACCAAAAACGCGTGGCTGCACCTTGGAAAACACCAAATTCGAGATAGAGCACCGGGCGGTTGGCCACCTGTTTCGCAACTTCCGTCCAAACTGCTTCCCGGTTCCGAACTCGTTGCGGAAAAATAAATCCGTGATCGCGCAGCCAGCCACCTAGCCGGAGGTAGTTGACGAAGGCCTGAACCTGTATCAGCCAACTGGCTGGCATTTTTTCCCCAACGACAGTCAGAAAATATTTAAACCAATTTAGCATATTTTTGTGTTTAACTGATTAAGCCAATTTTTATTTCGCCTTTCATCCCGAGAAAACTATTGAGCCAGAGGGCTACGGTTTGAGTCCTGACGGCGTGGGGCGCTTGAGCGGCTTCAGACCGCGAATAAAATCCTCCATTTTTTCGGCGGTGGCAAGCGGCACCGTAGCCGTGGCGACAGCTCGAGCTGGCTGGCTGGGCACAAACATCTGCGGCGCGACGTCGGCGGTGACGATGACGCCCGCACCGATGACTGCGCCCTCGCCAATTTTCAGCGTGCGCCCCGACGTGGTGGCGACGACGACGTTCGGGCCGAGATACGCGTTCTTGCCGATGATGAGTTTTCCCGGCCCGCGCGTGTGCGCGAGCAAAATCACCCGCAGGCTGATCTGCGCGCCGTCTTGGATTTCCACCGCCTCCGGGTATTCGTTCTCAAAATAAACTTCTTCCGCGATGAAAACATCGCGACCGATCTTCGCGCCGCGCAGCCGGTGCAAGGCCGGACGCAACGTCGTCGCCCCCGGCAGCCGCCGCGCGAGCGTGTGCAGCAGCCGGTTGGTGACGCGGCGGAAAATGTTTTTATTCACGGCGCAAAGCTACAAAGTCTGGACGTGCTTGGGAAATTCAATCGCGTCCGCCAACGGCAGCGTGAACGTGCCGCCAACTTTTTTCAGTTTCGGCTGCAACGCAAACCATTTTTCCACCGGCAGATTTTTTGGTGTCGGCATATGGACGGCGCGAAGTTCCGCGCAACCGAGGCTGCGGGCTTTTTCCGCAACGGTGCAGAGCATTGTCTCCTCCACGCCCCGGCTCATCACGCGGCAGCTCAAGAGAAAATCCGTGAGTTCGCCAGTAGAATTTTTTTGCGCGAGGCTCGCGATGCCGCACAGCCCGTAGTCGCCGTATTTGTCCGCCACGCGGAAGGTCCAAAGAAAATTTCCCGGCGTCTGCGACCACGCCAACAGTTCAGCGGCGGTCAGGCGGCGCGTCGTCAAATTCATCTGGTTCGTCTTGTTGAACAACTGCGTGGCGCGTTCCAAATTCGCGGCGTTCAAAGGCTCGGCTTGCACGCGCAACTCCAGGGCGGCGAGCCATTCGTTGAGCGAGCCGAAGGAAGATTGCAGCGACGTGCGCTGGCGATCCGCGACATACATCGTCGTTCGCGCACGATCCTCGCGGCTGATGAACGGATTGTCAAAGCACTTGAGCTTCGCAAGAAAACTCGGATACAGCAGCGGATCCACCGGCAAATCGGGAACGAAAACTTGCGGCAACGCCTCGCGCACGCGGGCACGTTCGAACGGGCTGTCATCGAGAAACACCGCCGAATCGAGGCCGAGGTTCAAGCCCGACATCAGCTCCGCGATGTTCGCGGCCTTGTCGTTCCAGTTGATTTTCCACGCCGCAAAATCTTCCGGTTTCAAAATCATTTCCGGGTGACTGCGAATTGCGTTCAACGCCGTGGCTTCCTCGTTCTTGCTGGCAATGGCGAGCACGACGCCGCGACGCGTGAGCCGCTTCAGATTTTTTTGAAAATCTACGAACGCCTCACCAACCGCGTCGTGACCGCCGAGCCGCAATTGTTCCCAGCCCTCGTCGCCAAGAATTCCGCCCCAGAGCGTATTGTCGAGATCGAGCACCAACACTTTTTTGCTGCGACCACGGATGCCTTGCAGTGCTGCGAGGATGTCGCCCGCCGCTTCCGCAAACACCGCGTTCGCGAACGGTGTCTTGGCCATATACCAGAGCTTCGGATTGTCTGCACCCGCGCCGCGCAACCACTGGTTAGTGTCGAGCAGCACTACGCGTTTGTCGGCGGCGAACTGGTCGGCGAGCCGGAGATTCATCCGCATCAACGCGTTCGCCGCGCCGGACTGATTGGTCAGATTCATGGGCCCCAAACCACGGTCGCCGTGCGGAATCGTCCAGCTCGGCAGGAAAATTGTCCGCACGGTCGCGGGAATTTTTTTGATGAGCGCGCAGAAATGATCCACTTCGCGCAACAGTTCTTCCACCGGCAATTCCTCGAATAAAAGAATCCGTTGGAACGACGGCGCGGCCAGTTGCGGCTGCGACCAGATCACCACTGCGTCCGAAGCTTCCGTCCAGAACGCGTCGCCACCGTCGAGCAGCAGCCGTGCGAGCTGGCCAAACGGCGCTTCCTCGCAGGCGATGGACGCGAGCGGACTTTTCCGCAGCAGCACGGCGAGATTTTGCGTGTTGAAATCAGCCGCGAGGCCGATCTTGAAATCTGGGGCAGACATTATTAGCCGGGTTGTTCCGTGCGGAAGCTGTCCACCTTTTTGAGGCGCAGCAGCGAGCGGAAAATATTTTTTAGTTTGTGCATCTGATCGGCGCGATGAAATTTTATCAATTCATCGGACACCGGACGTTTTATCCGCCGGATGGACGCAGAGAAATAACCTGCCATCAGCGCGACGCCGCCGATGAGATACGGCTTTTTTAAAAGTTGATAGGTGATCCTAAAAATCTGCCAGATGGGTGAATTGCCGAGATAATAATCTTTTTCGCCATAAGTATAAAGCGACGCGACTTCGCTGCGTTCGGCGGTGCCCATCGAGCGATGATGATGATAGCGCAAATCCGGGAACGAACGCACGCGCCAGCCTTTCATGCGCGTCGTCATCACAGCGGTAAAATCTAAACCGCCAGCCGGGTGGGCAACGTAGCCGCCGATGTCGCGGAAAGCCTCGCGGCGAAACATTTGCACGGGACCGGCGACATAATTTTCGCCCTCAAAACTATCGCGCGAAGAATCGTAGCCGCCGTCCTGCAAGAACGGCGTGCCGGTGCAACCGAGCTTTGGATCGGCGTCAAATTTCTGCATGAGAAACGCCATGTAATCCGGCGCGAACGACGTGTCGGTATCGAGATTGGCGACCGCACCGAAATCAACGCCGGCGCTTTGCAGCTTGGCGAAAGCCATATTCACGTTGGTCGCCTTCGCAGCAAAACTGCGGCCTTCGCGCTTCGCGTTGTGAATGACTTGAATCCACGAAAATTTTTTTGCCCACTCGTCAGCGATTTCGCCGGTGCGGTCGGTCGAGCCGTCGTCCACGATGATCCAGTGCTCCGGCAACTGTGACTGTTTGGTCACCGACTCCAGCGTGAGCGAGATGAATTTCTCCTCATTGCGCGAGGAGCTGATGAGCGCATATTTCACGTCGCCGAATCCTCCGGTTTAATCTGCGCGAAAATTTCGTCCATGATGCGCGCCGTCAAAACAATTTCCCGATACGGAATCGGCGGCGCGTTTTTTTGGCGGATGCTCACGTAAAATTGTTCGATCAATTCCTTCATGCCCGAATCCTGATGCAGCCGTCCGCGCAGGAAATCCACAATGTTCACGCGAGCATTTCGCAGATGTTGCCGCGCCGCTTTCAACGGCGGCAGAAAATAAGTCAGATAACTTTTGTGCGAGCCAGCGCGATTCAGCAGGAGGCTGCCGCTGCCGTTCTCGACGAGCAGGGAATTTTTTGGGCCGCAGATGCGGAACGAATTCAGACCCGGCTTGATCTGCGTAGAAAAACATAAAAACGCCGTCGTGCCTTTGCCGTCGCGCAGTAACACGCGCAACTCGTCCTGCACTTCTTGGCCACCAAGATTTTTCATCCGCACGCTCTGATGGGCTTGCGCGGAAACCATCACATCATCATCCAGAAATTCCGCGAGGCGCGCGGTGCTGTGGCTGATGAGATTGTGAAACAGTTGGCCCGGCAATTGACGAACCCAGTGCGTCTTGCTGCCGAGAATCGGCGAAACGTAAGTGGGATCGCTCAAATCGTAAGCCCAATGACTTTCCAGATGCACCGCCGCACCGCCAAGAAATCCCGACGCGACGAGCCGCCGCATTTCCAGCATCTCCAAAGTGAACTGATAATTATGCCCCGCCGTGAGCCGCAGATTTTTTTGCTCCGCGAGCGCGACGAGTTCCTGCGCCTCCGCCGCCGTGACAGTGAACGGCTTTTCGAGATACACGTTACTGCCGTGTTCGAGACAAAGTTTCGCGAGCGGAAAATGTCCGAGCGGCGGCGTCGTGATGTGAACCACGTCGGGCGAAAACTGTTTCAACATTTCTTCTGCGTCGCCGAACACGCCGGAGATTTTGAAACGCTCGGCGAGCTGTTCCGCCATGAGTTTCTCACGGTCGCACACGGCCACGATCTCGCAGTTGCCGATGCGGTGCGCGGCTTGAACGTGCTGGTCGGCAATCTTGCCGCAACCAATGATAGCAATGCGGAGCTTCATTTATATTGAGCGAGAAAGAGTTTCATCGCGTCCACTGTCTTAATTTTCGGCGACCAGCCGAGCAGCTTGTGCAGCTTCTCGTTGGAAAAAGTATTGCCGCCCCACTCGGCGGCGCAACGGCGACGGTTGAACACCGGCGGCAACTGGCCGTGACGTTTCTTGGAAAAATTTTCCCAGAGTCCGCAGCCAAATTTCATCAGCGGATACGGCAGCCACACGGAAAAAAAGTTTTTGGTTTCTTTGCGCGCGGCGAGAAATTCTTTACTCGTCCAACGCTCGTCGTCCACGACGTTGAAAATTTCGCCGTCCACGCCGGGCTTGAGCGCGGCAAGCACAATCGCGTCGGCGCAGTTGTCCACAAAGGTCATCGGCATCTCGTTGCGCCCGCCGAGGTGGATGAAAAATCCAAATGTGTTGATGCCGATGCGACCGCTCAAATCGGATTTGCCGGGGCCATAGACCATACCGGGGCGGAGGATGACCCATTTTAATCCGCGCTGCGCACCGTAGTCGCGGACGAGTTGTTCCTGTTTGAGTTTGCCGAAACCGTAGGCGTCGTTGCGCGCTTGCGGCTCGGTTTCGAGCGGGCAATTTTCATCAAGCAACGCGTGCCGTTCCATTTTGAAATTGGAATACACGGCGAACGAACTGACGTTGACGAAGCGGCGCGGTTTACCAAGTTCGAGAAAGGCGTCGAGCAAATTGCGCGTGGCGAGCGCGGAATTCATGAATGCGCCGGCAAAGGATTTATCAAAGCCCGCCGCGAGGTGAACGATGACGGCGACATCTTTCGCGGCGCGGCGACAATCTTCGCGCGATAACAAATCGCCCGCGACAATCTCGACATTTTTCGCGGCGGGAAATTGCGCGAGAATTTTTTGGAGTTTTTCGAGTTTGCTCGAAGGCCGCACGAAGCAGCGCAGATTGAAAAATCCGCGCGCCAATAAATTTTCCAAGGCACGCGTGCCAATGAAGCCGTTGGAGCCGGTGATCAGAATTTTATCAGCGGGCGTGACGATGGATTCGACGCTCATTTTTTAGTTATGGTTTGCGCCCTGCGCAAACGGGGTCGGTGCGGAAACGGAATTCATCAATACTGCACCCAGACGCGCGCCGGGGGCTGCAAGGTGTTGCCGCCGTTGGTGGGGCCGTTGGTGGCACCTTGGAGCGGGTGCGGATACACCAGCGGGGTGTAGCCGGGCTTGGGGGTGTCGTTAAAATAATCACGGTTCAACTGGCAGTGTGGAAAG
The DNA here is from genome assembly GCA_025360325.1 of Limisphaerales bacterium. GTDB lineage: Bacteria > Verrucomicrobiota > Verrucomicrobiia > Limisphaerales > UBA11358 > UBA11358. The sequence continues at coordinate 24,805 of JANYCI010000020.1, read as the reverse complement.
CCGGAACGAAAGCCGACGTTGGCACCGTTGAGCGTGTTGTTCCAAGAATAAATGCCTTCGGTGACTTGATGCGGCCATTGCGCTACGCCAGTGGTGCTGACGGTGGGGTTGGGTCCCCACGGCTGCATATCACCCACGACCAAATCGCCGCTGCCCATACCCGCCTGATCAAGCACATGGTTGACTTTATTGATGACAAAACTATGGCCGTTGGTGAAATACATGAAGCCATTGTCCTTGGAGCTGGGATAGAAAATTTTGTCCGTGCTGTTGCTGGTGATAACGGAAAAATTATAGATCTTCTCATCGGTATAGTTGGTGATGAAATTGTCGGCGTATCGCCAAAGGTTGGTGAAACTCAGATTGACCACGGTGTAGCCGACCCATTGGTTCACCGCCCAGTTTGCGCCCGCCACTTGCAAATAGTTGACGCCACTCGGGCCGGAGTGGGTGCCGGAAAGAAAATTGGTTCCGGCATTGTCGTCCCATGCTGTCAGCCCATCCGCCCCGCCCCACGGCGAGAAGCGTTGCGTGGCGCGATTCACGTTGATGGTGGAGAAGGTGGTGGTGCCGCTGCAAGTATTGCCGTAAAAAACGCCCGAGCCGCCACGCAAGTTGATACAGGGGAGGTTGTAGGCGGGATCTTGCTGGAAGGAATTGCTGTAAACTTCAAACGCCCGCCCGCCGCGTTGCCGGGCACCGCTTTCGGTGCCGTGAACTTCAAAGTAGGTGTAAAGCACTTTATTGTGCCGAAACGTGCAGCGCCCGCCAAACTCGCAATCTACCACCATGTCCGAAGTGGATGCATGGTCGGTGTTAGTGAAGTAGCAGTCCTCAATGACGGGCATCAAGGCCGTGCCATAGTGTGGCGACGTGGCCCACGACGCATCGCCATAACCCGTGTCGCGAATCAAAAGCGCCCCATATTTCAACTTAAAGTAACAATGATCCACCAAGGCTAGATTGGCCCCGTAAAGCATCAGCCCCTTGTCATTGGTAAGGTTGTAAAAAATGTCGTGAATCCGAATGGGGCCGGTATAGTCCACGGCAATTTCACCATGCCAGTTGCGAGTTCCATTGCCACCGACCAGTTGAAAATTTCCAAACTCTAGCGTGTAAGAACCGGTGCCATGCACAAAAATCAAAGGCGGATTCGGATTCGCGTTCCGATCCAGATTGTCAATGATGACCGTCAAGTTGGTGCCGCTGCCAAGCAGTTTGATATCCCGGACTACCAGCGGGGTGCTCCAAGTGGCGGTGCCCGGAGGGATGATCACGGTGTCGCCGGGCGAAGCACTACTGATCGTCGCCGCCACTGACGATTCTTCCGCCGATGGAGCCGTATAGGTATTGGCCCATCCGGTCAGAATCGCCGTTGCAAAAAACATCACGGCCACTTGGCTCATCCGAAAAAATGGCGTCTCAATTTTTATGGTCATAACTAATCTAGTATAGGCTAAAGCAGCAAACAGGCCAAGGTTTGTTTGTCGAACCGGGCGACCTCTTGGCAGCCGTATGCCGCAGCCCCGTCATCGGTAAGAATGAAACAAAACCAAGCACTTTTCTTTGGCGACTGGTTTACGGGACAGGCGGTTTCATTCGCCGCCGTTAAAATTCGTAGTCGGTTTCAGCGCTTTGGTTTTTGGTCGCCACCGGTTTTCCCGCCAAGGCCAGCCCCGCGTTCGGGTAATCTATCGCCACCAGAAAAAACACGAAAAACTGGACAGTGTGTGTCCGAAAGCCAACCTCGGTCCAGTTATAAACGAGGAACAAAATCAAGTAACTCAACCGGAACCGGCCAAAATGAAAATCGTTCAACAAAGCGCGCGCGGCCTTGAAATAAGTGGCCAACGCCATGCCAAACGTCAACAGCAGGCCGACTAGTCCAAGGTTGATATACGTTTCCAAGTAACCATTGTGCGCGGAGTTCAATTGGAGCACCGGAAAAATATCCCAGATTTTATCGCGACGCTCACCCAGCCAAAAACTTTCAAAACCCGTTCCCACCACCGGATTGATATCCCAGTGCAACAGCATATCCCAAATTTCCGTCCGCCCCGTCAGCGTGGCATCCCGGCCCAAGGCCTCGATCACCAGCGCCGAGGCATGAAAACCAAATTCGGCAACGATCGCGAAGATGATCACTCCGACCATATAAAAATTTAACGCCTCTTTCTTAATAATTTTCAATCCGAGCACCAGCGTGATTCCCGTCGCAAGCAGCATACAGCCGAGCGAGGTGGAACTGTGCGCCATGTTCAACAACCAGAAAACCATCGCCAGCAAACCGCTGATTAAAATCAATTCGTCCCGTCGCTCGCGCCCCTTCGGTAACTGCCAGACACTGATCAAATGCCAGATGAAAAAATAGCCCAAGATCATGCAGTCCAGTCCCAAGATGTTTTTGTTGGTGGTGATGCCGCAGTTCACGGCCGCACCAGACCACTGGTCAAATCCACGTCCCAAATCAGGAAAATATTTTATGAACAAAATGGAAATCGGCAGGATGATATAGGCACACCGTTTGAAGAGCCGCACCATAGCCTCGCGCGGATCCGGCTCCGTCAGCACAATCAGCACCATGATCGGTTGCCCCAATAGTTTCGTCCAACGCTTGAACGCCACGAACGGAAAATCTGACCACAACATCGAAACCAAGCAAAACAGCAGATAGATTGTGACCCAGCGGTTATACCGGATGAATTCCGACAGTTGCACCCGCCGCTGCGCCAGCACCCGCAAGCCTAGCAGGATGACGACGAAAAAATAAAGCGCATCCAACGGACTGCCTTCTTCCACGCTCGCGCCGCCGAAATTCAGCCCGAACATTCCCAGCCACCCCGAAATAAACCGCGTGCCGCTGATGAATACCCAACTGATCGGCAGCCACAATGCCGCCGTCACGTTAGGCTTCTGCCGGAAATCGCGCCGGAAAAGATACGCGACAAACGCCAGGTAAATAAGGGTGGCCAGACTGGGAGGCATAGGGTTTGGTCTGGCTTAAAACAAAAATTTTCCGCACTCGTCAGCCCACGCCGCATCGAGCAGTTTTCCTTTATTCAACGGCCCGCGAAACACTTCGCTGATGATGACTTTGGCGAGAGCGACATTGTAATGCAACGGGTCGGTGAAATTGTCGCGGTTCGTTGTCACGTCGTTCAAATAATCAAAATCCACCACGCGGGCATCCAGCTTACTCAAGTCGCGCTTGAACCGCAGATACGCATCGTTCAGCCCAAATTCGCGGACGCGTTTTTGAAAATCCACATGATGCGGCACGATGATGAACGTCACTTCCGTCCCATTTTTTTTTGCCTGCGCCGTCAGGTTCGTCATCCGCGCGTATAAATTTTCGGGATAGCGAAAACGTTCGTAATGTTCACGGGCGCGCACGTTGACGATGTAATCCCAAAATTCGTCCTCGCGCATCGGCGGCGTGAAATCCACGGATTTTTTTTGCGTCAACGCCGCTTTCACGACGTAGTAGCCGGCCTGCGCCACGCTGCGGTCGAACAGATAAATCAGCGGATTATGAATCATCGCCTCGACGCTGCTCACGCGGTCAGCAAACGAGTATTCGTTAAACTCGTTAAAATTCAACGTGAAGATCACGCGCTTCACCGGCTTGAGTTTGATGGCGAAATCGTAGAGATCAAAACTTTCGTTGAGCTTGAGCGCGTTGGCCGAGAGCCGGAAAAATTTCTGCCCCGTCAGTTCGTTGATCTGTTCCAGCGGCAAATTTTCTGCGCGCGAATCGCCGATGATGAGGTTCTCGCTCGGCGCGTGTTTTTCCTTGAGCATGTTGAACACCACCCAGTTCAGCGACGCCGCGTTCTTGATTTTATTTTCCTCCGTGAACGCGCGCGAGACGTTGAAATAATCAAACGGGTCCACGACCACCACCGCCAGCGCCCACAAAATAAATGGGGCGGCGAACAGCAGACCTTTTTTTAGAAATCGTCGGAACGGCATGGCCTAGAATTGAAAATAAATAAAATTTTGCGCCTGGTTGTATGGCCCGAAAAATAAAACCAAAATCATCAGCGCATAATAAACCGCCCAACGCACTGGCAGCGGTTTAGTCTTGAGCGATTCCCACACGCCGCCGCGACTGTCAATCCAGTCATAGACCACCACGATGCCGATGAAGAGCACACACAGCATCAGCTCCGTCACGTTCAGGCCCATGCCACGAAATTGCAGCGAGACTGTCCCCAAATCATGCCAGTGATTTGCGCCCGCAAACAGGTGCGTGAAGATGAACCACGCGTCGGAAAAATTCGCGGCGCGAAATGGAATCCACGCCACCGCGACGAGCGCGAAGGTGAGCGCGACGTTGCACCCATCAAAAGTTGTTTGCGCGAAAACGCTTTTGAGCTTCGCGCGAAACCAGTCGCGTCCGCGTCCGAAAACAGAATCCAGCACCATGTAAATTCCGTGCAGCGCACCCCACGCGGCGAACGTCCAACTCGCCCCGTGCCAGAGGCCGCTGATGAAAAACGTGATGAACAGGTTGTAATACCAGCGCCATTTCGCCACGCGGTTGCCGCCAAGCGGAATGTAGAGGTAGTCCTTGAACCACGTCGAAAGCGAGATGTGCCAGCGCCGCCAGAACTCCGGGATGGACTTGGAAAAATACGGCTGCCGGAAATTCGCCATCAAATCGAAGCCGATCAATTTCGCTGAACCGAGCGCGATGTCCGTGTAGCCGGAGAAGTCGCAATAAATTTGGAACGCGAAAAAAATCGTGGCCACGAGCAGCGGCAGACCGGTGTAGCTGTGCGGGTCGCTATACGCCGCCTTCACCAAAATTGCCACGCGGTCGGCCACGACGACTTTTTTGAAAACGCCCCAAAGGATTTGGCGCAAACCGGCGATGGCGTTCTCGTAGGAAAAATCATGCCGCTCGTAAAATTGGTGAAGCAGATGTTTGGGCCGCTCAATCGGCCCGGCCACGAGCTGCGGGAAAAAACAGGAATAAACCGCGAACACGCCGAAATGTTTTTCGACTTTCGACTGCCCGTTATAGACATCCACGATGTAACTGATTTTTTGGAAGGTGTAAAACGAGATGCCGATAGGCAGCAGCAATTCGGAATACGGAATCGTGATCGCGACGGAAAATTTTGCCAAGACTGCGCGCAAACTTTCGTTCACAAAATTGAAATACTTGAACGTGAATAAAATTCCCAGCAGCACGGTGAGGCTGGACCATAGATATAATTTTTTCTTTCCCCGGTCTGGCGTCGTCGCGATGCCGATGCCGGCGGCGTAGGCGACGCTGGTTGAAATCAGGAGCAACACGGCATACTCCGCCTTCCAGCACATGTAAAAATAATAGCTGGCGATGAGCAGCAGCAGCCAGCGCCAGCGGTGTGGGCAAAGGAAATACCCGCCGACGACAATCGGCAGGAAAATCAGATAATGCAGTGAATTGAAAAGCATTCCAAAAAAACTCTACGCGAAAGCAAACGCTTTGGATTCGCTGCGGATCAGCAGCGCGGCGGGGTCAACGTGCTGGTCGAATTCGGCTCGGCTGCCGGAGAGAATTGCCTCTGCCGCTTCAATGCCCGCGAGCGTGGCCAGATCGGTTTCGGTGCGGTTGACGAAAAATAAATTTTTGAACTGGTCGAATTCCGCCATGAGTTGAACGCGCTCCTTGGACATCCAGTTGTCGCGGTTTTGCGAGGCGTCCGCGCCGGGCAACCGCAACACCAGTTGGTCAAAACATTTCGTTCGGTTCACCAGCTTCATCTCGTCGAGATACGCCAGCGCCACTTCGGCAATCTCCTCGTTTTTCATCGGGAGCAGCGGGTCTTCGCCGTAGCAATAAAACTCGGCGCAAAGGCAGGTTTTTCCCTTCGGCACCATTTCGCCGTTGAACGCGGTGTAATTGGTGATGCGCCCAATCCGCGTTTTCGGGCAGGTGACTTGCAGCCACGCCTGCGGAAACTGCGGCTCTTCGTTCAAAAATAAATAGACGAGCACCACCGTGCGCTTCGTGTCCACGGCTTTGGGATTATTGCCGCTCGCGTTGGAATATTGCGGCAGGAGCAGCTTCGCCAAAATTTCCAGCGGGATGCTCGAGACGACGTTGGTGGGCTGATAGACAATTTGCTCCCCGCCAACTTCCGCCGTCACGGAGGTCACCTTCCCACCGCTGGATTCCATCGCGAGAATTCGCGACTCAAATGCCATCTGCCCGCCAGCGCGAATACCCTGCGCCATCAGGTCGCAAATTTGTCCGGTGCCTTTCGCGGGGTGCCGCCAAATTCCTTTGAACGTGTTCACTTCCTTTTTGGAAAACGTCCGCTCCACAATCGCCCGCAGCGTGGCCACGAAACCGGCGTCGCCACCGCCCGCGCGGTTTTCCGGCGGCGGAAGTTCAGACCATTTTTTCCCCGTCAATTTTTCCTGAAAGCCCTGTGAAAAAATTTGCGTCAGGCGGCGTCCGCGTTTGCTGTAAAAATGTTCCTGCTGGCTGCGCGGGGTTCCGCCACGAAGCCGCGCGCCGAGAAAATCGAAGGCGCAGCCGATGAACATCCCCAGCGGCATCCCGCGCCGAAAACCCTGAAACGACGGCGACATATCAATGATGTGGCCGTCATACAAAATTCCGCCGCGATGCGGATAATCGCGATAGTCCGCGCCGAGCAAGCCGCTCCAAAACATGTCCACCTTCGCGAGCCGGTTGTAGAGTTCCTTGCGCCCGACATCCACCACGAACTCGCCGCGATGCAGGCAACGCATCAGCCCACCCGCCACCTTGTCGCGTTCCAGCACGACCGGTTTTCGCCCCGCCTTCGCCAGCACACAACCTGCCGCCAAACCGGATGGCCCGGCTCCCAAAATCAGCGTCTCAACTTTTTCGGTTTTCATTTCAATGTTGTTGGAAGAATTTTTTAATTTGCTCCGCGACGTGCGAAATCATGGCGTCCGTCATCTCTGGGAAAATCGGCAGCGACAAAATGCGCGACGAGTTGGCAAAAGCCACCGGGAAATCTTCCGGCTTGTGACCGAGATACGCATACGCCGGATAAAACGGCAGCGCCTTGGGATAATTCAGCGAGGTGCCAATATCCTTTTCGCCAAGAAATTTTTTCAACGCATCGCGCTTCTCGGTGCGGATGACGTAGAGGTGATAAACGTGGTCACGATTCGCGCCGACTTTCGGCGTCACCAGATCACCCACGCCAGCGAGCAATTCGTTGTAACGTGCGGCAACTTTACGGCGGGCTTCCGTCCATTTTTGCAAGTGCGGCACTTTCACGTTGAGAATCGCCGCTTGCAAACCATCGAGGCGGCTGTTGATGCCTTCCATGACGTGCTCGCCTTTGCCGCCGTGACGGGCATACGTCGCGCACCAGTCAGCGAGCTTGTCGTCGTTCGTCACGAGACCGCCCGCGTCGCCGTAAGCGCCGAGATTTTTTCCGGGATAAAACGAGAACGTCGCGGCGTTGCCAAACGTGCCGACTTGTTTGCCATTGAACCGCGCCAAGTGTGATTGCGCGCAATCTTCGATCACCCACAGCTTGTGTTTTTTGGCGATGGCCATGATCGCGTCCATGTCCACCGGTTGTCCGTAGAGATGCACGGGAATGATGCCGACGGTGCGAGAAGTTATTTTGGATTCGATCAGCTTGGTGTTGATGTTGAACGTGTCGTGTTCCGTGTCGGTGAAAACTACTTTGCCGCCGGCCTGCGTGATGGTCTCCGTCGTGGAAATCCACGAGTGCGCCGTAGTGATGACTTCGTCGCCGGGCTTGATGCCCAGGCCGCGCATGATGATGTAGATCGCATCGGTGCCGTTGGCGCACGATACGCAATGCTTCATGCCCACCGCCTCGGACCAGAGCTTTTCAAATTTGTCAACGTGCGGGCCGCGGATGTAGGCCGAGTTGGCAATGACATCGGCGATGGCCGCGTCAATTTCCGGTTTGATGGTCAGGTATTGGGCGTGGAGGTCAACGAACGGTATTTTCATGTGATAAATATTTTTTAAGATTTTAATTTCAAAGTGCGCGCAAAAATTTCGCCGGATTTCCCGCGTAAGTGCCGGGCTTAGTGATGTCTTTCGTCACGACGGATCCCGCGCCGATGACGACATGATCGCAAATGTTCACGGCCAGAATCGTCGCGTTGGAACCGATGCTGACGTGATTGCCAATTTTGGTGTAGGCCCACAAATCGCGGTTGTTATTCGCCGGGCCACCCGTTTTGAAAAGATCGTTGATGAACATCACGCCGTGCGCCACGACCGAGTCGTCGCCGATGGTCACGAGGTCGCACACGAACGCGTGCGACTGGATTTTGCAACGCTTGCCAATCACCGCGCCGCGCTGGATTTCCACGAATGGCCCGATGAACGTGTTGTCGCCAATCGTCGCGCCATAGATGTTTGCCGGTTCGACGACCGTGACGTTGTCGCCGAACTTCGTGTCCACGATGCCGGCCTTTTTGATTTTGGGTTCGCCCATAAATTATTTTCCCGCCTGTTCTAAAATGGAAACCACCGTGCGCGCGTGCGCGAGACCGGTCAGCGGCGTGGTTTTGTTTTTGATGCAATCAATGAAATGTTCCGCCTCCACTTTCAACGGCTCCACAAATTTCACCTGCGGCAACAGAATGTCGCCGCTACGATAATTAAATTCTGGCGGCTGCGGCGCATCGAAATCCATGTTCTCGCCCAAGACCGCTTTCTTATCAATGCCCTTGTCATATATGGCGATCTTGTCATCCGCCACATCGTCATACACTACCATTTTCTTGGAGCCGACGACGATCATCTTGCGAACTTTTTGCGGATCGAGCCAGCTCACATGGATGTTCGCCATGACTTTGTTTGGATACTTCAAATTGAGAAACACCACGTCGTCAATGCCGCTTTGCATATAATCCATGCCATTGCGCGTCACGGACGACGGCGTGGGATCGCCCAGCCAATACTGAATGATGCTGATGTCGTGCGGCGCAAAATTCCAGAGCGCGTCAATGTCCGAACGGATGCGTCCGAGGTTCAGACGCTGGCTGTAAATGTAACGGACTTCGCCGAGGTCGCCGGAATCAATCATCTTCTTCACGAAGCGCACGGCGGAATTATAAATGAACGTGTGACCGACCATCACCGTGAGATTTTTTTCCTTCGCAACTTTTGCAAGCTCGTCCACTTCGGACGCCTTCGTCGCGAGCGGTTTTTCCACGAAAACATTTTTACCCGCGTGCAGCGCGGCGAGCGCGAGTTCAAAATGCGAGGCGGCGGGCGTGGCGATGATCACCGCATCCACTTCAGGATCGGCATAAACCGCGTGATGCGAATCCAAGGCCTTCGTCTTGGGAAAATTACTTTCCACAAACGCGCGGCGCTCGGCGCTGGCATCCACGACATATTTTACCCAGCAATTTTTTAACGCGGAAAAATTGCGGAGCAGGTTCGGCCCCCAGTAACCACAGCCCAGTTGGGCGACTACGAATTTATCTTTCATAATTTTGATTCTAAAAATTTCAAACCGCGAGACTCACTTCCATCCCGTCGCACAATTCCTGCTCGGAAAATTTTTCCGCCGCCGTGTGAATCCGCACACGCTGGCCGGGCAAATTATCCGCGCTGGATTTTCTCGCCCGGATTTTCACGCTGCGACCGCTGCACTCAAAACCCGTCTCGCGCCGCTGCCGGAACCATTCCACCGTCTGTCCCGCCGTCGCGAACCACGCGCCGGATTTTTTACATTCCGAAATCAGTTCGCCATAGCTGCCATCCCACAAACGCTCCGGCGCAAGGCTGCGGTCGTGCCAGTTCACCACGAAGGCACCGCCATTTTGCGCGGCAAAATGTATCAGCGGCGACATTTTTTCCGCCGCCTGCTGCGGTGATAAATTCAGATACGACGGGTAAAACAGCGCCGTGTCCATCGCGTGCATCGGCAATTCCAATAATTTCTTTACCGTCAGCGGCTTGAAAACTTGCGTAGTCCCGGCGCGATAACCGACGGTGCCGTTGTAACCCACCGTCGAATCATAAGTGAAACCCGCATCTTCCAAAATCGCGTGCGATTGTTCGCCAAAATAAAGCCAGTGCATCCGCACGCCGGTTTCATTCGCGCCAGTGATTTCGGAAATGATTTTTTTCTCCTCGCGCCCGGCGGCGGCATCGCGCCACGCATCGAGGCCGTGCGTGCCGATTTCTTTGCCGCTGTTTTTCAAGCCGACCAAAATTTCTTTCAAATCACGCGCGTCGTAGCTCGCTGCGCGTTTCGGCGAACGATTACCTTTCGCGTCAAGGCCGGTCTCGCCTTTTTTCGGAATCACAAAAAACGTCGAGGCCGCGCCGTTTTCAAGTTCGACGTAATGATCGAACTGATACCAAAAATCTTTCGCCAAACCCAAATGCACGAACGGCAGTTTCAAAACCGCGAGCCAGTTCGTGAACAGTTGACCGAAAGTTTTTTTGCCGCGCCCCACGTCCAATACCGAGCCGAGCGTCGCGCGAAAAAGAAAACCGAACAGCGTGTGATCGAACTTGTGGTTGCGGATGCCGACGTGGTCCACGTCGTGCGTCAGGCACGCGATGAAATTGTGTCCGGTGGGCACGGGCGGAATTTCCAGCAACGGCGCGGCGTGGCGCAAAATCAGTTCGCGCAATAATTCAATGTGCCGTTCAAGCGTCGGCGTGGCGGCGTGCGCCATCGGCTGCCCGACGGTGAGGAGTTGGCGGATTTCCGAAAACAAATCGTAGCCAATGCGGACAATCGTTTGCTCGCCACGTTTGGTTTCCAGCAGCGCGGGACAGGGCGAATTTTCAAACGCGAGACTGTGTCCGTAGATTGGAAATGTTTTTCCAGCGTGCGTCAAAAATTTTCCCGCGCCTTGCGGCCGAATGGGTGCCGATTGCGCACGGTCAAAGGAATTCAGTTCGCTGCCATAAATCAAAACCAGCTTGGCGTCGCTTGCCGGAATTTCTGTTTGGGCGCACAACAAAATCTCCGCGCGGCAACCCGGCTGGAAAAATTCCCACGGCGTTTTGAAGAGTTCAAAGAACTCGGCGACGACTGGGTGGTCTTCGTTGTTGGCGGCGACGGAAATCATTTTAGAACGCACGTCTCATCGTCCGCCAGCAGGCCGCCGACGCGGTCGAGCAGTAAAAATTTTTCCTGGCTCCAACAATGTTTGCGGTAAATGACTTGGCCGCGCCGGGTGATTTCGCGGACTTTTTCCGGCTCGCGACAGGCGAACTCGATTTTTTTTGCGAGGTCAGGCGTGTCGCCGAGCTGAAAAAAAATCAGGTCGTCCGCGCCAAAATAATCGGTGATGCCAGTGGCGCGCGGCGCGATGACAGGCTTGCCGAGCGAGAGGTATTCAAAGATGCGCGTGGGCGTGTTGATCTCGGTGAAGGCGTTGAGCCGATTCGGGATGATGCCGACATCGCATTGCCGGATGGCGCGGGTAATCTCTGCGTGCGGTTTCGCGCCGAAATGTCGAACCGCGCCGTTCAGCCCGTTTTTACTGGCGTTTTCGAGCACGGTGTCGAGATAGGCGGTGCGGCCACCGTAGATATGGAGCTGCACGTTGGGAACATTTTTCTGGCAGAGGCGCAGCGCTTCCACCGCGAGATCAAGGCCGTTGCGTTCGACGAGCGAGCCATGATACATGATCACGAACGGCGCTTTTTGGTCGCGCGCCGGATAATCTGCACTGTCGTGATACTGAAACACGCGCTCGTCTGGGACGTTGAGCAGCACGTCAATTTTTTCCGCCGGGCAGCTCCGCGCAGAGAAGATTTTTTTGCAGGCGAGGTTCACGGTAAAAACGTGGTCGGCAAAACCAATGCTCAAACGCTCGAACCATTTTAACGCGCGGACGACGAGGCTATTTTCTGGAAGGCCAAAAATGGTGACCATCAGTTCGGGCATCGGGTCGTGCAGATCTAAAATCACTTTGGCACCGGTGAGCTTCGGCACGAGTGCGCTGAACACGAGGAAGTCCGGCATATTGTGAACGTGGACGAGATCGTAGTTTTTTCGGAACCGCCAGCCGGCGAGGATGAAAAAGGCATTCACCAGAAACCAGAAATACTGGAACGCATAGACCAACGCACCGGAGCGACGGCGTTTGAGTGAAACGCGGTGAATGTTGACGCCGTTTAGGATTTCGTTCTTGGGTTCCCCGGCGCTTTCGCGGAGGCAGATGACATCTACTTCCATCCCGGCTTGCTGCAAGGTCTCGGCCTCGCGGCGCGGACGAGGATCGTTGGCGTAATAGGAATAGAGGACGACGGCAGCGCGCTTTTTCTTCAATGTTAGCGCGGGTTTTACCCGATCAGGCGTGGCGGCAGAAGTTGGGTTGTGGCCGGATTGTTCGCGATACCAGCTGGCGACTTCGCGCGGCAAGGCGTTCCAGTATTGACCAGCATAGTGCTTGGCCACGAACGCGAGAAATTCTGCGTAGAGTTCCACGCCATACTCGGAAGGTTCAGGCTGGCTACCTTTGAAATTGATGTAGTCCGGGTGGATGTTGACGAGCACCATGCCGCCGTGCGCGACGATCCAATCCAGTTTACGTTTCCAAATGTCGGTGTTTTTTTCCCGCAGCACGAAGAATATCGTCGAGTCCTGCGACAGCGTGTAAGGCAGTTCGACATAACCACCGCCTTGCGGACGCGCCACCCAGAAGGGAAAAATGGTGCGGACGCCGTTGGGCTGCGGCTCGAACGGGTCGGTGTCAAACCGGGAGGCGTCGTATTCGATGTCTAGCGCATCTAAAAATTTGCGGTCGTGCAGCATGAAGCCGCTACGAAAACCCTTGGTCTGCCAGTCGCGGATGTAATTGTTGATGCGGCGGATGTTCTGATCGAACTTCGAGGGCCAGAATAGTTTGCCGTCGTGGCGCAAATCGTGGACGCCGACTTCAAAACCGTTGCGATCTAATTCGGCGCGCAACGCGGGCGGCACCCGGTATTCGCCTTCCGGCACAAAATTGAATGAGGAACAAAAACCTTGGCGCATTTCGAGTTCCATCAAGGCGCGGACTTTTTCCAAACCGATGGAGCCTTCCACGTCGTGCGTCAGAACGAAAGCGAATTTTTTTCCCTCGGGCCAGCCAGTCCAGTTGGCGGGAACCGCGCCCGCCTGTGGGTCAATCGGCCAAGTATCCGCATATAGCCGCCGTTGCGCCGCCGCGAGCAGATGCCGCGCACCCATGCGCCAAGGCCACGGCAGATAGGGCTTGAACCGGTAGTAAAGTCGGTTGAACAACATGGTAGATTCAGGTTCGCGCCCTAGAATTTTTCCCCTGCGGACGGCGGTTTCAGTCAGACCGATCAAGCTTTGGCGTTGATGTCGTGAGTGAGCCGTCCCGGAACGTGCTGCTTGGTCTTGTTCAATACCGCCGTGACATTGGCCTTGGAATGGGCGAGGAGCGCATGGGCCTGTTGCACCCGGTCGCGGTCGGTTTTTTCCGACTCGATGACGAGCATCACCGTGTCCATGAAACCGGCGAGCCGCGTGGTGATGCTGGTTTGTGAAACGGGCGGCATATCAAAAATAATATAATCGTAATCACTTGCCTTGAGCTGTGGCACGAGCGTGGCAAAACGTTTCGGTAACACGCGCGACAGTTTGTCGCTCGCCGAACCTTCGGAGACGACGTAGAGCCGTTCCGACACGAGCGCCTCGTCACGCTTGTCGCGGAGCAATGCGTCGTCCAATTTGCAATTCGCCTTGCCGTGGAAAAATTGCTGCGCGCCGCCGTTCTCCTGGTTCATGTCCACCAGCAGCACACGTCCGTCGCCGGTTTCAGAAAGTGACGCCGCGAGGCCGGAGGCAATGGTGCTCACACCCGCGCCACGTCCGGCACTCGTCACCGCCACGAGCTTGGGTTTGCGCGTGAGATTGATGGATTCAAAGTAAAGCACCAGTCGGTCGCGCAACGCATCATAGTGCGAATCGAGCGCATGATTGACGTGGGCGGAATTCATTTCGAGACTGGCTGTCTTCACCAGAGCGCCGGACGGAGCCGGGCCATCGAATTCCGTTTGCCGACTGGGAGCCGCGAGCAGTTTCCGGTCGCTCTTGCCGATCGCGGGGATGGCGAGGAATAGCGGGATATGCAATTTCTTTTCGATTTCACTCGCGCGTTTCACCGTGCGGTCAAAGTAAAGCTCGAACAAGAAAGCCCAAAAAATTCCGGCGAGAAACCCGCTGAGAGCCAGTCCGCCGATGATCTTATGAAATTTCCCCAAAAATTTGGACGGCGGCGTGGGCGGATCAATGACGGCGATGTTTGAGATTTGCCCCAGCCCGTAAGCCTGCAGGATGCGGTTCTGTTCAATCTGCATACTGCTCTGCTTGTAATTGTCATCCAACGTCGTTTTACGGCGCATCAAATCACCGATCTTGCTTTCCGCCTCGTCCAGTTTGATGGCGCGAGCTTTGACGAGTTCTAGTTGGGCTTCCAATTTTTTCATGCGCTGCGGCGAAAAATTGGCCGCCGCTGGTGAAGTGGCCGGGGTGTTGAATAACGAGGTGTCCACTGGCGGAAAAACCATTTCTGCCAGCGATGGAAATTTTTCTTCGAGTGCCGTTTTGGTCTTACTGACCTGGTCAATGTTGTCACGAACTTCCAAAACCAGCTTATTGGATTCCGTGTAGCCCATTTTGTAGAGATAGTCGTCTTCTTTTCGCTGGAACATGGCCAGCCGGGAGACGGCGTTTTTGTAACGGGCGATCTCCGCCGCCGGAGGGGTGGCCACCGCATTGGTATTGGTTCCGTCGCTTGCGCTAGGCGTGACGGAATTTTTGGGGGTGCTATCAGTCTGACTGGCCATTTCCGCTTGCTGCGTGAACAGCTCCCGGCTGATGTAATCCATTTCGTCTTGATACGATTTTTTGGCGCCCGCCAGATCCACAATGCCTGCGTTCGTCTTGGCAACGCGGATCTCGTCGTCAATCTGATTTATCTGCAGGCGCATACTATTGATGCGGTCCTGCAAAGCTTCATCGGAAATCCCGATGGCTTGGTGCGTGCGCCGTGAAAGCTCCAAATAGTTCTCAATGAACACTTCCAAAACTGGCCGGCACATTTCCAGGTCGGGATGGCTGTAGGAAATCGTGATGACACTGCTCTCTTTCGCCGGGAGAATCTTCAAATTACGCTTGATCTGGGACGCCGCCACGATGGCATCTTTACCGCCACCCAGCTTCGCTAAAATTTTGTCCGCACCGACATTCGTCGCCACCGTGCTGAACAGGCCAAATGACGACATGATTTCCGCTTCCGCCAGCAGCACGTTAGCCGCTTGGTCGCCCGTCTCCTTGATGCGCCCATTCTGATTTTTGGACGTTTCGTCGTGGGTTTCCGTGATGTATTTGATCAACAGCTTGGCATCCGATTGGTAGGGCGGATCCTGCGTGAAATAATAAGCCACGCCCGCCGCGATCCCCAGCAGCGTCAAAACCACAATCGCCCGTTTGTGCCGGAACAAAATGAAATAGATGTCCGCGAGGCTGAAGCCCACGGACGGTTCAAAGTTTCGGTGGTTGTTCTCGTTATTCATTCAAGTTCAAAGTAAATCCAGTTTATCCGCAAAAATCACGCCCAATGTTTATAGAGCAGCCGTCCCGCCAGCCGCGCCGCCGGTAGCGGCAGCGCGCCAAACACCCGATTATGCCAGCCCGCCACGGAATCTTTGTCCGTGACAAACTGACATCGGCGAAAATCGTAACGGAAATAGTCCAAAGTTTCCTCCGCCGCGCCCAAGTTCAACTTGAACCGCCGCAAACCGTCATGCGCCAGCGAGGTTTTGCCAAGATGCAAACTCTTCACCCCGTCCCGCGCCAACCGCCGCATTGCCGCCCACATCACCAGATTCGTGCCGCGCAAATCTTGATGGGCAAAATCCGACGCGCCGTATTTGTAAATCGCCTTCCCGCCCAGAAAAAAATAAACCGACGCCGCGATTTTTTTTCCGCCGTGGCTCGCCACCGCCACGAAGCCGAGGTTTTGAGACAGGATAAACTTGTGGATGTTCAGAAAAAAATCGAGCGACTGCGGTGGCAACCCGTGACGTTTCCGCGTCAGGCACTGTAAATAAAAGAAATCGCGCAGCGCCGCCTCGGACTGAGAAATCTCCACCGTGACGTTTTCTTTTTCGGCTTTGCGGATGGCGCGGCGCATCGAACCGTCCATCGCGTCGAACATTTTCGCCTCGTCCGCGTGCAGGGCCAACGTATGTCCGTAAAACGAAATCGAGGCCTGTGCATCCGCCAAAAGATTTTTCCCGCCGCGACCTTCGAGATATTTCCAGCCGCGTTTTTTCCCGAGGTCAACCGCTGCCGAAAAAATCTCCCCAAAAGTCTTTTTATCCGCGCCGAGCGGCTCGACATTGTCCGTGAACGGCAGCGAAACCCCGCGCTTGCCTGTCAGCCAGCTATTCACTTCCATCAATGGCCACAAGGCTTTTTCGTGTTCCAAAAAAAGCGGTGTGAAACCGTAAGTCGCGGTCAGGACTTTGAGCCAAGCCGAGCCGTGGAAAAATGAAAACTGCGGATCCGCCGTCAGTTTTCCATCCCAGTCCGGTTGCTCAAGTGGATTGATCTGCCGCAAAAAAATTACTTCACCGCGCGCGGTTTCACGAGCCGCGCCGGATTGCCCACCACCGTCGCGCCTGCGGGAACATCTTTTGTCACCACGCTGCCTGCGCCGACCAACGCGTTTTCGCCAATGGTGATGCCGCAAAGCAGCACGGCGCCGGAGCCGATGGACGCGCCTTTTTTCACCAGTGTCGGGATGCAGACCCAGTCGGCTTCCGTTTGCAACTGGCCGTTCGTCGTGGCGCGCGGAAACTTGTCATTCGTGAAAACGACGTTGTGCCCGATGAATACATCGTCCTCAATGGTCACGCCTTCGCAGATAAACGTGTGGCTCGAAATTTTGCAACGGTTGCCAATCTTCGAGCCTTTCTGGATTTCTACGAATGTGCCGACTTTGCTGTCGTCGCCAATTTCACATCCGTAAAGATTGGTGAAACCGAAGACGCGGGTGTTCTTGCCCAGCTTGACGCTGGGCGCAATCCGCTGAAGCGGGTCACTGGCCTGGCTCATGGGCGGATTATTTTCCGTTCAAGACGAGGTTGACTTCGGGTGCGTTGGTGCCATTGCGCGCCGCCCGTTTTTTCCTGGCGTTGAGCAAGCCGTTGCCGTTGCCGTTGCCGTTGCTGTGGTCGTTGCTGTGGCCGTTGCTGTGGCCGTTACCATTGAGCACGCGTGGGGCGGGAATTAATTTAGCGCCGTGGCCGTTGTCGCTGCTGTGGCCGTTGTGCATGGCAATGAATTCCACCGCGCCGCCGCCATGGCGCAGCGACTCGGAGGAGGCTTCCAAAATGCGGACGAGTTCTGTGCCCCGCGTGCCGCAACTGATCGGCGTCGTGCCATTGTTAATGCAGTCAATGAAATGTTGGCACTCGGTCTTGAGCGGTTCTTCCTGCTTGATGTAGGGCGCATACATATCGCCGTAATGGTAGGAATATTGAAATTCGCCGAAGGTGTCGTAGTGCGGCGGACGCTCGACGCGCATATCATGCACACGGATTTTTTCGAGCGGCGCGAGATCGTCATAAACAATCATGCGCTTGCTGCCGACGATGGTCATCTCGCGAACCTTACGCGGGTCGAGCCAACTGCTCTGGATTGTCGCCGAACGCTGCTTGTTAAAGGTGAGACACATCGTCGTCACGTCCTCGATACCGGGCGTGATGTGCGCGCTGCCACGGCAGTTCACCGCGATGGGCATCTCGCCCATGATCGAAAGGATGATGGACAAATCATGCGGCGCGAGATCCCAAGCGACGTTGATATCTTTCTGAAACAATCCCAAATTCAAACGGCGCGCGGAGATGTAGCGGATTTCGCCGATGTCACCCTTGTCAATGATGTCCTTGATTTTGCGGACAACGGGTGAATACAAAAACGTGTGGCCGATCATCAGGATGAGGCCGTTGCGCTTGGCAATCGCGACGAGTTCCTCGCAGTGCTCTACGGAATCCGCCATCGGTTTCTCGATGAACGTGTGCTTGCCAGCGAGCAGCGCGGCCTTGGCGAGCGGGTAATGCGATTTGACGCTCGTGGCGACCACGACGGCGTCCAAGCCGTAAGTTTTCAGCATCCGTGAAAAATTAGTTTCACAATCCACTTCAGGATAAAGTGACTTGAGATGTTTGAGCCGTGAGGTGCTCATGTCGCACATCACCGTGAGTTGGGCATCTGCAAGCGAGCGGAAGTTACGGATGAGGTTTGGCCCCCAATAACCGCAACCGACGACGCCGACTTTGAGTCTATTCATATTTTTTGCTTTGGACTTGGACTTGCGTCCGATTTTTTTCAAGTCCACAGGAGCAACGTTGGTGCCATTCATAAAAAATTAATAATTGTTTGCGATACCGGCGGGCAACCGATTCTCGGTTGAGTCCGTGCGAACCGCGGGGTTAATCGCGTTTGCGACGTTTTTTTTTCTAAACTTAGTTTCCAAAACTTGGATGAGCAGTGCCGGAATAGTTTTGAAAATAATTTTCAGGTCGAGCCACAATGACTTCGTCTTCGTGTATTGAATATCCAACTGTATCATTTGTGTGAATGTTGTCCTGTTTTTGCCGCTGACCTGCCAGAGGCCGGTAAGCCCCGGGGCGCCATTGAAACGTTCCAACTGCCACTGCTGGTAAAGTTCCGCCTCGTAAGGCAGGCACGGGCGCGGCCCCACAATACTCATTTCGCCGCGCAACACATTGATCAATTGCGGCAATTCATCTAGGCCGGAAGCGCGCAGGATTTTTCCGAACGGGATGATGCGTTTGTCACCTTTGGCATCCATCTTCTGCATCGGCGTATCCGACTTCATCAAATCCCGCAAGTGACCCTTGTGTGAAACTGTTTCTGCGCCGCATTTCATCGTGCGAAATTTCAGGCACATAAAAAAATCTCCGCGCCACCCGACGCGTTCCTGCTGGAACAAAATCGGCCCGCGCGAAACCAGCTTGATGAGCAGCGCGACGCCCAACGACAGCGGAATCAGCACCGGCAGTGACGCCACGATGAGCACCACATCCAAGATGCGTTTCCAGCGCGGCAGTCCGTTATTTTCAGAATTATTCATCCGGCAATTTCAAAAAAGGCTCCGCACTTGCTCGTATTTTTCCATTTTGGAAACGAACATTGCGGTTCCGCCACCGGCGGAAAATAATTTACATGACGAGAGAAAAAATTCACACGCGAACCCCTGCCCTTTCCTGACGGTGCGGTGCGGCCAAAGCCGGCACCACCTCCGCCAACGTGTTTTTTTTCGTCAACAATGCCTCGCGCCGGACTTCTACCGGCGTGGGGCGCCCCAAGACTTCCAGCAAGATTTGCACTCGCTTGCGTGCTGGCAAGTTTTTTAGCACGAATGCATCCAACCCGGCGAAGGCCCCTTCAGTGACCGTGACCGCATCGCCCGGCGTCAAATGATGCTCTACCACCAGCGTATCGTCCGCCATGAAGTGGAACTGAAGCTCTTTAATGATGCTCTCCGAAACCTGGGGAATTTTGTCGCCAAAACGCACGATTTTACTGACGCCGGAAACGTGTTGTAAATCAGAAATCCGTTCGTCCATGACGCAGCGGACAAATAGATAGCAGGGGAAAAGTGGATCCACCTGCTTCACGAGGCCGCGCCGGGTGAGCTTCTCCAGCCGCAGACGCGGCAAAAAAACTTCCAGCCCAAACTGGCGCTCCAGATTGGCCGCTGCAATGTGTTCATGCTTCGGCTTCGATCGCACTACATACCAAAATGGCATTGTGTTTTGCATTTCAACAAAGACCGACCGATCAAAATCATTATCGTCCAAAAAATACAAGCCTCCAGATTAAAAATGGCAGCTCTTTGTAAAGCTGCCGATTCGCATCCAAGATTGGAGTGTTAAATCAAATTTTACGATTTAATCAAAACCTTGCCTGTCCCCAATTTATACACAAGGCGTCCATCTGTCTATCAAATTTTGCCGCCTCGTCCCGATGGAATAATAATTGAATCTGCGAAATTATGAAGAAACAAGCGTGTGACAAACGAAATCGGAAAAGCTATTGAGTAATAAAAAATCCCAAACCCAACCCTGTCGAACCCTAAATTAATTGAAAGAACCGGCAAGTTTTTCCCTGTGGCACTTAACTGAAGGGAAATAATGTTCCATTCTCGACCAGTCACCTGACTCACTATGAGACAAAAAACACCGTTAAAAACGGCTATCGTTACCAAGTTGCTGGCCACTGGACTTGCTGGCGATCCGGCTGCACGCCCAAATGAAAACCTGATTCGTCCTGATAACCCACTGGAATGTTGAATTTTACGGCGCTCTTGAGCTTCGCAAAAAAGCCAGCGAACGGGATCGCCGGCACGCCGGTATGTTCCCACGCCTTGTCCATCGTCAGTGATTGTTTGTATGTCATACTTGTAACCTAGCATCGGCGATGCCAGCCGACGCTTTAGCCGCAACTAAAAATAATTTCAAAGCGGGCGACACACTTTCAGCGATGGCGGCCAAGAAATTTTATCGCCGGCATCAGCTAAACCTTTTTCTTGGCCGGTTTAGATTTTGCAGGCTTGACCGGTTTGGTTTGAGCCACAGTCGCTAGTCGGGCTGCCACCGCTGGCGTGGCGGGCGCGGTCTCCCCAAAAGTGATGATTAATCTGTCGGCATCGGCGGCATCCTGTTCTGCGTTGACGACACTCCACATTTTTTTCAAAGCCGCCAGCCTTCGCAGGCCGTCAATGTTTTCTGGTTTTGAACTATCAAAAATAATAATGGCGGTGGGCATAATTCGATCCTTGGTTAGTTAGTGGGTTAAAAGAAAATTTTTCAAGTCGGTCAACTCTTTGGCCGTAGCGGTATCGCAAACTTCTTGCAGGGTGGTTTTGACGCCCGCCCCGTCGGCATCCGCTTGCGTCCGCAACGCAGCAGCATTCGTCTTTGGCAACAATTTTTCCAATTCAAACTGGCCGACCACATTCTTGAGTTTTTCCGAATCGGTAATTTTGCCGATGCTGTCTTTGCATTCCTGGGCAAGGCTTTTTTCAGTTTCGATTTCAGCGGCGCGCGCTTTGAACGATGACGCCGTGTGATCCAAACGTTCCGCCAGCGCGACGCGCACACCTTGATCCAGCGCCAGTAAATCCGCCGCTTTGCCGGTGGCAAAGTATTGCTGATAACGAAAACCGCTATTCTGCGGCGTGCTGGTCTTGGCCTCCGTGTCAGTGGTGGCGAGAAACGATGGCATCTTCACATCGTATTGATGCGTGATCGTGTTGGTGGCCCCAAACACCGGCGCAAAAGCCATTTCCTTGCGGTTGAAACCAAACTTGGCGGAATCAGGAAATTGCGCCGTCAAGCCTGACCAAGCCACTTTTAACCCAAGTGAAGTATCCGTCCAAAAAATCAACGGACGGACGGTTCCCGGCTCCGGAAAATGAATGGCCCCACCATGAGAATTGCGAACGGGAGCAGTGGAAAGATGGATGGTGGTATCCACATTGGTCCGAGCGGCGCCAACCGGTGTGTCCCGGTTAAACAAATCTGAAACCGTTGCCGCCGCGTCACCGCCGGTAAACGTCGTCGCCACGTTGGCAAAAATCCAACCGCCCTTCACGCGGAAGCTGGCTTCCACCGGCGGCGTCTGGCCATTCTCAAACGTCGGTGCCACCACGACTTCGCGCCGGGACAAGGAAATTTCCGCCGTGGGTGTCTTGGTGTCCAAATCCATGCCGACGTTGGTTTTCGTCGCCATAAAAGCGCTATTGTAGCCCACGCAGCCAGTGAGCAAGGCCAGCGCAGCAAACGGCGCGATTAGTTTGGTTGATTTATTTTTGTTCATGGGTTTCGCGTGGGTTGGTTGGTGGATGAAAATTTGAAATCCGGCGGTAGGTTCGTGCCGATCCGCACGTTGAAAAAATTGGCGTCCGGCCATTGCAGGCAAAATTGCGCGTCCACCGGCGAAATAAAAATCATCCGCCGGCTGTCATAGCCGAGGCTCAAGCCGTAGTCATCCGGGCTGCCGCCCATTTTTGCGCCCACGATGGAATAACCCTTGATGACCGCCTGCACGCCATTGGTCGGCGGCAACACGCGCATTTGCAAATGCCCAAATCCCCAAACGTGCTCCACGCCAGTGCGGGCATCATAATAATGAAAACCGCAGCCGCTGCCAGCCAACGCCAGCAGGACGGCAAAAAGAAATTGAAGCTGGGAACGGAAGATCGCCGGAAGCACCAATAAAAAACCTCCCGTCGGCACTCTGGATGGAAGTTGTTTCCAAAGTGCCGTCGCCCGTTGTGAATTGAAGATCCGTTTCATATTCATCCCAACTGCCCATTGACTGTCCCTGACCAAGTGTCGCTGCTGGCCAAGCGATTCGACGCTAACACCAAAAACTTTCACAAAAAGATTTTTTCCGCGCAGCCCCCAAAAACCGTCCTTACCCGCCGTGGGTGTGCAGGAACGCTTGCACGATAAAAAATAGTCCAATCGCTCCGATGCCCAAACTCACAAACCAGAAAGGTTTCTTCTTGGTCAGTGCCGCGATTGCGCCCATCGCGATGGCGATCTGGAACATCGTCACGCTCGGGGCGAAAAGCTGGTGCGCCTTGAGTTCAAAGGCGGATTCCTTTTGTTTTTCCTCGGCGCGATCCTGAATTTCTTTTTTTTCCTCGGCGTATTTCTCCACCCTTTTTTTATCCTCCTCGGCCACGGATTTGCCCAGGGCCTCCAGGATGTCCATTTTGCTTTTGAGCTGGGATTCCTTGATGCTCTTGGACTGGAAAAAACTCCACTGATCCGAAGCGGCAAGCTGGGACAGCATCGCCTCGCTCTCGTGGTGGCCGGCTTGGAACGAGGCCACGGCGGCGAGAACGGCGAGCAGCACGCTGCTCAAAGCCACGCCCATGATCCAGCGCGGACCGGAGTGTGCGTGATGTTCCATTTCCTCGTGCAGATGTTCGGTGGGGACTTCGGGTGCTTCCATAATTTTTTGCGAGCATAGGCGGATGCGCGGAAAAAACAATTTTTATTCCATCGTCAATTGACAGACCGGTTGCCCATCCCACAGCGTCACGGGCGGCTGACGCGGAAAAATTGCGCGGGGGAATTATTCGGCGGCAGCGGCACATTGATGGAATTCGTCCCGCCACTGCCGGTGAAATTGGTATAGCTCACCCAGTTCGCCGCCGTCAGATTCGCCGTCCACTGCACGGTGTAGCTTTCGTAGGCGTCGGTGCCAAAACTGAAATTGAAATTCGTCCCCGCCAGCGACGGCGACAAGATTTTCACCGGCGCATAAACGATTCCCTCCACGCGGACGTTGTCAATGATGGCAAAATTATTCGTGTCGCCGATGGAGCTGAACGTGTCGTTGTAGCCGAGCAAAATATTTCCGCCGGTGTAGCCAAAGGTGTTCGTGAATTGCGCCACGGCGACGTTGTTCAGCAGCCAGGTGATGAGATTATTTTCCTGCCGCACTTCGACGTTGAGCCAGCGCATCGCGGACGAGCCGGCGGGCGTCGCGCCGATGCCGGCAAACGTTTGCGACGGGAGTAAACTCATAAAACCCGCGTCGGCATTGTCGAAATTCGCTCCGAGCGGCGCGGTGGGGCCGAAGCCGCTCGTCGTCAGCACGGGCGCGGTGCCGCTGCCGCCGCCGTGAAAAACGGAATAGTCGCGCGCCGTGGTGGAATTTGAACTCGAACCGCCGTCGCCATTCATCGCGAACCAGATGCCGTCGCTCGTGTTCAGCGTGATGCGGTTCGTCCAGTTGCCGGAGCAGTTCAAACCGAAGAGCGCGTGCTCGGTGCTGGCGACATTGCCCCAGTTCATCCACAGGTCAAACTTGAGCGCGAAGCTATTCGTATAGTTCAGTCCGACGGGATAGAGATTGATCGCAGTGAATGCGGCGGTCGCGTCGGCTTTGTTCACGGTGAGGTAAAGTCCCTTCGTGGTGCCACCGACGGAGTGCGGCGCGGACGGGATGTTCGTGGGAAAAGTCACGGTGGAATAATCGAAGCCGAAGACGGCCTTGAAGTCGTAGCCGCCGGACGACGCGTCGAAAAAGATTTTGTAGCCATTAGTCGTGGCGGGATTCGTAAGGATGCTGGGAATGGAATAGCCGTCGAAGTCATCGAGAAAACTCAACGCGAGCACGGCGATGGAACTGGTGACGACACCGGAGACATTGGTGACAACGACAAAATAATTTCCGGTGTTCGTGGGCTGGACGTTGATCCGGGTGAAGGAAAAATTCGTCGCGCCGGAAATGTTCGTGCTGTTGAAAAACCATTGATAGCTCAAGGGCACGGTGCCATTCGCGGTGACGGTGAAAGTGGCGTTTGAGCCTTGGCCGACGACGAGGCTTTGCGGTGGCGTGATGATTCCGGGCGCGAAGGGAATGCCGATCACCGTGAGACGCGCAACGGCGCTCGTGATAGAACCGCTAAAATCGGAAAGCACGAGACTGTAATTGCCGATATTCCCAGGACCGAGGTTGCTTATGCCGAGGTTGGTGAGCGTAAGGAAATTGTTCGTTGCGTTCGGCAGGTTCGTGCCGTTGATCTGCCACTGAAATTGCATCGGCGGCGTGCCGTAAGTGGTCGCGGTGAACGTCAGGTTCGCACCCGGGGCGATGTTGGTGCTTGCCGGAAAAATCGTCGCGGCGAGCGGGATGTGAAAAACGTGCAGCTTGATGCCGGACAGATAGCCGAGCGTCGGACTCGCAAAACGAAAACGGTTTAGATTATTGGCGTT
>JANYCI010000185.1 GCA_025360325.1 Limisphaerales bacterium | reverse complement strand
ACGCGGTGTGCATCGTCTCGTGCGCATCTCGCCGTTCGATTCTAACACGCGCCGCCACACGAGTTTTTCCAGCGTGGACATCGTGGCCGAACTGACCGACTTGCTCGAAACTGACATCGTGATTCCGAAAGTGGAAATCCGCCGCGACACCTATCGCTCCGGCGGCAAAGGCGGACAGAACGTGAACAAGGTGGAAACCGCCGTGCGCCTCACGCACATCCCGACCGGCCTCGTCGCCGCCTCGCAAGCGCAGCGCAGCCAGGTGCAGAACGAAGCCACCGCGATGGCGATGTTGATCTCCAAACTTTACGCGCTGAAGCTCGATCAGGCCAAAGGCGAGATGGAACGTTTCTACGGCGACAAGGGCAGCATCTCGTGGGGCAACCAGATTCGCAGCTACGTTTTCCAGCCGTATCGAATGGTGAAAGACCTGCGCACCGGTGAAACGGCCAGCGATGTGCAAGCCGTGATGGATGGACGGCTAGATCCATTCGTGAACGCCTGGCTCCGCGCCGGCTGCCCGCTCAAGCGGATGCAGGGCGTGAAGGATGAGGAAGAATAATCTTTAACCGCATCTGCATTGATGCATATCAAACGGGTGGAAATTATTTCTACGAGCGATGGCCGACGCGGCGATGGCTTTGACGGCTTGTTCAATGGCCGGAATCTTCGTGTTTCAAAAGGCAGACCAGCGGAGAAAATAGCCGTCCGCGAACCGCAATGAAATCTCAATTTTTAAGACTGCGATGCTGAGGGAAAATAATTAGAAATGATAAAGCCGCCACAGTTGCCTGGGGCGGCTTCGGAATTATTTTTTTATTCACTTCGACATTCCACGATTTGGAACAAAATGGTGACCTCCGCCAGAATGGCTGCCTTCACGCATAACGCAATAACCACGACATCCCAAAACAGGCGTCTTGGTATCCAATCGCCAATTTGTTTGCATCAGATTTTCCTCTTTGATGTCAGTCCTCTTCATTGGGCGAATTGTCAGCGTCCGGGTGGCATCATCGCAGTCTTCGACTAACACTTCGCCTTCATGAACTGGAAAATGATTGTGCAGCAAGCTGATGCCGAAGCGTTGGAGTGCGCCGTGGCGTGCCAGCACCTCTTTTAATTCGTCAAAACATTGCTGATCTGTATCTGTGAACGGCTTTGCGTCATCAAGCCAAGGCCAGCCACAAACACGAACAGCAGAATTGAATGGTATCTCTGAAAGATCACTGAATGCCTTATTGCAGGAATGGATTCGTTTGATAACCAGGGGCCGCTGAAGCCGAGTTAATCATCGCGGCGTAGATGATTTTAGAAAACCACGCGCTCAACATCAGCATGATTGGAACAGCCAGTGTCGCCATGCGTTCGGACATCATCGTGATGCGAGTGCAACCGGCAAACAGCATCAAGATGGTCAGGCACAGGGCAAAGACTCCGAGCGCGCCAATCACCTCTATGTTTCCTGCGCCGAGAATCGTGGCCAGCAACATGACGAAGCCAAACGGAAGCACGGATGCTCCGGCGATGAAGCTATCATTGCTCAAACTGCCTTTGCCGCGAAACACCACCCGCGCCAACGAACACGACCCGGCCAGTGTGACAAACGGGATGATGGCGCAGATAAGCATCTTAAAAAAACCACCCACGCCGGGTGGCCGGACAAACTCCGGAATCAGCCGGTAGGCACCAGCCAAAACGCAGAGCGTGAACACCACGCCAAAACCAATGCCTGCCCCCAATGCCCGCGATGTCCCTAGGTTTTCATAAGCCACCGATAGTCCCGCCACCGGGTCAGTGGCAAATTTGAGGAAGGCTTGTAGTGAATCTTTGGAGGCGGCCTTTACTTTGTCGGCCACTTGGCTTGCTGATTTTCCGCTTTCGTTCGGGGCGGCACATTTCGGGCAGGTCGTCGCCGTGTCTTCCATCTGCGCTCCGCATTGTTTGCAAAACATAAGGGTGGTTCTTTCAGGTGGTTACTTTTGCTTTTTCAAAATCATTGATCCCATCTCACCCATGAGCGCAAGGGTTCCATCGTCTTTGCGCGTCAGAGTGATATCGTCTTTTCCGGCACCGCTCTTTGGGTCGTGTAAAATGATTTTGTCGCCCTGAATCTCGTAGGTCGCATCATTGCTGAGCACACCCATTGTGAAAACGGCCTTGCCACCGGATTTGAATTCAATCGTCATAAGTTCATTTGAATATTTTCCGCTCACTTTATTCCCACAGCCGGCCAGCAAGGCGGTGACGAGAATCAAAGCAGTTATCTGCGCCAGTTTTGAAATGAGGTTTTTTAGGTTGGTTTGGTTTTTGGTTTTCATGGTTTGGTTTTTAGATTTGTTTTGTTACGAAATCAGTTCACGGCACGGTAAATTCCACCGGATCACTCGCGGGACTTTCCCCCGCCGAGTTGCGACCGGTGACGGTGAGCACCACCACCGCGCCAGCGGCGGCTTTGGCCAGCACAAAACTGATCTGGCTGTCGGAGACAATTTCGTTGGCGATTTCCTTGTTGTCGGCCTTGAGCACGGCGCGGAAGCGGTAGCTGTCGGCGCGGCGGGCGTCGTCCCAATCGGCTATCACCGTCTTGGTGCTGGCAGCACCTGCCACTGCGGTTAAATTCGCCGGAACTTCGGGCGTGCTGGGGTCGCTGGGTTTATCAAAACCGAAGGCATACCAGCGGTCGTCATCATCTTTGATGAGTTGCGAAAGTTCGTCGCGCAAACCGGAGAGGCGGGCGCGGGCAGCTTTTAATCCGTTCTGATAGTTGGCTTGGGCGGTGCCGGAATCGGTGTTGCTTTGGTTGCTGTCGGATTCAGCAGTGCTGATGGCTTGGGCGGTGGCCTCGCAGGTGGTGGCATTGCAGTTGATGCCCTGCACCACGCTTTCGCGCGCGGGGTTGGCAACATAATAGGCGCGTATCTGCTGGAGCAACGTCATGGGATTGGCGGGCACGGCGAGCGAACCGCCGGTGAATCCGGCGGCGTTCCAATCCGCGCTCCAACTTTCACCGAGGATAGGAAAGAGCGAACGGATGCAGGTGCGGACGTAAAGCCGGGCGTTGCTCTGCGCGGTGCGGAGCGCGGCGGTCTTGGTGGATTTATTCGTCTGCGCGACGTTCCATGACGCCTTGAATCCCGGCACAGCGGGCGGCACTCCGCCTGGCCCGGCGGGTTTGCCAACGAGGGCTATCAAGTCGGTGCGGATATGTGCCTCGTCATTGTGAACCAATCCGATGGCTGCGCCGTGGGTATGCGCGCCATCAGCGGCGTCTTCGAGGAGTTGCACGATGGGGTCGTAACTGGTGGGGATGGAGTTGTCGGCCATATGTTATTAGGAGTTGAGAGTTAGGAGTTCGGATTTAGAGAAAACTGGCTGTTTTGGCGTAAATACCTGTAAATAAACGGGCTGACCGTGCCTTTGCCTGATTTTTTGGAGCAAAAAAAGCGACCAAACGTCGTGAGGTTGGAATTTTTGGAGCTAAAAATCTGGCGAAAGTTCCCGCGCTGGATTGTGGGGAGCGAAAAATTGGGGCTAACGTCGTCCGTCCCGGTTTTGGGGAGCAAGAAAACCGACCCAACGTCGTGCGGCTGGACTTTTGGGTGCAAAAAAATACCCCGAACAACGTCGGGGGTATTTTGTGGGAACGAAAATTTGAGACTAACGACGCTTGAGGGATTTTTGCGCACCCCGCAAACCGGCCTAACGAGACAAAATGATTCCCGCTTGTTGCGCGGTTGCGCGGTTGCGGAAGATTCACACCACCCTGTTCTAATTACCCTCATAACTTGCGAGGCGCACTTTTGTAGATGCGAAGTTACGAGTCAAGCGTGAAATAAAATTATTTCACCGTTAAATTTTTCCTCTGCGTCTTTGCGTCTCTGCGTTAAAATAAATCCGTGAACATTCTCGACAAAATTGTTGAGCAGAAAAAATTGGAAGTCGCCAAGCTGCCGGCGCGCATCATCGCCGCCGCAGGAGAATAATTTTTGCCACAGAGGCACAGAGAACACAGAGTTAAAAATTCTTTTCTCTGTGCGCTCTGCGCCTCTGTGGCTAACATAAAATCATGTTGGAATTTCCCGAGCAAAAAGACGCGTTGACCGAGAAAATTATCGGCTGTGCGATTGAAGTGCATCGGACGCTTGGGCCGGGCTTGCTGGAATCAACTTATGAATCGGCGCTTTGCGTGGAATTCCAATTGGCAGGATTGAGTTTCCAGCGTCAGCTCGTTGTTCCGGTCAGCTATAAAAGTTATCCAGTTGGCGATTATCGTTTGGATTTAGTTGTGGAAAAACTGGTCATTATTGAAATCAAAAGTGTAGATAGGTTTGACTCGGTTTTTGAAGCGCAGTTGCTGACCTATTTGAAAATCACCGGTTTGAAACGCGGATTACTGTTGAATTTCAACACTCGTCTGCTCAAAGATGGCATCAAGAGATTGGTGCTTTAGCTCTGTGTTCTCTGTGACTCTGTGGCCAATATTTTAGAAACCATTGTTGAACAAAAGAAACGCGAAGTCGCGCAACTGCCCGCGCGCCTCATCGCCGCCGGTGATTTGCGCGATGCGATGCTCGAACGCGGCGAGTCGCGCGATTTTCTCGCCCGCCTTCGCTGCGCTACGGCGCGGCAGGGCGGGCATCACTCGCTACCCATCGCCCTGATTGCTGAAGTGAAGAAAGCCTCGCCTTCGATGGGCGTGATTTGCCCAAACTTCGATCCCGTCCGCATCGCGAAAGAATACGAGGCGGCGGGCGCAAGCTGCCTGTCCGTGCTGACCGACGAAAAATTTTTCCAAGGCTCGCTGGATTACCTCCGTCAAATCCGCGCTGTTGTGAAGATTCCCCTGCTCCGCAAAGACTTCATCATTGATGAGCGCCAGATTCTCGAAGCCATCGAATGGGGTGCGGACGCCATCCTGCTCATCGTCGCGATTTTGACAGACGCGCAGTTGGAAAAATTTCACACGCTCGCCGTCGAAGCCGGACTCGCCGTGCTCGTGGAAGTTCATGACGAAGAAGAATTGGAACGCGCACTGAAAATTTCCCCGCAGCTCATCGGTGTGAACAACCGGAATCTGAAAACTTTCGTGGTGGATTTGGCGACGACGGAGCGTTTGGCGGCGAAGATGGAGGATAGAAGATTGCAGATGGCAAAAACTTCCGCGCCATCCTCCATCCTCCATCCTCCATCCTCGGTTTTACTGGTCGCCGAGAGCGGCATCCACACGCGCGCGGATGTGGAGCGTGTAAAAAAGTGCGGCGCGAGCGCAATCCTCGTCGGCGAATCACTCGTGAAACAGGGCGACATCGGCGCGAAGGTGCGTGAGTTGATCGGTTAGGCTCGGTCTGAAAGATAACGTCGGTGCCGCCGGAAGCGGGGCTTTGAGCGGAATAAAATCTTTCCGCCGTCGCCGGAAAAATCTATTTTTATCGGATGCAGAAAAGCTCTTTGCGCCGAACCAAAATCGTAGCCACGCTCGGACCCGCCACCAGCACGGCCGAGATGATCGGGAAACTCATGGACGCGGGCGCAAATATTTTCCGCCTGAATATGTCGCACGCGCCGCATGAGTGGGTGCGGAAAGTTTTTGCCACCATCCGCGAGGAATCCACTAAACGCAGTCGCCACACGGGTATTCTAATGGACACGCAGGGGCCAGCCATCCGCACCGGCGACATTGCTTCCCCGCTGGATTTGAAGCCGGGACAGAAATTCACGCTCACCGTGCGCGGTGAAAAATCCGAGGAAGAACATTCGGTGGATGTGAATTATGAAAATTTCATTAATGACATCAGCGTGGGCGACGTGGTGTTGATTGATAACGGCACCATTCAAATGAAGGTGCTGGCGAAAAATGGCAACAAGGTGGAGTGCGAAGTTTTGACGGAAGGAAAACTCGGCAGCCGTCGCCACATTAATTTGCCGGGCGTGAAAGTTTCTTTGCCCGCGCTTACGTCGAAGGACATTCGCGATGTGAAGCTCGGCTTGGAACTCGGCGTGGATTTCATCGCCCTCTCGTTCGTGCGGGAGGCGCGCGACCTGTTGCAGCTCCGCGAATTGTTCGGAGAGGGCAAGCCGCATCCGTTCGTCATCGCGAAGATCGAAGATCAGGAGGCGATCAAAAATTTGGAAGCCATCGTGCAGGAAGCCGATGGCATCATGGTGGCGCGCGGTGATCTGGGCATTGAAATTCCTTACGAAGAATTGCCCATCGTGCAGCGGCGCATCGTGAAAATGTGTTTGCGCGTCGGGCGTCCCGTCATCGTGGCCACGCATATGTTGGAGAGCATGATCGAATCGCCGATGCCGACGCGCGCGGAAGTGACGGATGTGGCGAACGCGGTTTTTGAAGAGACCGACGCGATCATGTTGAGCGGCGAAACGACGGTGGGCAAATACCCGGTGAAGTGCATCGAGGTGTTTGATAAAATCGCCACGCGCATCGAACGCAGCGGCAGCGCGCAGTTTCACGAATTGGCCGAACTTACCTCCGCGCGGCAGAAGCTGGTGAAGAGCGCCGTCGTCATGGCGAACGAGTTGAAGGCCGCCGCCATTCTTTCTTTCACGCGCCACGGCCACATGGCCAGCTACGCGGCGTGGATGCGTCCGCGCTACTCGCCGGTGTTCGCCATGTGCGACAACCATAAAACCGCGAACGAAATGACGCTGTGCTGGGGCGTGACGCCGTTCGTGCTGGAATTTGATTTCATCAACCCGCAGAACACGATTGAAAGCGGCTTGAAAATGCTGGCGGAATCGGGGCGTTTGAAAAAAGGCGAGACGGTCGTCATCATCGGCGCGATTTCCGTCGGCACCGAAATCGTGGACGCAGTGCAGATGCGGACGGTGTAGGGCTGTCCGCTCGCTACGTCGGCTACCAGGTTTTTTAGGCGTAGCGATCCGGTGAGAGCAGGCGTAAATCGAAAGCCGGTTTTTCATCGCTGACAATTTCGCTGACAATTTTCCCCGTGATTGGCGAGAGGCTCATGCCCATCATCGCGTGGCCAGTGGCGATAATGAGATTGGAAAATTTTGCCGTGCGGCCCAGATACGGCAGTCCATC
Source organism: Limisphaerales bacterium (assembly GCA_025360325.1). GTDB lineage: Bacteria > Verrucomicrobiota > Verrucomicrobiia > Limisphaerales > UBA11358 > UBA11358. Next base: position 7,077 of record JANYCI010000185.1, on the reverse strand, counting down.
CGGCGAACACGGACGCAGCCCGCGCCACGGCTGAATGTTTTCAAAATCCGCCGCTGAAAATTTAGGAAAATATTTCGCCACCGACCCGATGATGCCCTGCACGCGCACGGCGCTGATACTTTCGTTCAGCCCGGAAATTTCCATCGTGCCGCCGAAGCGCAACGACGTTCCCATCGGCGTCACCGCCATGCGCGCCTCGGTGAAGATGGAGCAAAGCTGCGGCAGTTCGCGCGGCTGCGGGAGCGTGAGGCTATAACCTTTGCCCGCCTGAATCGGAATGCGCAAACCAAGTTCGCGTGCGATGACCGGCGACCACGAGCCGCCGCATAAAATGATTTCATCCGCGAGCAATTCGCCGTGCAATGTTTCCACCGCGCTGATTTTTCCAGCACTGGTTTCCAACCCGGTGACTTCCGTATTCCACTTGAAACTGACGCCAAGTTTTTCCGCCTGCGATTGCAAAACGTCTACATATCGGTCGGGCGTGAAATGCGCGTCCTTCGGAAAATAAACCGCCCCGGCCACATCCATCGTCACGCCGGGATCAAGTTTTGCGGTTTGATTTACGTCGAGCACTTCGGCAGGCACGCCGAGCGCATTCGCCTGCGCGGCGAACTTCGCCTCGTCATCCAACGCGTGTTGCGTTCTGCACAACATCAGCAAACCGCGCGTCAGCAAACCGAATTCATTTTGCACGGCCAATTCCTCAAACAGCGCGCGACTCGCAAAACTCAAATCACGCAACAGCGGCGCGCTACGGCGAACGTGTTCGGCGTTTGACGCCCGCCAAAATTTGAATCCCCAATCAAATAAATCAACGTCGAGTCGCGGCTTGATATAGAACGGCGATTGAGGATTCAGCATCCATTTCAAGCCCAGCTTCACCATGCCCGGCGCGGCGAGCGGCACGAAATGGCTCGGCACAATCATGCCTGCGTTGCCGAAGGAGCAGCCATCGCGCAACGCGTCATTGCGCTCGATGACCGTGACGCGATGACCTTTCCGCGCACAATGCAACGCGCAGGAAAGTCCAATCGCCCCGGCACCGATGATGATAATTTTTTTGCTCATCGTCACTTTTTCTTCGACTCGTCACTTAACAAATTTCGCACCAGAAAATCCATCCGCCGCTTGCTGCCGTAAGGCGTTTCCGCCGAGCCGTGATCCGAACCGGTGATGACGATGAACTCAAAATCTTTGCCCGCTTTTTCCAGCGCGTTCACTACCTGCATCGTCGATGCGGGATCAACATTGTGATCCAACTCGCCGACCATCAGCAACAATTTGCCCTGCAACTTGTGAGCGTCGTCCACGTTGGAACTGCGGGCGTAGGAATCATCCACCGGCCAACCGAGCCATTGTTCGTTCCACCAAAGTTTGTCCATGCGGTTGTCGTGGCAGCCGCAATCCGCGACGGCAACTTTGTAAAAATCATTGTAATCCAGCAACGCGCGCATCGCATTTTGCCCGCCGGCAGAACCGCCATAAATGCCGACGCGCGACAGATCCATCCACGACCGCGTTTTCGCCGCCGCTTTGATCCACGCGATGCGGTCGGGAAATCCCGCGTCCCTCAAATTTTTCCAACACACATCGTGAAATTTTTTACCACGATTATCCGTGCCCATGCCGTCCGCCTGCACGACGATGAAGCCAAGTTCCGCGAGCGTGTGTTGCCGCAACAGCCGACCAAATTTTTTCGGCGCGAACGAATCCTGCGGCCCGGCATACACCTCCTCGACCACCGGATATTTTTTCTTCGGATCGAAATTCGACGGCTTGATGATGACGCCGTAAATGTCCGTCGCACCATCGCGCCCTTTGGCGGCGAAGCGTTCCGGCAGCGTCCAGCCGGACTTGAGCAGTTGTGACGCATCGGCACGTTCGAGTTCGCAGATCAATTTTCCATCGTCACTGCGGCGCAGTTCGGTGATGGTTGGCAAATCAGCGCGGAAAAATTTGGCGATGAAATAATTTTCGTCCGGCGAAAATTCCACCGTGTTGTCGCCGTCACCTTGTGTTAATTGGATAAAACCACTGCCGTCAAAATTCACGCGGCAGAGCTGATGCTGATACGGGTCTTCTGCCGCGCGCAAGCCGCTGGCGAGAAACCAAACCTGCCGTTTCGCCGCGTCCACCTTGAGCGCTTCGCGCACGACCCAGTTGCCACGCGTGATTTGATTTTTCAATTTCCCCGTCGTGACATCGTAAAGCCACAAATGCGCCCAGCCGTCTCGCTCGCTCATCCAGAGCAGTTCCCCGGAATCCGGCAGCCACTCGCGCCACGTTTTCGTTTCGTAATCAATAAAAGTTTTGCTGCGCTCCTCAACCACCGTGCGCACCGCGCCGTTCGTCGCGTTCACGGCGAGGATGCGATAGACCTGATGCCCGCGCTGATTGTAATTAAAATAAAACTCATCGCCGCGCGGCGACCAGCGGAAATTCAATTCGCCATCGGGCGTGAAATTATTAGTGAACAAATCGTCAGCAATAATTTTCGCCGACTTGCTCGCGACGCTGATGAGCACCGGTTGAACTTGCGGCAACGCGTCGCCGGGCTTGAAATAATCATACGTCTGCAACTTCGGCTGAAGCTGATCGCGCGGCGAAGATTCCACAATGGTTACTGTATGGCGCGTCACTTCGGTGACGGATTGCACCACGCAGCTTTGCGAATCCGGCGACCACGCAACCGGCCCGCGATACGGATTTTCCGCCGTGCCGTTCGTGGTCAAAAAAGTTTTTTCACCGGACGCGGAAACGAGAACGACATTTTGATCCGTGAACTGCACCGACCAGTTTGTATCCGGTGACTGCGCGGAACGACGCTGGCTTTGACGGCGGCGCGGCGGTTCGGCGTGGGCGGGTTTGCCATCAATAGCGATTTCCAAAACGTCCGGTGCGGCCTCAAAAAATCCGAGCGGGTTGCCGAGCGAATCGGTCACGAGCCAGACGTGGCCAGCGAACGTGTGTTGCTCGAAAGTCTGGCCGGGACGCACGCGCCCGTAAGATTTTCGCTCACCACCTTCATCCACCCAAAACAGTTCCACGGGTGCGGTGGTCGTGTTGTGAAAGCGGATCACCGTTTCGCCACCGGTATGCGTCGAGCGCTTCGGCGCGAGTGATTTTTGTGCGGAAGAAGAAAGTCGTTCGCCTTCCGTCACGCCCAGTTTTTCAGCGGACGATGCGCGCTTGATTTCGCCGGTGCTGGCATCCACCAAAACGTATTCATGCGTGTTTGACCCGGTCGTGACGCGATACCAAAAATGGCTGTTGTCGGCGAGCCAGTGTGGGGCGACGGCATCGCGAAAAACTTTTCCCTCGGTGCGGCGGGCAAGCGATTGGGCGCGGGAATAATTTTCATCGGTGCTGGTGGCAAAAACAGTTTGCACCGCCAGAAAAATTGCGACCGCGAAAACAAAAGCAGAGTTGAAATATGAACGCATTAAGCGCGGAACGCCGACCTCCGGCACGGCTCGTTTCAAAAATGTCGCGACCAACGAGCCGTGCCGGAGGCCGGTGCCCCGTTGGGCTGCGACTCCGTTTTGGAAAATTATTTTCGCCATAAATTATCGGATGCCCCAGCAGAAGGGATCGGTTTCATCGAGTAGTAGCGTGGCTTCGGCGTTGACGTGCGCTGTGCCGGTGATGACGGGAATGATTTCGCCGCGCTCACGGTTCAGCCAGCGAAAGGTTCCGTTGAACTTGCTGCCGAGAATGCTTTCTTGAATCCACGTTTCTCCTTCGGCCAATTTTCCATCGGCAGCGAGACACGCGAGCTTGGCGCTGGTGCCGGTGCCGCACGGCGAACGGTCGTAAGCCTTGCCGGGACACAAAACAAAATTCCGCGAGTCACCGCCGTTTTGTGGTGGGCCGAACAGTTCGACGTGATCCACTTCGGGGAAACCTTGTGTGTTCACGGCTTGGCGGATGCGCCACGTCAAATCCGTGAGCGACTCGACATTCGCCAGCGCGAGTTCGCGCCCATGTTCGCTCACGAGAAAAAACCAGTTGCCGCCCCACGCGACCTCGCCGGAAATTTTGCCGACGCCGGGAACGTCCACGGAAATGTTTTTGGCTTTGCGATAGCTCGGCACATTGGCGACCGAAACTTCGCCGTTCGCTTGCAGCGTGGCGGTGACGATGCCGACGGGTGTTTCAATTTTATGCTCGCCGAATTTAATTTTTCCAAGGTGCGCGAGGGTGACGATGAGGCCAATCGTGCCGTGTCCGCACATCGCCAAACACCCGACGTTGTTGAAGAAAATCACGCCCGTCACGCAGGATTTATCCGACGGTTCGACGAGCAATGCCCCCACCAAAACATCCGAACCGCGCGGTTCATTGACGACGGCAGAACGAAATTGGTCGTGCTGCTCGCGGAAAATTTTCAACTGTTCCGCGACCGTTCCACCACCAAGTTCCGGCCCACCGGCAATGACGACGCGCGTCGGCTCACCGCCGGTGTGGGAATCAATGATGGAGATTTTTTTCATTTTTATTTTGACCTCGGACTTTCAACAAACGCCTCACTGTTGCTCAACTGGAGCGGTCGGATCATAACTCTGCTCGATGTTTTCATGGTTGAATGGGTAGCTAAAAAATTAAAGTTCATCCTCCCGTTCGGTGTAAAAAAGTTTGTGGGCGCGGTCGTAATCCACTGGGGATACGAAGACATTCGCGGGGCGGGCGAGGTCGCCATCGTCGGGCGCGGCGGCGTCCACGAAACTTTGCGTGGCGGGGATACTGTGTTTTTCGAGCATCACCACGAGCAGTTCGGCGTTGATGACGGGGCCGGTGTAAAACAGTTTCACGCGCGGAGTTTGGCAGGCTCGGCGCGAATGTTCACGAACAAATCCGGCAGGCTGACGGGCTATTCTTGCCTAGTGAAAGGGGAAGATTTTTCCCATCTGGCGGCGAAAACCTTGCAAAACCCTTGTAAAACCAGCGTGGCACGGTCGTTGCTAAACAGCGGGTATGGACGTGTCAATTTATTCGGCGGCGGCGGCGATGAATGCCACCGAGCGCTGGCAAGAGATGGTCGCGGAGAACCTCTCGATGGCGGGTGTGCCGGGCGCGCACGCGCGGGCCATGAGTTTCTCCTCCGTGCAGGCGGGGCAGGACTCGCTCGGCGGCGGATCATTCGTGATGCCGGTGCCGAACACCTCGACGGATTTCACGCAAGGCGAACTGCGCGGCACCGGCAACCAAATGGATTGCGCGTTGCAGGGCAAAGGATTTTTCACGGTGGAAATGGAAGACGGCACGAAGGGCTACACGCGCGACGGCGAATTTACGGTCAACAAGTCCGGTCAGCTCGTGACGAAGCAAGGGTTGGCGGTGTTAAGCGAAAATGGGCCGATCCGTTCAGATCCGGCGAGCAAGTCGGCACTCACCATTTCGCAGGACGGCATCGTGAGCCAAGGCTCTGAAATCAAGGGCAAACTCGCGCTCGCAGAATTCGCCAAGCCGCAAAACCTGACGACGAGGGGCGGCGGAATTTTCAGCAACACCAACCCGGCGGTGGAGCCGGTGCCGGCCTTGAGCACGCAGGTGCGCGCGGGCTTCGCCGAAAATTCTAACGTCTCGCCCACGCTCGCGATGGCCACGATGATCACGGCGATGCGGATGTTTGAGAGCAACCAAAAAATTGTCTCAATGCAAAGCGAACGCATGAGCAAAAGCATCGTGGAACTCACCGGGACGAATTAAAATGAATATCCACTTTCCAAAAAAATCTCCGGCGAAAAAGTTTTTGTCACTCGTCACCCATCACTCCTCACTTTGATTTATGTTGCGCGCTCTCTACTCCTCCGCCTCCGGGATGCAATCCCAGCAGATGAACCTCGACGTGATCTCAAACAACCTCGCGAACGTCAACACCACCGGCTTCAAAATGAGCAAGTTGCAGTTTCAGGATATGCTCTACGAGACCACGAAAGAAGCCGGCTCGCAGCAGGGCGGCGGCAATCAATTACCAGCGAGCTTGCAGGTCGGGCAGGGCGCGGCACCCGCCGCGACGACGCGGTTGTTCACGCAGGGCGAAATGTCCAAGACGGGAAATAATTTCGATCTCGCCATCCAAGGTAACGGATTTTTTGAAGTGCAGATGCCGGACGGTTCGCTGGCATTCACGCGCGATGGCGGGTTCAAGCCGGATTCGCAAGGCCGCATCGTGACGAGCGAAGGCTATCCGGTGCAAGGCGGTTTTCAGCCTTTGCCTGCGGGCGTCACCAACGTGACCGTCACGGCGAACGGCACAGTGACTTACAAATCTCCTAGTGGCGATTCAAGTTTCCAAGTGCAGCTCGCGCGTTTCGTCAATCCTGGCGGCCTTGATGCGATGGGTCACAATCTTTATAAGCAGACTTCCGCCTCTGGCACGCCCGAACTTGGCAATCCGGCGGAAAATGGTTTCGGCGAAATCCAGCAGGGCTACCTCGAACTTTCCAACGTCAGCGTCGTGCAAGAAATGGTGAACCTCATCCTCGCCCAGCGCGCGTATGAAGTGAACTCCAAGGCCGTGCAAGCCGCCGACCAGATGATGCAACAGAGCAACAACCTCCAACGCTGATGAATCTTAAAAATTATCTCGCGGCGCTGCTCGGCCCGCTGTTCTACGCGAACGGCTGCGGCGCACTGCTGCCGGTGTTTGCGGACGAACTCGCGCCGGGCATTGAGTTGCAAGCGTCCGTGCCCGTTGGCAGCGACGGGGTTTTTCTGCCGCAGATTTTTTCGTCCACCGCAGCGTTGCCCGCCGTGAAATTATGCGAGGCACCCGCGTTCGGAAAAAACCTGGTGCTGACGCGCCTCCAGATTCGCGAACTGCTCGCCACCAATGCGCCGGACCTTTGCACGAACGATTTTTCCGGCGCGGACTCGGTGAAAATTTGCCGCCGCGCCAAAACGCTCGGCGAATCAGACGTTCTCGGCTTACTCACCGCCGCGCTGCAAAATAATTACGTCAAAGACAAAGGCCAGTTGGAATTGAAACTCGCGCAGCCGTGGAACCCGCTGTTGCTGCCGGATGAGCCGCTCACGCTGGATGTTTCCGAAATTCCGGGCCTCGGTGTGACG
>JANYCI010000181.1 GCA_025360325.1 Limisphaerales bacterium | reverse complement strand
CGCACCGCCGCTGCTCATCACCCGCGTCATCCAATTAAAATATGCCAGCGTCTCGAACATCCTCGACGCGGCACAGTCCACTCTGACCGACAAACGCAGCAAAGTCATCACCGATCCGCGCACCAGCCAGTTGGTCGTCGTGGCGACCGATCCCGAACAAATCGCCATGGATAGTTTGGTCACCAACCTAGACACTCCCACCAAGCAAGTGCTCATTGAAACTCGCCTTGTGGAAATTTCCAGCAGCCCCAGCAGCAAAAAGGGCATTGACTGGGCTGGCACGTTCGGTGGCCAGCATGTAACTTTTGGAAACAATTTGGCTAAAGATCAACGTAGTTTCGCTCCAGGAGCTCCCATCACCCAGATAATTGGCAGCAACAGTATTCCCATTAACGCGCAAGAACTCTCCGGCCTTGGCGTGGTTGGCAACTCCGCAAGCGGACTTGGAACAATGGGGTTTTTGAACGCTGATGGTTTGAGCGCGGTCATTTCCCTGCTCAACGCCTCCTCGGACGCGCAAGTAGTTTCCACTCCCCGCATCGTGACGCTGGACAATCAGATGGCGAATATTTCTGTGACCCGCGGCTACCCCGTTTTCAACGTCAGTGCCGGCACGGCGAACACGGCGGGCGGTTCCTCCGTCACCTACTCCAACGTCGGCACCGTGCTGGAAGTCACGCCGCGCATTTCCGCCGGCGACAAGGTCTGGCTCAAGGTGCACCCGGAAGTCTCCAGCTTCTTCGGCACCGTCTCCAAGACCGTAGGCGGCCAGGTCTTCCAAGCCGACCTATTCGATAGCCGCCATTTTGAAACTCAAGTGCTGATCCCGAACGCCCACACGCTCGTCCTCGGTGGCCTCGTCAAGGACGCCCCGAATTCCACCAAGAATAAAGTCCCGATCTTGGGCGATATACCGTTGCTCGGCTATGCCTTCCGCTCGGAAGCAAAAAGCATGGACAAACAGAACCTGCTCATCTTCATCACACCCACCATCGTCAAGGATACGGATTTCCACGCGACTGAAACCCGTTTCCTCGAAGCCCAGCCGGTGAAAACCAAACAGTTCCTGAACCCCGACTCCGCTTGGGACGGCACCCGCCCCGCTGGGAAAAATAAATCCAAAAAAGATCCGCAGCTCATCATGAACGAAGAGGTGGTTCAGTAATTTACAAAACTTTCCACAACGGCGCGCTGCCCACAGCGCGCTGTTTTTTTATTGGGTTTGGTGCTGGTAGGGCAGCGCTGCTGCGCCGCCTTCCTCGCACCGACTGCGATTCACACCAGCGTCGCGGCAGCGATGCCCTACCAACGAACGACCTCATTCCGCGCGATTATTTGTATTTCCCGTCAGCCACTTGGCGAAGATACTCGAAGGAGAAAAGTCCCGTGGCATGGCCATCCGCCCACACGGGCTGGATGGCGTAGCCACCCACGCTCAAGAGCCGCGTGAGTCCAAACGCATTGACCGCGTAAGGCACCGGCGGATTTTTATAGAGATTGCCTAGGATGTCCGTCTCGCCCTTGCAGCCCGCGCAGGGACACGCCCGGCGCAAGGCTTCGAGCGAAATAAAACTCTCGCCGCCATCGGCCCACTTCACCGCCAGTTCGCCGCCAATCGGCTGGATATCCAAAGGTCGCATGGCGCAGGTTATTTTTTCCCGGCGTCCGCGTCGAACCTTTCCGAGTGGAGCGGCGGTGGCTCGACCAGCTTCGCCGCCAGTTCCTTCACGCCGCGCAAATCCAGTTTGCCGGTGCCGAGCATCGGAAAATTTTCCACACGAAAAAACGCATCAGCTTTTGGCTTCCACAAATTCGGCAAATCGCTCGCGGCAAATTTTTCGAGGCACGCGGGCAAATCGTCTTCCGCGAGCCGGTGCAGCACGATGAGACGTTCGCCTTTTTTTTCATCCGGCACGCCCATGACGACAAAAGAAATTTCCACCGCGCTGGCGACCTCCTGCAATTTTTCCTCGATCTTCAAATGCGGCACCATCTCGCCGCCGATTTTACTGAAGCGACTCAAGCGTCCGGTGATTTGCAGAAAACCATCCTCGTCAAACTGCGCGATATCGCCGGTGCAATACCAGCCGTGCCGCAAAACGTCCGCCGATTTTTCCGGCTGGCCAAGATAGCCTTGCATGATGTTCGGTCCGCGCACGAGCAACATTCCCGGTTCGCCCACCGGAATTTTTTTATCGCTCCACGGATTTTCTGCGTCACCGATGCGCGCCATCATACCCGGCAATGGGCGGCCGATTTTTCCGCGCTTGCCGCCGACCTGATGAAAACCCGCCGCGCGAAAATCCATAATGTTCACGGCCACGGCGGGGCCGCACTCGGTCGTGCCGTAACCTTCCAGCGGGCGGATGCCAAAATTTTCCTCGAACGCGAGCGCGAGTTTCTCCGGCAATTTTTCCGCGCCGGTGATGACGAGTTGCAGGCTCCCAAAATCTTCGCGCGGCACGGCTCTCATGTAGAGTTGCAGAAACGTCGGCGTGGCCATGAGCAGCGTGACTTTATGGTCACGGCACAAGGTTCCGATGGCGCGACCATCCAGCGGGTTCGCGTGAAACACCACGCCCGCACCCAACACCGATGGCAGGCAAAGCGTGACCGTAAAACCAAACGAATGAAAAAACGGCAGGATGCCGAGGAAACGGTCGTGGTGCGTGAAATTCAGGATGTGTTCCATCTGCTGAATGTTAGAGAGGATATTGTAATGTGAGAGCATCACGCCCTTCGGTTCCCCGGTGCTGCCGCTGGAAAAAATAATGGTCGCGAGATCGTCGAGGGCGACTTCCTTTTCTCGTCCCGCAATTTTTTTCAACAACCAGAACGGGGCAAATTTCGCGAGCAGCCACGCGGTGAATTTTTCGATTGCCGTCGGAACGCCCGCGACATCCTCGATGAAAAATAATTTTCCCGGCGGCGTAAGTTTTATTTTTTCCAGAAACGTGCGGGAGGTAATGATAGTCGTGATACCACACTGTTTCACACACGCGGCGAGCGTGGTTTCGGACAGCGTGTAATTCAGATTAACCGGCACTTTGCCGCAGAGAAACGCCGCGTGATTTACCAGTGCGCCCCCGACGCTGGGCGGCAAATAAATTCCCACCATCCCCTGACCGGCCCAGATTTTTTTCAAACGCCGAGAGAGAAAAACCGTTTTCACCAGCGCTTCACCGAAGGAAATTTTTTTGCTCATCGCATCCGCCATGCAGAAACGGCTCGGATGGCGGCGGGCGCAGCGGACGAAATCGCGCGTCATCGGCTCCATGCGTTCGCGGCGAAATTGCCACGCCTCGGCGATGAGATTTTGCACGGCCTCGCGGACTTCAATGGGCGTGGCGGTCGGCGGCATGGGCGCACCGAAACTCACCGTGACGGGATGCGGCAAACGATGCGGCAGACGGCGCACCATGCGTCCGCGCTCAAAACTCGTCGGGCTGCCGAGCAAGCCGTCAAGCGCCACGGGGATGATCGGCGCGTCCACATTTTTCATGATGCGCTCAAAGCCGCGCTGAAACGGAAGCAGTTGTCCGATGCGCGTGATCTGGCCTTCCGCAAAGATGCAGACGATTTCGCCATTGCGAATCGCATCGCTCGCAGCCTGCAAGGAATGAATGAGTTCGCGCGGACGCGACTCGGAGGAAATCGGAATGACGCCAAGAATTTTGCAGAACGGTTTGAGGATAGGACGTTCGTAAATACTTTTGAGCATCAGGAAACGAACGGGGCGGTCAATCGCGCCGATGAGCAGCAGCGCGTCGGCGAAGGAAAGGTGATTGCACACAAACAGCGCGCCACCTTTGGCGGGGATGTGGTCGCGGCCCACCGGACGGATTTTGTAAACTGTATTTGTGACGCACCACAAAACAAAACGCAGCAGCGCATCGGGCAGCAGCCAGAGGAGATAAATCGTCGCGGCCAACGTCGCGACGGCGACGAGCAGAAAAATTCCGGGGGCGGAAATTTTCAAGACGGAAGCGAGCAGATAAAAAATTCCCGACGCTAGAAAAATGCCGACGAACGAAAGCAAGTTCGCCGCCGCAAGCACGCCGCCCTTTTGTTCGCGCGCTGGGCGATGCTGGAGCAACGCGGAAATGGGCACGATGAAAAAGCCACCAAAAAATCCGAGCGCCGCCAGTCCAGCGAAGACTTGGTTGAAAGTCAGTCCGTTGAAACCGAGCCGTGCCGCGCAAATCGTCAACCCAACCGCGCCTAATGGAATCAAGCCGGTTTCAATTTTTCCGCCGGACAAAACGCCCGCCGCATAACTGCCCAGCCCGATGCCGATGGCGATGGCCGCCTGCAAATAACCAGCCTTGGCCGGATCGGAAATGTGCAAAACGTCCTTCGCATAAATCACGATGAGAAATTGGATAAGCGCGGCGATGGCGAAGAAATAAGTATTGCCCACCACGGCCAGCCAGAGCGGACGGTCAGCGCGGATGAGTTTGATTTGTGTCCAGAGTTCGCCGACGAAGTTGGGATTGAATTTTTTCGCCGGATCGGCGGCGGGAACTTTCGTGATACCAAAGCTGGTGAACAGTCCAACCACCGCCAGCGCGATCAGCACGACTCCTGACCAACCCGGCGTCGCGGAAAACATTTTGCACAGCCAGCCGCCCGCGACGGTGCCGCCGATGATGGCGAGGAAGGTTCCTAATTCCAAAACACCGTTGCCCCAGGACAATTTTTTCTCCGGCAGCAGTTCGGGGAGCAGTCCGTATTTGGACGGGCCGAAGATGGCACTGTGGACGCCCATGAGAAACACGCCGCCGATGGTGACGTAAATCTGGTTCGTTGCGAGTCCGGCCAGCGCGATGAACATCACGAGAATTTCAAACACCTTCACCCCCATCGTCACGCTACGTTTGCTGAAACGGTCGGCCAGAAATCCGCCGCCCATGGAAAACACGATGAACGGCAGCGCGAATAATGCGCCGACGATGCTGACCAGTTCGTCGCGTTTCTCGTTGGAGAAATTCATGCCCGCGATGAGCGAGATGACCAGCCACTTCAGCGCATTGTCGCTGAACGCGCCTTGGAACTGCGTGACGATGAGCGCCCAGAAACCGCGCGAGGACTCGTGATGCGTGATGTCCGCCGCCGCTACGCTTTGGCGCGACGGGCGTGATGCGTGATTGGAATTTTCGTTCACGCGCCCACGTTAGCAGGCCATGCGGCGAAGTGGGAATTGAAAATCTTACACGAACATTGAAACAAACGATCAGCGAGGCCGGATGAAATTCTTCTAGCCGTTTCAGCGTTAGATTACGACAAAGCTGTTTTTAATTTCCACTGCCGCCGCCGCCGCCGCCATCGCCAGCGCCACAACTGCCGCCGCCATCGCCGCCACTGAAACCGATTCCGCTGTCGCTACTGCCGGGTGAACTGCCGCCATCTGAATGGCTGTGATGGCCGCTATGATCGGACGAACCACAGTGATGGCCGCCGTGAGAAGATCCACCATGAGGTTGTGCACTATCAAATGTGCTGGCGTCCGTGCCGGATGACGGCGCCGAGTTGGCGTTGCCCCACATCCATGGCTGCGTTGCGTCGAACGCGGACGACGACCGCCGCCCTTGCCACGATTGGCCGCGCCTGCGGAAAATGACGAGCAGCACAATTCCCAAGATGAGCAGGCTGACCATTCCAAAAATGATCAGCGAAACTAAAAAAATTCCTGAAATGGCCATGGAAGTCATGCAACTTTGATACGCCCGCCCAGCAATTCAGTCGAGAATTTTCGATTATAAACTTCACCCGAAATTCTACTTCACAGTTTTGGGGTTTGAAGCAATGATGTGGCGCACACAAAAACAAAATCAACTTTACCCCAACACTAAAAAATATGGGCCTCATGGATTATCTCAAGACGCAGTTCCTCGAAATCATCGAGTGGCAGGACGATTCGCGCGACACGATCTCCTTTCGCTATCCCGATCAGGACAAGGAAATCAAGAACGGCGCGCAGCTCATCGTCCGCGAATCGCAGACGGCGCAGTTCGTGTATCTCGGCCAGTTCGGCGATACTTACGGCCCCGGCAAATACTCGCTGACCACGGACAACATCCCGATCCTCTCCACGCTCAAGGGCTGGAAATACGGACTGCATTCGCCGTTCAAGGCCGATCTTTATTATGTCAACACGCGTCTCTTCACCGGCAACAAGTGGGGCACGGCAAATCCCATCATGCTACGCGACCAGGATTTCGGCATCGTGCGCGCGCGGGCTTACGGCATCTTCGATTTCAAGGTGACGGACGTGAAAGTGTTTCTCAAAGAAGTCGCGGGGACGGACGATCATTTCCGGCTCGATGAATTTGCCGACACGATGCGCGCCCGCATCGTGAGCGTGTTCACGAACGCGCTGGCGTCGGCCAAGGTGCCGGTGCTGGACGTGGCGGCGCGTTACAACGAACTCGGCGCGGCGCTGCTGCCGCTCATCAACCCGGAGGTGTCGTCGAAATACGGCATCACGATCACGAGCTTCGTGATCGAGAACGTCTCGGTGCCGCCGGAAGTGGAACAGGCGATTGATAAACGCAGCAGCATGGCGGCGGTTGGCAATCTGAATGACTTTGTGAAATTTCAAATGGCGAATTCATTGACGATGGAAGGCGGAGCCGCCGCCGGCATGGCGGGAACCGGCGCGGGACTTGGCGCAGGCTTGGCGATGGGCCAGCAAATCGCCGCCGCGATGAATCAGCCGCAGGCCACTCCCGCCGCCGCGGGCGCGATGCCGCCGGTTATTCCCGCTGCGGCGGCGGCGGCGAGTGCATTGCCTGAATTGCTCGGCACGGCGGACGTGGCCAAGGTTCTCGGCGTGAGCGAGGCGGATGTTTTGTCCACGCTTGAAAAAGGCGACATCAAAGGCAAAAAAATCGGCTCAACGTGGCGTGTGACCAAAGCGGCGCTGGATGAGTTTCTCAAATCTTAAATTGCTTGAGGCGCGGTTCAGCAAAAAAATCTGAACCGCGCAGCTAACGATTAGAAATTCATTCCCGATTCCACCCATGCCCGACCAACCGCCCATCATTAAATCCGCCACGGCGCAGCACAAATTTTCCTGCCCGTCCTGCGGCGGCGAGGCGCAATGGAATCCCGCCAAGAAACTCCTCGTCTGCCCGTTTTGCGGGACGACTTCACCTGCCAATGTCGAACTGACCGCGACGGGCGACGAGCAAATCGTGGAGCACGATCTCGTCGCAGCGTTACGCGGCATTCCCGATTCTTCGCGTGGCTGGCAGGCGGCGAAGACTTCCGTTAAATGCCAAAGCTGCCAGGCCATTTCCGTTTTCGACGCCACGCGTGTTGGGCAGCGCTGTGATTTTTGCGGATCGTCTGCGCTCGTGCCTTACGAGGAAATCAAAGAAGCGTTCCGCCCGGAAAGTTTGTTGCCGATGAAGATCAGCGAGACGCAAGTGCGCGAGTCCATCCGCCAATGGTATGGCAGCCGCTGGTTCGCGCCGAACAAACTCACGCACGCCGCGCTCACCGACACGGTCAAGGGGCTTTACATTCCTTACTGGACGTTCGACGCGCAGGTTCACGCCGAGTGGACCGCCGAGAGCGGCTACCATTATTACGAGACGGAAACTTACACGGATGGCAATGGCCACACGCAATCGCGGCAGGTGCAAAAAACCCGCTGGGTGCCGAGTGCCGGTGCGCTCGATCATTTTTTCGACGATGAACTCGTGCCCGCCTCGCGCGGCGTGCAACCGGAAATGCTCCGCAAAATTGAGCCGTTTCCGACCACGAAAGAATTGCAAACTTACAACGCTGGCTACTTGTCCGGCTGGGTGGTGGAGCGTTATCAAATTGATCTCATCACCGCCGCGAAAACATCGCGCGACCGCATGGAACAACAGATTTACGCCTTGTGCGCCCGGCAGGTGCCCGGCGACACGCAACGGAATTTGCAGGTGCAAGATGATTATGCCGGCCAAACTTTTAAGCACATTCTCGCGCCCATCTGGCTGCTCACTTACAACTACGGCGCGGAGAATTATCAAGTCGTCATCAACGGCTACACCGGCGTCATCGCGGGCAAGTATCCCAAGAGCTGGGTGAAAATTTTCTTCGCGGTGATGGCCGGATTATTTGCTGCTGGCATCTTCCTGCTGATAGCAGCGGCCAGCCAGCGGTAAATTTTTCATTCACGCCGAAGCGAAAGTAGACTGCGAGGCTTACTGCTTTTTGTAATCCTTCTCGTCGCCGAACAATTCATCTTTGCCAAGGTGTTTCAGGACGAACTTTTGCAGCGCGCCGGTCTCGGCGGTGAGGATAATTTCATCATCCTTCAAGTAGTGGGCGATGGCGGACGGATTTTTTTCGAGAAATTTTTTCAACCAGTCCGGGTTGCAGATGACGACGGAAAGTTTTTTCTCATCGAACTGCACGCGCACAAGCAAGTGGCCGGGAATCATCGCTACGCCGACGAGGCTGGCTTGGTTCGTAGCGTAATCACAATTCGCCGGCGTGAGGTCAATGAACGTGGCCGCACCGAGCTTAAATAGATGCGCGTCGAACTTGCCAACCTTGCCGTCGTCATCGGTGAGCGTCGCGGCGTAAGCGTTGGTGTCCGCGACGGCGAACGTCCAGCTTTCAGGCTGGCTCTGGCTGGAATCCTCCAGCCAAGTCCCGATCAAACGCGCGTCGGTAATGAGGTTCTTATCGGAATAAAACGGGTTGACCGACGGCACACACGCGGCGACCAGCGCCGCCAGAGCGATGAACGGAAATAGGATTTTTTTCATGCCACCATTGATGCGCCTATTACGGGAAAAGTTCAACTGCTTTCTGCGAGCATTGCCATTCCTGCTTTCCCGAGCCGAGGAAGTCGCCGATTTTATTTGTCACGGCTTGCTCGGCGGCACTAACCTGCGGCATGAAATCCAGCTTCACTTCACGCCGCGACTTCTTGAAAACTTCCGCGCTCGCTACGGCGTGCATTTCGTTCGCAGGAAAATTTTCTACGTTCGCGGCGGATGAAAAACCGGCGCGGAAGATCGGTTACGCGCTCTGCGGCCTCGGCAGTTTAAGCACGAACCAGATTGCACCGGCCTTGCAGGAAACAAAGTTCGCGCGGCTCGCGGGCATCATCACTGGTTCGCCGAAAAAGGCGAAGGCGTGGCAGGCGCGCTACAAGCTGCCGGACAACTGCGTCTATTCCTACGACACAATGGCGAAGCTCGCGGACAATCCTGACATTGACGTGATCTATGTCGTCACGCCGAACGCGTTGCATGCGGCGCACACCCTTGCGGCGGCGAAGGCGGGCAAGCACATCCTCTGCGAAAAGCCGATGGAAGTCTCGTCCGCAAAATGTCAGCAGATGATTGATGCGTGCAAGGCGGCGGGCAAACAACTCGCCATCGGTTATCGGCTGCATTTCGAGCCGAACAATCTGGAGTGCGTGCGGCTCGCGCGCGAAAAAGTTTTTGGCGCGGTGAAATACATTGAGGCTGGCTTCGGTTTTCACGCGGGCGATCCGAACCAGTGGCGATTGAAAAAGGAATTGTCCGGCGGCGGGCCGTTGATGGACGTGGGCATTTATGCAATTCAGGCGATGCGCTATATTTCCGGCGAGGAACCGATTTCCGTCACGGCCACGGCTTCGACGACGGACACGGAAAAATTCAAGGACATTGAGGAGAGCATCACTTGGCAACTGAAATTTCCGAGCGGCCTACTGGCAAACGGCAATTCCACTTATGGCTTCAATGGCATCAACCGCTACACGGCCCACGCGGAGAATGGTTCATTCGGAATGGAACCGGCTTACAGCTATCACAAGCTGCAAGGCAAACGCAGCGACGGCGAATTGATCCAGTTGCCCGACCTCGACCAGTTCGCCTTGCAGATGGATGATTTTGCGAAATGTATTTTGGAGAACCGTCCGACGCGCGTGCCGGGCGAGGAAGGTTTGCGCGACATCAAGATTATGATGGCCATTTACGAATCAGCGCGGACGGGCAAAGCGGTGTCACTGGTTTGAACCGGCAGTGGCTTTTTACTTCGGATGATTTCCCAGCAGCATGATGCCGATGACGATTACGCTGAACAGCAGCGCCACCGCCATCGCCGCCAACAGCAGGCGGACGTTTTGACGCTGCTTCCAACGCTGGGAGTGTGGGAAGAAAATTTTGCCGAGGAACGTGAGCATGGACGTTTTTTGGGTAAAGGAATGAAACCCGATTCACGCCGCCGCGTCCAAACATTTCGGCGAACTGGCGAGCCGCCACCCAAGGTGAGATTGTCTTTCAGCTTACTCCAGCAAAACGCTGCAACCTAAAAAACGAGATGTTCTTCGCTTTATTCCGCGCACAAGAACAATTGACGTCTAGGCTTCCGCGTCGCAGCAATTTTCTTATTGTAAATAAAAACAGTCACGGCTCTGGCTACTGATAGCCAGAGCCGTGACTAGAAGACTAAAGACTAGAAGGATAGGCAGGTGATGGCCGCGCTCGCATGACCAGCCGGGTCAACTGCATTTATCTGGCCGTTGCCGAGAACTTTAACGGTCACAGAAGCTGGCCCAGAACCTGGTCCAGTGCCGGTGGTGGCTGATTTTTTGATCTTAACAACCGTGCCGGCAGCATAGGGGCCAGCCATAAATGCCGAGGCGGTGTCGCTCACATAAAATTGCAATTCTGAAGTCGCATAGCAACTGCTGGTGATCCCGACTTGATAGTAGCCGCGATTAGCGCGGGGAGTGATGGTGAGCGCGGGCGCGGGACAAACGGCGAGCACCCATTTCTTGATGACTTCCCCTGAGGTGATGGTTTTTCCGGTGGAGCCAATCATGCGGGCATTGATCGTATCAACACCTACCCCGCCAGTTCCAAAGTAAGTAAAGCTCGCATGGCCGCTGCCATCGGTGTTGCTCGTGCTGGTCACGCCGGCATTGGGGCCGCCAAGGATAGTGAAAGTGACCTGACGATTAGCAACGGCGTGGCCGCTGCTGTCTTGCACGGTGGCCGTGACGGTGTGCGAGGTGCCGACCTCGTTGGTGGCGTTGATGGGAGAAAGCAAGATGCCTTCATTGACCACCGCGCCGCCGCTCACGACGAGGGCTGAAAAAAAGATGTTGTCATCTACGGATGGATTCCGCGTAAAGACCGTGATGCTCGTCGCGCCGTTCGTCACGAAGGGAATCAAGCTGTAAAGCTCATCATCGGTGTTGAAGTTGGCCACCGTTTGGAACGGTAGCGGGTTCGCAATGGAATCGCCGATACCGCCAACCGTGATAAGTGCGCCGTTGGCCGCCTGGCCGTCATCCTGACCGCCGGCGGACTGCGTCAATTGGTTGCCGTTTACGGTAACAAAGCTGAATTGACTCGTCGTGGAGGTGGTCTGATAGCTATAACTGATACCGAGGGACATATTCAGAATCAAGTCGGCTTTGGCCAAATCAATGGGGTCAGACAAGGTCACGTTGAAAGTATCACCCGCCACTTTTTGGGCACCGAAGAGCAGCACCACAGTGCTTGACGAAATTTGATTCGGGTCATCAAAAATGACCGCCAGAACTTCGCCGTCAATGCTTCCAGAATTCCCCTCCGTGATCGTCAATAGATTTGTGCCCGCCGCCGCCGCATCCAGCGTCGGCTTGATAAGTGACGTGACATCGGCCAGATAGTTGAAAGAATTAATGTTGCTGGGCGTTTCAATTGAAAAACTTACCGGACTTCCGTTGATCGTCACGCCGCCGATGGGAATATGATAACCAGAAAATCCCGTGCTGGCAGAAAATAAATACGCCTTCCGAACCGTGGCGCCGGCCGGCTTCAAAACGCGGATTGTGCCACTCGAACTAGTCGTGCCCAGTCCATCCACGGACAAGGCGACAAAACCGGATTCGGTGACAAACGGATCAATCGAGCCAAATGCAACCGGGCTTAATCCCGCTCCCAATGCGTCAGTGCCGGGAAAAGCATAACCAGAAAGAGCCACTGCGGACTTGCCCAGCAAGCTTGAGCGCTTCACTTGCGCTGCGCTGCCGGAAGAAACCATCAAGCCTAAAATTACCAGCACCGCCAATCCAGCATGGTTCCCCAATGGTGACAACTGGCCGCGTCCGACAATGAATTGTTTGGTCGCGGTGGAAACAATTTTTGTTCCCGTAACAAACCTGCCCAAACACAACGCCAATAAGCCAACGCCCAAGAGCGCGAGGCTATTACCGCCGTCAGGTGCCGTTTGGCTGCCGCCACTGCCGCCAAACTCACCCACAGCAAAACCTTCCGCGTCCCCCGACAAGATGGAGATGGAACTGATCATGTCCAGACCCGTCGTGTAAAAGCCAAAGCCCGCCGCCCCGCCATTGCCGTCAATCGTCTGCGTCACCACCGTCCCATCCTGACTCGTGGCCGTGAATGAAAAACCGGCCAGCGTGGTGGTAAAGTTCACCGACTCCACATAAAAATAAAATGCGCTCACCGGACTGGCCAAGGTCAACGTCAGCGTCGTCGGATTCACCGACGATCCCGTATCATAGACGCTGCCGGCGTAACCATGGCTCCAAGTTCCCCAACCGATGCCAACCACATCATGCCGCACAGTCTGGCTGAAAGCGACCGGGCCGATGGCATTGACATCATTGCCATCCGGCGAAAGATCCGGGGCAAATGGTGTCAGGCTGAACCCGCCTAAACTGCTGGTCGGCGCGACCGATCCGAGCGCCACTCCGTTGATGGAGGAAATGGTGATAGCCTCCGCAGTGCCGCAATACCCGAACAGGACAGCCCCGGCCAGGATTAATGGTTTAAGTGAATTAGTTTTCATGTGAATCTCCGTGATGTTGATTTATGGTTAATTTTCCTTCCCAAAGTAACAATTTTACATCCTTGCCGATGCCAAACGAGCCATTCCCCAGATGAGTGTGATACTGTTTTACACCCGGTAATAATTCTGTCAACGGAAATTTTTGGCGGTGGCCTAATTTCGGAACGCGACCCTGTGAGCCGCAGCGCGTGGTCTGGCAAAACCAGCGGCGCGGGTCACAGACCCGCGCTCCGTTTCCGAATTAGATCACGACCGCCCGTAAGGTATTGTCCTAATCGTGCTCGTAATCATAACCCTCGTTTTCTTTGATTAAGATTACGAATTCAGATTAGAACACTACCGCGCGTAACGCCGCCTTGACTCACTGCGCGTAAAATTTATCATGCGCTTTCGTTTTTATTCTGAACATTTACAAATCAAACTATGAGCAAAATTGTTGATATCTTGGCGCGCGAAGTCCTCGACTCGCGCGGTAATCCCACCGTTGAAGCTGATGTGAAATTGTGCTGCGGCACGATTGGACGCGCAGCGGTTCCTTCCGGCGCAAGCACGGGCGAACACGAAGCGATCGAACTCCGCGACGGCAATAAGAAGCGTTATCTCGGCAAGGGCGTAACCAAAGCGGTGGCAAACGTGAACGGCAAGATCAAATCCGCGCTTGTGGGTCATTGCGTCTATGATCAGGTGGGCATTGACGCAGCGATGATCCAGCTCGATGGCACGGAGACGAAGGCCAAGCTCGGCGCGAATGCGATTCTCGCGGTCTCGCTCGCCGCCGCTAAAGCGGCCGCGCACGCCGCGCACGCTCCGCTCTATCGCTACATCGGCGGCACGAACGCGAAAGTTCTCCCGGTGCCGATGGCCAATGTTATCAATGGCGGCGCGCACTCGGATGCGCCGATCGATTTCCAGGAATTCATGATCCAGCCGCACGGTTTCAATACCTTCAGCGAAGGATTGCAGGCGATCACGGAAATTTTTCACGCGCTCAAGAGTGTGTTGAAGCAGCGTGGTCTCTCTACGGCCGTGGGTGATGAAGGTGGTTTCGCGCCGAAGCTCAATAGCGTGGAAGACGCGATTGAATCTATTCTCGAAGCGACGAAGAACGCGGGCTATAAAGCGGGCAAGCAAATCTATCTCGCGCTCGATGTGGCGGCGTCGGAATTCTACAACCACGACGGCACTTATACCTTCAAGAAATCCACGGGCAAGACGATCACCGGCGAAGAGTTAGTGAATTTCTACGCGAAGCTCGTAGCGAAGTATCCGATCGTCTCTATCGAAGACGGTTGTGCGGAAGGCGATTGGAAGCATTGGAAAATGCTCACCGATAAGATTGGTAATCAGGTGCAACTCGTGGGCGATGATTTATTTGTCACGAACGTGAAGTTTCTGCAAAAAGGAATTGATACCGGCACGGCGAATTCGATTCTCGTGAAGGTGAACCAGATCGGCACGCTCACCGAAACGCTCGACGCCGTGCAGCTCGCGCAGTTCAGCGGCTACACCGCCGTCCTCTCGCATCGCTCTGGCGAAACGGAAGATTCTACCATCGCGGACATTGCGGTGGCGACAAACTGCGGCCAGATCAAGACCGGTTCCTTGAGCCGTAGCGACCGTTTGGCGAAATATAATCAACTGCTCCGCATCGAACAGCAGCTTGGCAAGAACGCCGTCTATGCCGGCATGAGCGCGCTGAAGAAAGCGAAGTAAGCGGTAGGCGGCATTCCCCTGCCCGCCGACGGCGCGCACGGAGTGACGCGCCCTACCAAAATAAAATTCAAAACCCGGAGGCCTCACGGCTTCCGGGGTTTTTTATTTATTGTCAGCGGTCAAACCATCAATGCCGCTCGAAATAATCGGTCACATCGTCCAGCACCGGCGCGAGCCAGTGATACGGTGAAGCCAGAGCGACCACGACCGAGGCATGACCGCGTTTGGGATAAGTAATGTATTCCACCTGCCCGCCCAACTGGCGGATGCGCGCGGCGAGATGTTCGGCATTAGAAGGCGCGACAATTTTGTCACGCAAGCCTTGAACTAATAGCATCGGCGGTTCCTTGCCATCCACAAAAGTAAGCGGCTCGATGGCGGGATCAATGACAGTGTCGTTCGTTCGCTGATTGAAAACCGGCCGGTCCCACGGGTTGGGGATAAAGTCATACGGCCCCGAAAGCGTGGCCGTGGCGCGGATGACGTTTCGATCCAGTCCCACGCCGGCAAGATAATGCTGGTCCAACGTGAGCAAGGCGGCGATGTGTGACCCGGCAGAATGGCCCATCAGATAGATACGGTTCGTGTCGCCGCCGTAAGTCGAAATGTTCTCCCGCACCCACCGCACTGCCGCTGCGCCGTCTGCTACAAACAATGGAAAAACTACTTGCGGAAATTGTCGGTAATCCGGGAGCACGACGATGAAGCCCCGCGACGTCAGCGCCTGCGCCACAAACCGGTAATCCGCTTTATTGCCATCGCGCCACGAACCGCCGTAAAAGAAAACCACCACCTTCGCCGGCACCGCCAATTTTTTGGGAAGATAAACATCCAGCTTCTGACCTGCGCTCTGGCCATAGACAATGTCGGTCGTGCGCACATATCCCCGATGCGACACCGTGGCGTTGAGCAGTTGCAAACGCGTGCAGCCAGCGAGCAAAAATAGTGTCGCGGCCAGCGCACCGATCGAGCACACAATCATGGCGCGTTTGATTTTCATAAGGTAGTCCGTGAACTATTTTGATGGCGAGGTGAACCTGGGATAGCGACGAACCAGATCCAGACGATGAACACCGCTTGCAACGGCAGACGCGCCCACAAGATCCATTCTGCAAAATGGAACCGTTCGGGATGTTGCGCCATGTAAAGGTTCGCGGGGGAAACTGCGATGAGCAGCGCGATCAATCCCCAGCCCGCCGCCGCTCGCAGCGGACGGAAGCACAGGCCAATCCCGCCCGCGATCTCCGCCACCCCGCTAATCATGACGAGCGCTTGCGGCGCGGGAAAATAGGGCGGGATAATTTCCACATACCATTCCGGCCTCAAGAAATGCGCGACGCCGGCCACGACCAAGAAGGTTGTCGCCAGCCAGCGCAAAACGGTTCGCAATAATTCCACGCCGGACTCTAGCGCATTTTTCCCAAACTGATAAGTAATACCCATTCTAAAAAACAATGGGTGCGTTGATAGGTCGTCGCCCTGCCAATCCGGCCACAATATCGGTTGTCAACGTGAGCTGATAAGTCGGCGGGCAATTCCGTTGGGCGTTCCAGCTAACTCATCGTTGTGGAAAAATCCCTGCATACGGTATTCACCCCATTGCTACGAAATTGAAAATCGGTTATTTGTTAACCCGAAAATAAAAATATGAAAAAACTATTACTCATTTCAACATTGTTGTCCGTCACGCTGGGCTTGAACGCGCAATCCGCTTTTCAAGCTTCGCTCACACCGGACATTGCCATCCATTCCAGAGCCACCGAGATTAATGGATTGGCGTTGAGCATCTGGGGTGAAAACCCGCAGCACGCGTTGGCGCTCGGCTTCGTCAACGGCAGCACCGGCAACAGCAGCGGCTTGAGCTGGGGTCTGGTGAACTACGCGGATTCCTATACCGGCGTCGCGTGGGGATTTGTCAACGTGAGCCGCACGAGTTTCACGGGCTGGCAGGATGGCTTTGTGAACTTTTCGCAAGGCGAATTCCTCGGCCTACAAATGGGCGGTATCAACGTCACGGAAAAAATGAACGGCCTGCAACTCGGCTTCGTAAATTACTCGGAGAATCTGCGCGGACTGCAAATTGGTTTCATCAATGTGGCCGCGAACAATCCTTGGTTCACGGATTTTCCGGACAAGCTCGCCACCGGTTTTCCCATCGTGAACTGGTCGTTCTAAACCGCCAATAATAATTCAAAACCCCGGAGGCCGCACGGCTTCCGGGGTTTTTTGTGGAATGATGCACTTGGCAAAGGCGACTGAATTCATCCGCAGATTCCGCAGATTCGCGCAGATTACTTTTCTGCTTCGACGAAAAAATTCCGCATTTTTGGTGAACTAGATAATCACATTTTTCCGAATTAATTTTTCCAGTTTTACTGCGACAGGCGGAAGAACACGGTCGGCTTCGTTGGGTCAATGCTCACCCCCACCGGACTGCCGCCGCCGCCGGGATAATCCGACCAGTTGGTGTTCAAACCGGTGGTCACAGCGTTGGTCTGCGATTGCAATTTGAACGACGGGTCAATCCACGAGAAGGTCAGCGTGCTGCCGGATTGCACGACGTTTAACGTGGGTGAACCGCCAGCGGAAACCACGGACAACACGCCATTCGCGGTGTTGAAGGAATATGCCAATCCCACGCCGGGACTGCCTACGATGCTGGTGAAATTATTAACGTGCGAACCGACGTTGAAGAGTGTGAACGTGTCGCCCGCAATCAAGTTGAGGCTGAGGTCGGTGATGGTGAGCGTGCCGCCGTAGTTCACGGAGTTCGCATTGACCGCGTCCTGACCAACGCCCTTGTTGATTTCGATGATTGTATTTCCTGCCAGCGTGAGCGTGTTGCTGCTGGTGAGCGTGCCGAGATTGTTGATGCCGGGAGCGAGCGTGCCGGAAACTTGCACCGTCACCGCGCCGCCGAGGATGCCGTTGCCACCGAGCGTTGCGCCCGACTGCACTGTCACCGCGCCGCCGCCGGTGCTGCTGAAGCTGGGGTTGTTGGCGAACAACGTGCCGCCGCTGATCACCGTGGCTCCGCTGTAAGTATTGGTGCCGGTGAGCGTCGCGGTGCCACCGAGGTTCGTGAGTGAACCGGAACCGCTGATGGTGTTGGCGAGCGTGAAAGTGCCAGCGTGATTGAGCACGATGACGGAATTATTTGTGACCGGCCCAACGCCGAACAATCCGCGATTGGTGCTGCTGCCGTCCCCGAGTTGCAGAATGCCGGTGCTGATGAGGACGCCGCCCGTGTTAGCGTTATCCTGCGAGAGAATGACGGTGCCCGCGGTGGATTTGGTCAGGAGACCCGCGCCGCCAAGTTTGCTCGCGCACAGACCGCTGCGAAAATCGGCGTTGGTCAGAATTGTCAAGGTCTTGGAAACATTGCCGCCGTTGAGAATTTGTCCGTTGTTGTCGAGCACGAGCGTGCTGACTGTGTCGTTGTGCGCCAGCAGTTCAAACGTGCCACCAGCGACAATGACCGTGGCGTTGGTGTTGAACTCCGTGTCGTGCAGCAACTGGATCGCGCCGGTGTTGGTGATGGTGGTGACCACACCGGGAAGACCTAGGCCCGCGCCGGAATGGTTGAGTTGCAAAATGCCCGCGCTCACCAGCACCGGTCCGGCAAAGGTGTTAGCTCCACCACCATTTGCGAGCGTGACCGTGCCGCCAGTCGTTTTGGTCAGCCCGGCGGTTCCCGCGAGATTGGGCGCAACCAAGCCGCTGCGGAGATCGTAAATGGCACCGTTGTTGGTGAGCCCCGTCGAACTACTGGATGAAGGACTCTGCCCGTTGTTATCCAAAATAAATCCCGCAATGGTTTCAGATTTTCCGCCCGTGTCGAACGTGCCGCCATCCACGGTCAATTTTCCGGAATCGGCAATCTGCTCGCTTTGCAGTAGCTGCACCACGGCACCATTGGTGATGGTCAAGTCGCCGGGAATCGTGAGCCTGCTCGCACTGGCACCGACGATGAGTGTTCCCGCGCCGACGACAGTCGGGCCGCTATTAACGTTCGCAGCACCGGGCTTCAGCACCAAAGTGCCCGCGCCTAATTTCGTGAAACTCGTTCCCGAAAGCACGACCAGATTCGTCGCGAACACGCCGGTAGCGACAGTGATGGTGGGCGTGCCGGACAGGTTCAATTTACTGGTGGTCGAGCTGCCCGCCGCGAGGTTATAGCCGCCACTGCTCGCGGCATTGAACGTGATGTTGCCGACGGTAATGGTCGTGCTGGCCGGAACCGTCACCGTTCCCGCTGCGCCGCTGCCCGCGCCGAAGATCGCGTTGTCAGGCGTGAGATTATTCCAAGTCACGTTAGCCGCGCCATCCCACCAGTTGGTATTCACGGCCAAGGCTGTCCAGTTCCCGGCACCGTCTTGTGCGCCGACCACGGTGATAGCGTCCGTGTCCCACGTTAAATTTGCAGCGTGCAAGCACCCGGCGACCGCCATGGTCGCCAAGCAAATAAGTAACGGAAGTTTGAATTTAGATGTGTGCATAGGATTATTTTTGATACCACGCCCAGTCGGGTCTGACGCAAAAGATTTAGGAATAGCTACACTATTAACCGCTTCATGACTTCATGTCGCCCCTAAAGGCTTGACGTTTCTTGCAATCATTCTTGATAAAAGGGAACGACCCAAAGCTGATTAGTTTTCAACCAAGCCAGCACCCTAACCGCTTTACGGATGGGGCGAGCGTGCACCAACGCACATAAGTCTTTTAGAACTTTGTTTCATTCCGAAGCTCGGTGATTTTGATTGCCTGCCCTGATGGTTGCTTTAGGTTTGTGCCGCAATTACGGGCATGACCAAATCAAAATTACTGATCGTTGACGACGACGAAGAAATCCGCACCCAAATGAAATGGGCGCTGGCAGCGGATCATGAAATTTTCCTCGCGGAAGACCGCGCCTCGGCCATTGATACGTTTCGCACGGCGCAACCGTCCGCAGTGCTGCTAGACCTTGGCCTGCCGCCGCATCCCGGCAATCCCACGGAAGGCTTGGCGATCTTGTCCGAACTCATCTCGATAGACCGGCTAGTAAAGGTGATCATCATTTCCGGTCAGGGCGAAAAACAAAATGCCCTGCACGCCATCGGCAACGGCGCGTATGATTTTTTGGTGAAGCCGGTGGACATGACGGAGTTGAAATTTTTGCTGCGCCGCTGCCTGCACGTCGTGCAACTGGAAAAGGAATACGCCGCGATGCAGCAGCTCGTGCAGGGCGATACGTTCGAGGGCATGATCGGCACGAGCACGCAGATGTTACCGGTGTTTGAAACCATCCGCAAAGTGGCGACTTCCGACGCGCCCGTTTTGATTCTTGGTGAGAGCGGCACGGGCAAAGAAATGGCCGCGCGCGCAGTGCATCAGAAAAGCAACCGGCGCACCGGACCGTTCGTGGCGATCAATTGCAGCGCGATTCCCGAAACACTTTTAGAAAGCGAATTGTTCGGCCACGAAAAGGGCGCGTTCACCGGCGCGCACGCGCAGCGCAAAGGGCGCATTGAATCCGCCACGGAAGGCACATTGTTCCTTGATGAAATCGGCGAGATTCCCCTGCCCATTCAAGTGAAACTGCTGCGATTTTTGCAGGAGCAGACGATTGAGCGCGTCGGCGGGCGACAAGAGATCCGCATCAACACCCGCGTGGTGGCCGCGACGAACGTGGATTTGAAAAAGGCGATGGCTAACGGATCGTTCCGCGAAGATTTATTTTATCGCCTCGCCGTGGTGGCAGTGACGCTGCCGCCGTTGCGCGACCGCGAGACGGATGTGCGTTTGCTCGCGCAATTTTTTCTAAACCGATTTGCGGCGGACGCGAAGAAAACAAATTTAGCGTTCGACCCGGATGCGATCCGCGCGATGAAGCGGCACACATGGCCGGGTAATGTGCGTGAGCTGGAAAACTGCGTGCGCCGCGCCGCGATCATGTGCGAGGGTCGGCGCGTAACGGCGAAGGATTTGGAATTAAGCCTAGCTGGCCTCGGCCCGAACGTGACGACGTTGAAGGATGCACGCGAGGCGGTAGAGCGCCAGATGCTCCAACAGGCGTTAAAAAAATACGGCGGCAAGATTGCTCCAGCCGCCGCCGAACTGGGATTGAGCCGCCCGACCATCTACGAACTGATGGACAAACTCGGCATCAATCGAGAGTGATCAGAAAATTTGGAGGCGTTGAGGGACGAACAAAATATCGTTCGGCTTGAGGTAAAACGGCTTGACGTTCTTGCCGCCTTCCAGAGCCGCTTTCAGGTCGAGCCTGTAGCTTTTCATCTCACCTTTTTCCATGCGGGAAACTTTCACCGTTTTCATGTTGGCGGTGCCGTAGTCAAACCCGCCCGCTTCCATCACAGCTTCCAGAGCAGTAATGGGATGGTCAGAAAGAATTTTTCCGGGATGAATCACGCTCCCAGTGATGAAGACGGGAAACGAAGATGAGGCCAAAGTCACGAGCACTTCTTTCGAGGAAATCTGGTCGGCGTAAAGCTTGATTAGTTTTTGCTGCAACGCATCCGGCGTCATATCCGCAGCCTCAACTTCGCCCACCAACGGCATGACGATTTTTCCATCGCGCCGGATGGGTTGAGCCGTGTCTAGGTTCGGCGAGCCAGGGAAGCTGACCTTGATAGCGTCGCCAGCACGCAAGATAATCACGTCTGTATTTGTATCAGCAGAAGCCGTCACGGCGGGCTGATGGGCCGGTGGCGGCAACTGGCAACCAGAAAATAGGATGGTTGCCAGCGAAAGCAACAGCACTAGCCAGGCCGGGTTGGAAATTTTCATTTTTTTCATAATCTGCTCGTCACGTTATCGCAAACCAAACGTCGAAAAACAAGGTGCAAATAAAAATGCCGGTGACTTTCATCACCGGCATCCAGTTTTTATTTTAGGGGTGGCAGAAAATTAAGCGAGCTTGCGGCGGAGCAGAGCAACTCCGGCCAGTCCAAGCGAGAGAAGCGACGCCGTGGCGGCGGCATCCGGCACCGTATGCGGCTTTGGATTGCAGTCATAAGTCGCGGTGCAGTTACCGATGCTCCAACCGCCAGAGCAGGTGATGTCGAAGTCACATTTGCTGCCGGAGCTGATGCAGCTATTCAAGGTGTCGAGACCCTTGGTGTCCAAAATGCAAGACCAAGTGCTAGAAGTCTTGGTCAGCATACCAATAGTGGTGCCGCCGAGTTTGCAATAAAGCAAGCCGCCGCCCCAAGAAGTTGTCTTGCAGTTATCAAAACTGAACGAGCAACCAACCACCGAGAGGCTGCTGTTCACGTTGAGCGTTTGGGTCAAGTCACAATTATGGGTGCTATTGTAAACGCTGATAGTGTTCAAAACCGTGCAGGTGTTGGCTTGAACCAGTGAGGTGATTGCTGCCAGAGCAATAACGAGTAAGCTTTTTTTCATATTTTTTTAATGAATCAACTTGATTCGCCGGACGTAAAGCAGCACTGATGCCAACGGAATACGCGCAGCTCTAAAAGATGTGCAACAATCTGTAAATAAACATTTAATGAAAATCCAAATTATAGACAGTCCCGCCATTAGGCAGTTGATATAATGTAAAAAAACCCGACAAAATGATGTTTGCCGGGTTTTAATTTTTTGGTTACCGATGAGACTTGGTTCACTTTAATTTGGCGAGTAACTTGCGGGCAGCTTCGGCCAACGGTTCGGAAAGCTTTAATTCCAGCGACCGCTGCAAGCTAGACTTGCTGGCCGCGCGATCTTTGGTTTCAAATTGGGCAGCACCGAGGTAATAGAAAACTTCCGGATCGTTCGAGAGAGAAATAGCGGCCTGTTTCAAGAGGCTGGTCGCCCGCAAATAATCTCCTTTGTCATACTGGATGATACCAAGGGTTTTGGTCAGGGACACATCATTGGGATAAAAATTGCGTGCCAGATTGGCCAATTCATAAGCACGATTCCGCTTGGTGGTGTCTTTGAGATATAACAGTGCGAGGGCCTTTTGGGCTGGGGCAAAGTCAGGGAACAGCGACAGGATTTTTTCGTAGCCAGCGATGGCGGCAGCCGGCTCGCCAGCTTGCGCGGACTGGACGGCCAACGCGGGCAAACATTCCGGCGATTTTTTCAAAATTTCAGCGAGCTTGGAGGCATCCACTGCTGCTGGTGCAGACGACGTTAGACGATCCGCCAGTTCCAACATCTGCCGGCAGTCGGTCGCCAACGGGGGCGCGGGATTGAGTTCTAAAGATTTGTTCCATGCTGATTGTGCATCCGAAATTTTCCCCACCGCAAAGTCCGCCCGCGCGAGGTCGGAAAATAGTTGTGCGTTGGCAGCCGGTTGCTTGGCGGCCTCTTGCAATACATTGGCCGACATTTTGAAATCTTTGGTCGCATAAGCCAATTGACCCAAAAGATGTTGCACGGTCAAATCATAGGGTGCCAGCTTGTAGGCGTCCTTGGCCAATTGAGACGCTTTGCCGAGATCTTTCCCGGCATAAAGTCTGGCCATGTTGAGCGTGGTGGGCAGATGGCTGGGAAACATATCGAGGATTTTCTGATAAGTCGCCAGCGACTTGTCCACCTGTCCGTCGCGCGCATAAATTCCGGCTAGACGCGTCAGCGCCACCGGGTCATTGGGTATTTTGCTCAACCGTTGCTCGAGCAATTGCCGGGCGGCGACATCCGCCGTTTGCGGATTAATCTCCAGCAGCTTCAGCGCAAGTTGGCAGTCCGGTCGCCACGGAAATTCATTTTCCTTGGTCTGGCTTAACGCGGCCGCCAGTGCGGAGCGGGCGGGAGTCTCCTCGGTCATCATGTAACTGGCCATGCCAAAATGATATTGGATTTCCGGCACATTCGCCGCGGCAGGTTTGGCGATACTTTCTTTGAGCAACGCCAGCGCGCTGGGAAATTCCCCGCGCCGGTATTGAATCCAGCCGAGTGTGTCGGCGGTGGATGGTTCAAACGGCAGCAACTTGCGTCCCTCTTGCGCGAGCGCAAAGGCCCGATCCAATTGGTTGAGCTGCTCCGAATACAAGCAGGCCAAGTTGTTCAGTGCGGGACTGAACTTGGGAGCTAGGATCAACACCTTTTCATAAGCCGCCGCAGCGAGTTCGTATTCCTTGTCCGCTTCGTGAATCGCCGCGCTCATCATCCACGCCGTGACGTTGTTGGTGGATTTGGCCAACGCCTCCTGCAATTTTGCCTGCGCCTTGACGTGCTCCTTGGCATTGACATACAACTGCGCCAGTAAAAGATTGGCATACTGATTATTGGGATCCATCGCCGCCGTCTGCTGAAGTTTCTCCTCTGCCTTCGGCACGTCGCCTTGGGCGATGAGCACTTTCGCGACCATCAAGTGAAGGTCAATTTCCTTGGGCCGCCCGGCCAACTCGGTCTGCAATAATTGCATGGCGTCCTCAAATTTTTTCTGCGCGATGTCGGCGTCCACCAGTTGGTTTAAGGCCGTCACGTTGCGCGGATCCAACTGCAATGCCCGGGCGAATTCTCCCCGCGCCGCCGGGGCGTTCTGGGTTTGCAGATACGCCGCGCCCAGCAGCATCGGCAGGCTCGCATTCGTCGGATAACGCGTCTCCAGCGAGCGGTAAATGTCTATCGCGTCGGCCAGCCGGTTTTGCATCCGGTAGCCATCCGCCAGCAACAGTTGTGCGTCCATGTTTTCCGGCTGTTTTTCACGCAACTTTTCCAGCGTGATGACCACCGGCGCGACATTCCCGTTCTGTAATAGTAACCGCGATTGCAACACAATCGCCTCCGTGAACTGCGGCTGCAGCTCAATCGCCCGGCTCAAACTAGCCAAAGCCGAAGTGGTGTCATCGGCGGTGACATTGGCGCTGGCCAGAAAATAATGCGCCAGCGGCGACTGCGGAAAGAGCCGCACCAACCGGCCCATTGCCAACACAGCACCCGGCTTATCTCCCCGCATCGAGCAGACTTGGCCGAGAAATAGCAGCGCCTCGAAGTTGGATTCATCGCGCGCCAGCACCTTGGCCAATAGCGCATCGCACTCATCATATTTTTTCATCCCACCGGCAATCTCCGCCTGCGCGATCATCGCCGGGACATAGTTTGGCGAATTGCTGGAAATCTCGCTCAAGATTTTTTGCGCGTCCTCCATATGCCCCGTTTTGATTTTGAACCGAGCATACTGCATCCGGTAGGCCAACTGGGTGGGCGACGCATCCGCCGCCGCCTTGAAATAAACATCCGCCTGCTTTACGTCTTTTTTCAACCAAGCCATCGCCGCAAGGGCTGCGTTGACCGGCGATGATTTTGCATCCAGCGCCTGCGCCCGCTGAAACGCCGCCGCCGCCGTGGGGTAATCATGTTCCCGAAACGACAGGTTGCCTAGTGCCACTTCGACTGGTGCCCGGTCGCCGTTCTTGGCCATCTGCAACAGCCGCTGCCGCACCGACGCGATGTCGTTGGAATGCACCGCCGCCTCCGCCAGCAGCACCGGCGCCTGCTCGTCTAACGGACGGTGCGCCAAGACAAATTCCGCCTGCGTGCGCGCTTCCTTGTATTGCCCCAAGGTCGAATAGATAAATCCCAATTTCACCCGCACGTCGAGGTCGTTCGTGTTCAGTGTCGAGGCGCGATCCAGAAAATACACAGCGCGCTGCAACCGGCCTTGGTCGTAATAAATTCCGCCCAACCGCGTCGCCGCCAAGGTATTTTCGTGGTCACTATGCAGCACGTTCAGGTATTCAATTTCGGCGCGGTCAACATCGCCGGCGGCAAAGTATTTTTCTGCCTTCCGCTCGTGGTAAGCTTTTTTCACCTTGGCTGTGCAGCCCGCCCCTAGAATTCCTGCGACCACAACCACCGCAATCAGCGGCAACAACTTAATGGATTTTTTCATCTTATTTATTTTTATCGCCACCCGGCTCCCGTTTCTTCAACTCTGACTTTTTGAAAAAATAGAGCAAGGCAAAAAATGGCACGAGCGACAGCGCAAAAAAAATCGGCCCGCCGCGATGGTGGATCGGCGAATCAATCATTTTCGGGCTGACATGGACACAAAGCTCGCCAAGCACAAAAATGCGGAAAGCGTTCCGCAACAGCGCCAGCGGCAACACGAACAGCGCGAGCGCGGCGCGTTTCCACGGCTGGCGCAAAAGCATTTTTCCCGCGACCAAGCTGGTGATGAACAGCACCACCGTGGAATGGATGCCGCTACATTCCGGCGCGACCTGCAATGTGATGGTCGTGAACTTGAAAAAAAGTCCGTCGCGCAAATAAGTCATCCCGGAAATTTGGAACATCCAGTCCGCCACTTCCGCCGAGCCGCGCTGTAAAAAAAACTCGATGCCGTCCCGCAGTGCCTGTGGAAACGGCACCAGAAAAAACAGCAGCGCCAGCGGGAACGACAGTGACCGCAGCAACTTGCCGCCCAGAAAAAATGCCGCCACGCCGCCCAGAAAAAAAACAAATGCCAGCATGGCCAACGCGAGTGCGTCCACCGGCAGGGCTGGCCGCGCTCGCCAGAACCAAACCAAGCCGCCGCTGCCGAGGGCAAAAAATAATGAGGTGGTTTTGATGGCGGGTGGGCCGACGGCGGAAAGCTTTTCCCGATCCAGCCACGCGAGATACATCGCCACAAATGGAATGAGCAGGATGTAAGAAAACAAATCGTCGCCAGCGGCAAAGCTCACTAGTTGCCCCAACTGCCAGCCAAACAACACCACGAGGACGGTGATGGCGATGAGAAATTTTTTTAGCTTCATCCTAGTTTTCAATAATCCCAGCGCGAGGTTCAAAATGCGTAGTTAAATTCCGCGCCCACTTGGTCGGTGCGGTAAGTGAATTTTCCCAGTGAGGAGCGGTTGTCGCCGAACTGATAAATAGCGGCTAGGGTGCCGCGCTTGAACAGCGGATGGCTCAACCGCGCGTTGTAAGAATTGATTTCATCGCGCCGGTTGGAGCGTCCGCTGGACTGGGTGTATTCAGTCACACCGAAGCTGGCGCCCAATGACAGGTCGAATTTTTTGAACAGCCGCTGGTTAAGACTGGCGTTCACGGAAGTAATTTCCGTCACCTGACCTTGATACAACGACGGCTGGATCGAGCTATTGACGCCGAATGAAAATTGCGTGCGCTGGCGCGGCTGATACTCGACGTTGAGGCCATAAACGGGCGAGAAGAGTGTGCCGCCATTGCCAAACTCGCGCGCCTCCCCGCCAGCGTTCGCGGACAGACCGAGCTTGTCTGTGACCCGCCATTTCACCCGGGTTGAAACGTTCTGAAATGTCTGATCGTCACCCAGATCCAAACTCACATAACCCAGAACCGCCCCGCCGCTTACCGTCAGCCGTTCCCAAAACTGGTAATTCAAAAAACTGCTCAACGACCAGTCAGTTGAATTTTGGAACCCGCCGGTGTTCTGCATTTTTTGCGCTAAACCGAACTCTGCCGACATCTTGTCGTTCAGCGTGCGCGAGGCGCTCAAGGAAGTTCCAAAAGATTCCTGCTGGGTTTGGCCGCCGGTCTCCGCCAAAACTTGATCCGCGAGGTTATAGCTTTGGGATAGGCCGAACTGCCAGTCCTCATATTGCGTGCTGCCGCTCAATGTGAGCGAGTGCCCCACCGTGTCGCGAAACTGGTTGTTAGAATAAAAAACGAATGAGGGCGTGTAATCAAATGCCCAGTGCGAACCATACTCCAGCAAAAATCCGGGCGTGAGAGTATGAATCTCCGTCTTGCCGCTGATGGCCGGGGTGGACTGGATGCCGGTGCCGTAAAGAAACTGGTAGCCGAAATGCGGCCGGAAGCTCAACGGCCCGTTGCGGAAAATTTGCGGCAGGTCGGAGCGGATCGCTTCGCTGGCCGGAATGAACACGCTCGGCGAGTTCGTCAAATCCTGCTGGCGCTCCTCGCGCGTGGCCTCCGGCGTGACCGGCACCAGCGGGCCGCTGTAAATCACCGATTGTTGCGCCGACATCCGCCCCACCGCCAGCGCCGCGAGGCCGAGGGAAACCCACCCGCAACCTTGGTTCACGCGGAGCCGGGACTTGTGCTTTTTGATCTTCATATTTTTCTTATTCTTCAAAAAATTTGCGTTGTAATCAAGCGGTTCAGTCCGCACGGAAAATAAATTTAGCGTAGAGATACGCAATCCCCTCACCCAAAATTTGCCGGACGCCTTCGCTATAACGCCACCAATGCGCGGGATCGTAATCCGGATCTACCACCGCCACCACACCGATACGCACATTGCGACCAAACGCTTTCGCAAACAGCAGTTGCGTGCGGCGCGCGTGGACATCTTCCGTCAGCACGTTGAAACTATTCACGCCAGCCGGATGCTCGCGCAGCCATTCGCGCAGCGCCACCGCCGAGCTGTAAGTCCGGTCATGCCCATTCACATGAGACGGCGTCATCACCACCTGATCCGCCGCCAGCCCGAACTTCACCAGCATTTCCGCGCCCACACTGGCGGACGTCTGAAAATCGTTCACATAGCCGCCGGAACCGACAACCGGCCCGCCCGTGACAAAAACTTTTTGATAACCACCGTCCCGGAATTCCGCCACCGCCGAGCGCAACACATACGCCGGCACCCAGCCCTCCACCACAAGAAATTTTGTCTCCAACCGCTGCGTCGGCGCGAGGAACGGATGCACTTCGTGGATGATGCCAAACAATAATGCCAGCCCCAGCACGAACAAAACCAACCAGCCGCGTGCCGTCAGCCCCCAACGTTCACGCCGTGCCCACAGGCCTAAAAAAAATTTCGCGGGCCGCAGTTCCGTCCGATTGGCCGCACTCACACGCTCTTGCCTTTCCATTTTCTTTGATAAAACTGGTGCCAACCTGCCGGCCAGCACCAGATGGCGGCGCAGCGCAATTTCTCCCGTAGTGCGCCGCCGGAAAAACCCTGCGCCGCCAGCGCGCGTGCCAGCACGAAATCCCCCGCCACACACGCTAGTTCTGCGCGGCTCAAATGCAGGTAGGCAATCCGTTCCTGCACCCGTTTCAGGTGCGGGGAATTTTTGGCCACGAGCCGCGTGTAGATTTTTTCCTGCGCCAGCAAATAACTCGCAAACCGGCGTTCGCGCGCTTTTGGCTCCACGTTCCGCGTCAAACTGTCGCTCGTGTTCTGCATCACCACCGTCAACGGCTCGTTCACAAAATAAAGCTCGGCCAACAGGGAAAGCCGGAAAATAAATTCTGTATCCTCCGGCCCATTCAACTCCTCATCAAACGGTCCTGCCGCGGCCGCCAGAGTTTTTTCCACAATCATGGATTGCAGATACGGATGCGTCGCCGCTACCACCACGGTCTCCAGCGGCTCCGTGAATAGCAATACCCCCGGGGCCACTGACCGCTG
>JANYCI010000177.1 GCA_025360325.1 Limisphaerales bacterium | reverse complement strand
GCCGATGTGGGAGTTGCATCCGCTGCTCTGCACGAACGTCATCGTGCGCGGCGTGGACATCATGTCACACGGTGCGAACAACGACGGTTGCGATCCGGAAAGTTGCGCGGATGTGCTGATTGAGAAATGTATCTTCGACACGGGCGATGATTGCATCGCCATAAAATCTGGCCGCAACGCCGATGGTCGCCGCGTGGGCGTGCCGTCGCAAAACATCATCATCCGCGACTGCACGATGCGCGACGGCCACGGCGGCACGACCATCGGCAGCGAGATTTCCGGCAGTTGCAGCAACGTGTTCGTGGAGAACTGCGAGATGAGCAGCCCGGAACTGACGTGCGCGCTGCGGCTGAAATCAAACGCCATGCGCGGCGGCGTGCTGCAAAATATTTTCATGCGCAACATCAACGTCGGCCTCGTGAAAGACTCGGTGTTGCAGATTGATTTTCTTTACGAGGAGGGTGCGAAGGGCGAGCAAAAACCCGTCGCCAAAAATGTCGTGATGGAAAATATCAAGGTGGCGCAGACGCCGCGCGTGCTGAACGTGCGCGGCTTTCCCGCCGCGAGCATCAGCGAGGTGCGGATTTACAATTCCAGTTTCAAGCAAATCAAGAAACCAGACCAAGTCATCGAGGCGGATGTGAAGCTGGTGGATTGCACGCTGGAACCGGCGAAGTGAATTATATTGCGCCATGTTTTTTCCGGCCAACTTGAATCGTTTTCGGACTGTGCCAACGGACGGCGAAGCACAGGCTTTAGCTGCGGTAATGGTTCACCAGTCAAAGGCGGACGTGCCCGGTGAATCCCAAAGGGATTCTGGCACAAAGCCCAAGGTTGCGAGGCACGAGCTACCTTGGGCTGGAGGACGCAATCCCGTTGGGATTGTTTTCCACTTATGACAACATCAAGCCACACAAGTTTGCGCAAACTTTTTTGCCTGACTATTTTCCCCCACGTATTGCTGTTGATGCTTCTTCTGTTGGCTCCAAAAGCTTTTGCCATCACGCCGTGGACGAACAACATCAACACGAACAACATTGTCCTCACGACCAGTTACGGCGCGGTGGGCGACGGCGTGACCACAAACACCACGGCCATCCAAAGCGCGATTGACGCGGCGACGGCGGCGGGTTCCACGAACGGCCTCGCCGGCGGCACGGTGAAAATTCCGCCGGGAATTTTTTTGAGCGGGCCGCTGACGATGCGCAGCAGCGTGCAGTTGCAGATTGACGGCGTGCTGCGGATGCTGCCGTTTGACAAATATCCGATCTTCGTCGCCACCAATTTCGGAACCAACTACGTCACCAACCTCATGGTCGTCACCACGAACTATTCCACGAACGTCACCTGGACGGCGACGAATTTCATCAGCGGCAGCGGCCTGACGAACATCGCCATTGTCGGACCGGGCGCGATTGACGGCCAAGGTTCGCCGTGGTGGCCGTATGCGAACACCAATGGTTTCACGCGCCCCGTGATGATCAGCCTCGGCAGTTGCAACCGGCAGTTGATCCAAAACCTCACGCTCTCGAACTCGCCGATGTTTCACATCGCCATCAGCGGCGCGGTGAACACCACCGTGAAGGGCGTCACGATTCGCGCGCCGTCGTCGTCGCACAATACCGATGCCTGTGATGTCAGTGGTTTCAACACGCTGGTGCAGGACTGTGACATCAGCGTGGGCGACGATAATTTTACCTGCGGCGGCAACACCTCCGATGTGCTGCTCACCAACAATGTCTATGGCACTGGTCATGGCGTGAGCATCGGCAGCTACACGGATGGCGGCGTGCAAAACATCACCGTGGTCAACTGCACCTTCAACGGCACGGACAATGGCATTCGCATCAAGTCCGACAACCACCTTTACGGCACCAGCAAAGGCGGCCTCGTGCAAAACATTAATTACCTCAATCTCGGAATGACGAACGTCCATTTCCCGATTCAGATTTATGCCTACTACAATTTAATCGGCACGCCCAGCAGCGTTTCACCCAACTACGCGGCCACGCAAGCCGTCGCGGCGGTGACGAGCTACACGCCGATTTACCGCAACATCACTTTCAGCAATATCACCGCGACTTCCGTGAGCGGCTATCCCATCGGCATCATTTGGGCGCGCACGGAAATGCCCGCGACGAACATCGTCTTCAACAAGGTCAACATCACTGGCAACCGAAATTTTAATTTATACAACGTCAGCGGCGCGCAATTCATTGACTGCAACTTGCAGACCACCGCCACGTCGAACACGTTTGCGCTGTTCAACGCCTCGGTCATCGTCTCGAACACCACCCCGACCAACCGACTTTTCAAATTCGATGGCCTGACGACCAATGGCTACGGCAGTTCGCTTGCGTTCTACAACTCTGCCGGCACGATCAAGAACACCAACGCTTTTGATGACGGGCCATTGACGCTGGCCGCCAGCACATTCACGGTGAGCAATAATTTGAGTCTCGCGCCCGGCACGGTTTTGAATTTTACGCTCGGCACCAATGCAGCAACGCTCGCCGTGGTGGGAAATCTCGTGCTGGGTGGCACCAATAATTTTTCCGCCGGTGCGGGTTTCACCAACGGCACTTACACGCTGATGACCTACTCGTTACAGTTGGGTGCGGGCAGTGTTAACCCGGTGATCGCCTCCGCGCCAGCCGGTTACAGTTACGCGTTCAGCACCGCCACCGGTGGACAGGTTAAACTCATTGTCACCGCCACCACACCGCCGCCCGCTGCACCAACGAATCTTGTGGCAGTCGCTTCCAATTCACTCGTCACGTTGACATGGTCGCCGTCCGCCACGGCGACGAATTACAACGTGAAACGCGCCACCGTGAGCGGCGGCAGTTACACGATCATCGGCACGACGAGCGGGACAAATTTTACCGATGTGACCGTCATGAACGGCGTGGCTTATTATTACGTCGTGTCCGCGATCAACCTCGGAGGTGAAGGAAATAACTCGGCTGAAGTTGCCGCCACACCGCCCGTGCCGGAATTGTTCGCGGACATTTTTTCCGGCAGCACTTTGAATTCCGTCACGCCGTCGCTGCCCGCATCCAGCACCACCAGTTACGAAATTATTTCGTCGAAGGGCTGGAATCCTGCGCCCTTCATCGGCAACGGCCACTTGGTTTTTGGCATTGGTGCGACCACCAGCGGCAGCATCGAAGTGCAGGCGCTGTTTGCGAATTCGCCGGTGAAACTCGCCAGCATCGGCGACAGCCTCGTGCTCACCGCCACGTTCACCAACACCTCCGGCCTGCTCACGCAATCCGGTTCGCTTGGCTTCGGGCTGTATCGTAGCGGACAAAATTTTCCCGTGCCCGGCGGCTTGCCCGGCACGGCGACTTCGAGCAACCCCGGCAACGCCAACGGCAACGCGCAAGCGTGGCTCGGCTATGTGGGGCAGTTGTCATTTACCGGCGCAAATTCACAAATCATGACGCGCGCGACGCAATCTGGTGCGGGAAATAATAATCAAGATTTGGTCACGAGCGGCAGCGGCACGTCCAGTTACAGCACGCCCGCCAGCACGCCCGTCGGCGCGGCTTCAGCGGCAACGTCGCTCACGCTCACCACCGGTGTTCCCTATACAGAAGTTTTGTCCGTGAAGCTCACCGCGACAAATACGCTGGCCATCACAAATTCATTTTACGCTGGCACCGACACGAACGGCATATTGCTCTCTCGCTTTGGCGGCGTGGCCTCCGGCTCCACATTTTTGACGGACAGCTTCGACGCGTTCGCTATCGGCTGGCGCGCAACGACCAACACCTCCGCCACCACGATGGATCTCAATAAGATTTCCGTGAACGCCGCCATTGCCACCGCGCCGCAAGTTTCGCTCGTGCCGACAAACATCATCACGCAAGCCGTCGGCAACCAATTGCAACTCTCGTGGCCCGCTGATCACCTTGGCTGGCGGCTGCAAATCCAGACGAATAATTTAGGCGCGGGTCTCTCGACGAACTGGGCAACGGTGGGAAATTCTACCAACGTGACCGCGACGAACATCCTTATCAACCCCAATAACAGCGCGGTATTTTTACGGCTCGTGTATCCGTAGTGGCAGAAAAAAAACGGAGCGACCAGTCCCGCTATTGCGCCAATAGGTTATCCAAATCCAGCGCGCGGGTGAACATCGCGAGTTCGCCCGAGGCCATGCGCGGCCAATTTTCCGGCGGACGATCCCAGTAAAATTCCAAGCCGTTGCCGTCCGGGTCGCGCAGATAAATCGCCTCGCTCACGCCGTGGTCGGCGGCTCCATCTATTTCAACTCCCGCCGCGAGTAGGCGTCGCAGCGCATCCGCCAGCGCCGCGCGGGTGGGATACAAAATTGCCGCGTGATACAGCCCAGTCGTGCCGGGCGGCGGCGGCGAACCGCCTTGGCTCTCCCAAGTGTTCAAGCCGATGTGGTGATGATAACCGCCCGCCGAGATGAACGCCGCCTGCGAACCAAGGCGCTGCTGCAATTCAAAGCCCAGCACCTCGCAGTAAAATTTCAGCGCGCGTTCCAGATCCGCGACTTTGAGATGCACATGGCCGATGCGGACGTCTGGATGAATCGGAGGGTTTTGTTTAGCGGACATTTTTGGCAAAAAGAAAAATCACGCCTCGAAGGATTTTCCGCAGCCGCAGCTTTGCTTCGCGTTCGGATTGGTGATTTTGAAACCGCCACCGGTCAGTTCGTCGCTGAAATCAACGACCGTGCCGCGCAAAAAATCCGCGCTGATGGCGTCCACCAAAACCGTCACGCCATCGTTATCCGCCACCAGATCGTCAGCGCGCGACTCGTCGAAAATCATGCCGTATTGCATCCCAGAGCAGCCACCTTGCTCGACGTAAAATCTCATGTGTTTGCCGGCGTTTTCCGCGAGCGTGAGCAGCGACCTCACCTCCTCGACCGCGCGGGGCGTGAGGTTGACGACTTTCGGGCTGGCAACAGTAGCGTTCATGCAGGTAGAAATTAGATGCGGGCGGCGGGCGTGTCAAACGGCGTTAATTTTTCCCCGCGCCCCAGGCTGCCCGTTTTTTTTCCAGCGTCACCTTGAGCTGCGGCAGCAACCGTTCCATGCGGTTGAAATAATTTGTTGGGCAGACGCCTTCCGGCGACAGCAGCGGCAACGCCAGCAGTCCGGCTTTCTTCACCCAAAATTCCTCGGCGATTTCCTCGTGCATCGGATTGGTCGCGCTGGCCACAACATCGAGATAAGAATTTTTTGCGCGGTCCAAAAATAGTTTGCGCGCTTCGGGTGGCAAGGCGGACGCCATTTTTTCATACGCCAGCCCCAGTCCGACCCGCGCTTGGGCCTGCATCGCGGCATCGGCGAAAGTCGAATTCGCCACTTGCAGATAAAAATTCGTCGCCACCGAAAAATCGCCAAGCTGCACGGCGCAGTTGGCGAGTTCGCCGAGCGCGCGCAGGCCGGCTTGGTTTGTGGGATAGGCTTTGAAAATTTGATCGAAAATATTCGTCGCGATGGTGAGGTTCGCCAGCGGGCTGTTGGTGTCGGCGGACGGCATCTGCATCAGCACCGCGCCATAAGCGAAGCGCGCCTGCGCTCCGAGTTCCGACGGCCACGCGGCTTCGTTGATGAGCGGGACGAGGTGCGCCTCCGCATCTTTATAGCCCTGCCGGCCCATCGCCGCACGTCCGGCCATCAACTGCGCCGGATAAAACAGCGGTGAAGTTTTCCACCCCTCGGTCTGGTGCACCACCTCGTAATTTTTTTCCGCCGCCTCGAACGCCCGCGCGCGAAAAAAATGATCCGCCACCCACCACTGTGCCAGCGGCGCGTTGGTGCTGGCTGGAAATTGCGCGGCAAAATTTGAGAATAGGAGAAACGCATCCGCTTCGCGACCCGCTTGCTGGTTCGCCCAGGCCTGCGCGTAGATCACCTGCGGCAACAAGCTGTTCGTCGGGAAATTCTTAAGCCACGCCTCATGGTTTGTGATTGCCGCCGACCAGTTTTTTTCCCGCTCATACGTTTGCGCCAGCACGAACGCGGCCTCCGCCCGCAGCGGCGATATGGAAAAAACTTCCGCAAACTGCCGCAACAATTCGCGCGCCGCCGCCGGCGAACTGAAATCAGAAAAACTTTCCGCCGCGAGCAGCAGGCTGTTTTCCGCCACGCCGGTTTTGGGAAAACGGGCAAGCAGTTCCTTCAAGGCGGCTTCCGCACCGGGACGATCTTTCAATTCCAGATTGGCGCGGACAATTTGGTAAAGTGCGCGGTCGCCCAGCGAATTGATGACTGCCGCTGAACCGGCAAATTTTTTCAGCAGCAATTTGTAATCATCCCGCGCCGCCGCAAATTTTTTCAGCACGAACTCCGCGTCCGCCGCCTTGAAAATCGCCACCGCTAGGTCGTTCGTCACCGGTAGCCGGGTCGTGGCATTTTTGAAATCCGCCAACGCCGGCTCGTATTTTTCCGCGAGCCAGAAAACCCAGCCGCGACCGAGAAAAGCTTTTCCCGCCAGCGCGTTGTCCGGCGTGCCGTTCAACAGCCGGTCGAATTGCGCCTGCGCCGCGACAAGATGGTTCGTCGCCGCAAAATCCTTCAAGTGCAATTCGCCCAGCGTCAGCAGCACGAGGTCGGCCACGTCCAACTCCGGCGCGGTGGTGAGAAATTTTTCCAGCGCCGCTTCAGCGTTCGTAAAATCTTTTTGTGCCGCCGCCAGCGCGGCGTATTTCAAAATGGCCTCGCGCTGTTTTTCAATGGGCGCATTGGTGGACAACCCGTCACGAAACGTCGTGGCGGCCTCGGTCAAAAACCCCATTGCTTCCAAGGCCGCGCCGTGTTTGGCCGACGCGTCCGCCTGCCAGTCGGAATTATTTTCACTGCGCGCCAGCTCCAGTAAATTCGTCGCCAGCAACATCGCCGCCGTGGTTTCGCCGGTCGCTAATTTGGCCGAGAACAACAGTGAATTTTTTTTCCATTTCTGTTCCGGCGTCAGTAGTTGGACATCCAAAGCCGTCAGCACTTCAACGGACGCGGTAAAATCTTTTTGCGCCGAGAGCGCGCGGGCGAGCAGTAATCGACCGTTGATGATTTGTCCGTTGCTGGCATTGGTTTGCGCCGCGCGCTGAAAAATTCCATTCGCGTCGCCGAGCAGCGCGCTGATCTTTTCCCAGTCACCAATTTTTTCCCACGCCGCCGCCGCCGCGACCGCCGCTGGTAATCGCACGGAGGATCCTGGAAAATTTTTCACCACGGCGGCATACGATTCCGCCGCGTCTGCAAAACCGTTCGTCTGGAACTGCGCCTCGCCCGTCCAGTAAAGAAACTTATCCGTCAGCACACCCGCCGAGTCGCGGCGAGCGGCGAGCGATTGCAAAGCTTCCGAA
Organism: Limisphaerales bacterium; assembly: GCA_025360325.1. Taxonomy (GTDB): domain Bacteria; phylum Verrucomicrobiota; class Verrucomicrobiia; order Limisphaerales; family UBA11358; genus UBA11358. The sequence continues at coordinate 4,738 of JANYCI010000177.1, read as the reverse complement.
AATTTTCCCTGCTGAAACTGCGCTTGCGCTTGCAGCAACGCGGCCAAGGGCACGCTTGTGGATTTGGGATAATTCTTCATGAACTGTCCCAACTCCGTCTCCGCGCGGTCAAATACTTTGTCGTTGAAGGTCTGTTGCGCCGCGTTGAGCGCGCGTTCCTCCCGCGTGCTCGCTGCCAAAAGCGAGCCGCTGCCCAAGACGAGCACGCAGAAAATCACCAGCCATTGCCGAAGAAAAACCATGTGCAGAATCTAAACGACGGCGCGAAGCGAACAAAGCGGGAAATCTCCAAGAAATCATTAGCGGAATTAGAGTTCGTTGAATATGTTTCAGCGATGAAGGCCACAGCTATTTTTTGTGCGATTCTTTTCTCCATTCGTTCTGTATTCGGTTGCATTAATACTGTCGGGACAAAATATAACGGCGAAAGCAAAACTGGCGGCAGGAGTGCGACGTGGACTCTGCGTCATTATTTGGACGTGGACACCCATCCTGAGGGCGTGAAAATGGAAGCCGAACTGCGCGGCTCGACCAACTTCAATGACCGGAGTGATTATTCGGTCGCCTTGATGTATCTCGGTCGCAGTCAGGAGGCGGTTCAACTTTTAGAAACTTTGGAAAACGAAAAGCCGGGGAAAATTTTTTGTCGCAGGTAATCTGGGAACGGCCTATGAATTATCCGGCCACAACGAATCCGCCCTTAAATGGATCAAGGAAGAAATACGACGCGAACCAGATGCACATGAGGGAACAGAGTGGTTGCATGTGAAAATTCTTGAGGCTAAAATTTTTCAGCAAAACGACCCGAACTTTTTCAAGAAACATTCGGTGTTGGAACTTCAACCGGAAAAACTTGATGTCCTTGTAGATGGCGAAAGGATTGAGCCGATTTATGTGGCTAAAGCCATACAACATCAACTCGCCGAGCGCCTGAAATTTGTCAAACCACCTGATGCTTCAGTAGCGAGCCTACTGTTTGACTATGCAGCCATCGAAGCCACTACGGCAACACTTGAATCAGCCAAAGGCGTCCTCGATCTAGCTTTGAAATATGGTTGCCCACCCGACAAAGTTCAGCCGTTGATGAAGCTTTACGACTGGCGAATTACCTGGCGAAAAACCAAGGAGTATTCAGTTTATATCCTGTTTGGACTGCTTGTGGTGTTTCTGCTTATCTCACTATACAAGCGCGGGATTTTTGTGCTTTCAAGGCGCGACTTAAAACGCAAATGACGGGCGGTTTGCCAATCAAAATTAGGAGAGGCCTTTGATAATCGTCGCGCCCGCCGCTGGGCGGGAACTGAAAACGGTGGCGTCAATTCCTGTTTTCATTTTGTAGGCCGCCTCGATTTGTTTGGCGATGGACTTGATTTCCACCGCGCGCACCAACGCCACGCAGCAGCCGCCAAAGCCGCCGCCAGTCATGCGGCAACCGTAAATTCCACCAGCGTTTCCAATGCCTGCCGCGATTTCCACGACCACGTCCAATTCTTGGCAGCTCACTTCGTAGTCATCGCGCAGCGCGGCGTGGCTGGCATACATGAGTTCACCAGCGCGCGTCCAATTCGAGGCGCGAATTTCCTTGGCCGCCTGCGGTGTGCGCGCGATTTCGCCGATGACGTGACGCGCGCGGCGATACACAAGTTCGGACAACTTGCTTTTGTTCGCTTCAAGCTGCTCGGAGGTCACATCGCGCAAAGATTTTACTCCGAGATTGCGCGCGGCTTCTTCGCACTGCGCGCGGCGTTCGGCGTATTCGCCGCCGGACAACTCGTGCTTCACGTTCGTGTTGATGATGAGCAACGCGACAGACGCATCGTTCATCGGCACAAGTTCCGTTTTGCGCGTGCGGCAATCGAGCAGGAGCAAATGACCTTCGCGACCGAGCGCGGAAATAAATTGATCCATGATGCCGCAGGGAACGTTCGCGAAATCATGTTCCGCCTTCTGCGCGAGCAAGGCTTTTTCAATCGGGTCAATCGTCTTGCCCGTGACGGCTTCAATCAACGTCGCGGTGCAAACTTCCAGCGCGGCGCTGCTGCTCAAGCCGCTGCCGAGCGGCACGGTGGAATGCACCAGCACATCAAGTCCGCCGGGATTCACGCCGCGCGCCTGAAATCCGGCGAACACGCCGCGCGGATAATTCCCCCACTTGGGCGTGCTGGGTTTAACTGGCTGTGACAAATCAATCGTCGCCGTGTCTGGCTGCGACGTGCTGCGCAGGGTGACCACGCCCGCGCCATCGGTCCGCTTGTCCGCCGCCATGATCGTGTAAAACTCAATGGCCATCGGCAGAACGAAGCCGTCGTTGTAATCCGTGTGTTCGCCGATGACGTTGACGCGACCCGGCGCGGCGGCGATGTAGCGGGGTGCGCGGCCGTAAGTTTTTTGAAATTCAGCGGCGATGAACGTGGTCAGTTCTTTGAGGTTCATAAAATAAAAATGCGCCGGAGAATAATTCCCTGGCGCAGTGAAAGCAATCGCCGCTTCAGTTCGCCGGCGGATTTTTTTTGCCATTCATCGCACCGAATAACATCAGCACGCCGAACACCAGCAGGATGATGCCCCAGATGAAGTTGATGTTGATGCCTAGTGAAATGGCGTGATCGGATTTTGTCACCAGACCAAAAACAGTCAGCAGTGCGCCGATGAGTGTGAACATGAGGCCAATCGGCCAGCGGATATCGAGTCCCATAATTTTATTTTAGATTTTGGAGTTTAGATTTTGAATTCAGTTCACATCACCAGAAAATGACGTTCAAGATGACGCACACAATCAGCAGCACCGTGCCGACGACGGCGGGGCGCTTAAACCACGGCTGATTGTTGTCCACGATTTTTGGCGTGAGCGAATAGACGAGGCCTTTCAATTCCGCATCCGACTTGGTGCGACTGGTTGCGAGTGAAATTACCAGCGTCAAGGTGAAGCACGCGGTGAAGGCAAATGCCGCGAGCCAGAAGTTCTGCGCCATTTCGCTGGGGAACGTCGAGACGACTTTGAGATAGCCGCCTTTGAGTCCCGTTGCGTTGCCTTGCGCGATGGTCAGCGCGTGGAACAGCGCGGAGCTGCCGATGCCGCCGAACAGGCCGATGAACGCGCCCGTAGCCGTGGTGCGTTTCCAAAACATACCCAGCAGGAACGTCGCGAACAGCGGTGCGTTCACGAAGCCGAACACGAGTTGGATGATGTCCATGCAGTTGTTATACATCGAGGCAAAATACGCCGCGCCGATGCTCAAGATGATGCCGACGACCGTGATGACTTTGCCCATCCACATATAATGCGCGTCGCTTTTGCCTTTCGCGAAGTAGGCTTGGTAAATGTCGTAGGTGAACACGGTGTTGAACGCGGTCACGTTGCCCGCCATGCCGGACATGAAGGACGCGAGCAACGCGGTAAGCGCGAGGCCGAGCAGACCAGCGGGACAGTATTTTTTCACAAGCGACAGGATCACGCCGTCGTAATCATTTTCCGCGATGCTGTTGTAGAGACCTTGTTGAATTTGCGTGTCCGTCAATTTGCTCGCGGCATTGGCGGCTACCAGCGAACTGATTTTTTCCGCAGCAATTTTTATCGGCGCGGCTTTTGTGCCGAGCACTTCGCCGACGGTTTTTGCCGCCGCCGCAGAATCTGTCGGGCTGGTATTCTTCACCACCTCAATCGCTTTGTCATAATTGGCCTGCGCCACGACCGGCGGCGGAATGCGATAACTTTTATCCGGCATCGTGCAAAGCGCGGCGGCGATCATACCGGGAACAATGACGAGGAACGGGAAAAACATTTTCGGCACAGCGGCGACGAGCGGCGTGTTGCGCGCGGCGGTCATGTTTTTTGCGGCCATCGCGCGTTGGACGACGAGGAAGTTGGTGCACCAATAACCGAAGCTCAAAACGAAGCCGAGACCGAAGATCATCGCGAACCAATCCACACCCATCGGATTGGCGGCAGGGCCGGCGAGCACCGGTTGCCACGCGCTCGTCCACGCGTTGTTGGCGTAGGTCACGCCGGCTTCCTTGAGATTGAGCGCGGCAGGATTTGTGGCGACGGCTTGCAGCGAATGATTCATTGATCCCCAGCCACCGACGTCTTTGAGGCCGAGATAAACGACGGGCGCGAAGCCGAGCACAATCATGAAGAACTGCAAGACTTCCGTGTAGATCGCGGAGGTAAGTCCGCCTTTTAAAACGTAGAGCAGCACGACGCCGGAGCTGACCCAGAGCGCGACGTTGTAATCCCAGCCGAGCAGGGAGTGGAGCAGTTTCGCGAGAGCGTTCATCGAAATGCCGGACGCGAAAATGGTCATCACTGCGAACGCAATGGAGTTCAGCGCACGGACGCGTTCATCGAAACGCATCTTCAAGTATTCAGGAACCGAGCGCGCTTTCGAGCCGTAATAAAACGGCATCATGAACACGGCGAGAAAAATCATCGCGGGAATCGCGCCGACCCAATAGAAGTGCGCGGTGCTGATACCGTATTTCGCACCGCTCGCGGCCATGCCGACGAGTTCCAGCGCGCCGAGGTTTGCCGAAATAAACGCGAGGCCAGTGACCCACGTCGGGATGGAGCGGGCAGACGTGAGAAAGTCCGCCGAGGTTTTCATGTAGCGCGCGAGCGTCCAGCCGATGCCGATGACAAAGGCGACGTAAGCGATGAGGATGGTGTAATCAATCCACTGTAGTTGGATGGGTTGCATAGTGTGGGCGATGATTTAGCGATTTTCGCAAGCGGTGTCAA
>JANYCI010000145.1 GCA_025360325.1 Limisphaerales bacterium | reverse complement strand
TGTTGAGCGATGTGGATCCCAATTACGGATTTTGTCTCTCCGATTTTCCCGTTCGTGGCCAAGGTTGTCAGCCATAACAATACTTATTCCTCATCATCTTTGACGCCTTGCATGCGCTTGAGCGGGCAGCCGGCGCGGAGCCAGGCGTTCACGAACGGGTCGAGCGCGCCGTCCATCACGGCTTGCACGTCGCTGGATTGTTCGCCGGTGCGCAGATCTTTTACCATGCGATACGGCTGGAAAACGTAGCTGCGAATCTGGTTGCCCCACGAGATGCTGCCTTTGTCGCCGTAAAAACGTTCCATCTCGCCTTTGGCTTGATCAAGCTTCAGCGCGTAAAGTTTGGAGATCAACATCGCCAGCGCGGTGGCTTCGTTCTGCACCTGGCTGCGCTGGGCTTGTGACGCGGCGACGAGGCCGGTGGGAATGTGCGTGAGACGGACGGCGGTTTCCACTTTATTCACGTTCTGTCCGCCTTTGCCGCCGGAACGGTAAGTATCGCGCCGGATTTCTACTTTCGGAATTACGATGTCGGTTTCGAGCAAGTCAGTCAGTTCCGCTACAATGTCCACGCTGGAAAAACTCGTGTGGCGGCGTTTGTTGGAATCGAACGGCGAGATGCGCACGAGCCGGTGCACGCCGCGTTCAGCCTTGCAAAATCCGTAGGCGTTCTCGCCCTCAACGCGGAAGGTGACGGTCTTTAATCCGGCGGTGTCGCCTTGCAGCGCGTCGGTGACCTCCCATTTCCAGCCGCGCGAATCAAACCAGCGGCCATACATCCGCGAAAGCATTTCCGCCCAGTCTTGCGATTCGGTTCCGCCCGCGCCGGAGTTGATCGTGAAGATGCAATTGCACTTGTCGTGCGGGCCGCTCAAGAACGTTTTCAACTCAAACGTATCGAGGTCGGCGAACAATTTTTTCGTGTCCGCCTCCATCTCGAGTTCGAGTTTGTTTTGCATCGCCTCCGGTTCCTCGGCGGCGAGTTCGAGCATGACTTGCAAATCTTCAACCTGTTTACCGAAGCGCGCGATGGGTTCGAGTTTGTTGCGGATGTCGTTCGTTTCGTTGATGACTTTCTGCGCAGCTTCCTGGTTGTTCCAGAAATTTTCGCCGGTCATCTGCGATTCGAGTTCGGCGTGCCGTTGGGTCAATTTGGCGACGTCAAAGAAACCTCCGCAAGTGCGTGAGCTTGTCGGCGGCGGTAGAAATTTGCGGACGAACGATATCGAACATCGGGGCAGAATACAGGAGCCAGAATTCAGAATCCAGCAGGGTTTTGGCCACAGATTTTCGCAGATGAAACGCAGATAGGGAAAAGTTTATCCGCAGATGACGCGGATTTTCGCAGATTAAATTTTCATCGGCGTGAATCTGCGTCAACTGCGGATTTCTTATCTGTGTTTCATCTGTGAACATCTGTGGCTCGCTTCGGAATTTTCGGGCGGCTCTTGATGCCGTCGTGGATGATTTTCAAAACGCGCTTGCGTTCTTCGCCTGCGAGCATGAAGCGCGGCGCACGGACGTATTCTTTGCCCAGTCCGGCTTCCTGCACGGCGAGCTTAATGTATTGCACGAACTTCGTGCTGACATCGAGATGCAGCAGCGGCGTGAACCAGCGGTAAATTTCGCGCGCCTTGTCCCATTCACCGCGCCGTGTGAGTTCCCAGAAATACTGATTCTCCGCCGGAAACGCGATGCCGCTGCCGGCCACCCAGCCGTCTATGCCCAGGATGCTCGCTTCGAGCGCGAGGTTGTCCACGCCGGTGAACAGAGCGTAACGATCGCCGACCGTGTTGTGCAGATCCGTGATGCGGCGCACATCGCCGGAACTTTCCTTGAGCGCGACGAATTTTTTCTCATCCGCAAGCTGCGCGAACATCTCCGGCGTGACGTCGTTCGCGTAGCTCAACGGATTGTTGTAAATCATGATCGGCAAATCGCTCGCCTTCGCGACGGTGCGGAAATGCGCCATCGTCTCGCGCGGATCACCTTTGTAAAGCATCGCGGGCATGAGCATGATGCCGTCCACGCCGAGCTTCTCAACATCGCGCGCGAAGCGACACGCCTCGGCAGTGCTGGTTTCCGCGACGCCGCTCAAAACTTTCACGCGACCGTTCACGGCCTTGACCATCGCCTCGATGACGAGACGTTTTTCTGACGCGAGCATCGGTTGATTTTCGCCGAGCGAGCCGAGGAAAACAAAACCGGTCACGCCGGACTTGATGAGAACTTCCGCGTGCGCCGCCGTTGCGTCGAGGTCGAGCGACTGGTCGCGATTGAACTGCGTAGTGAGGGCGGGAAAAACGCCGCTCCAGAAGGGTTTGCTCATAAATTATTTTCTGCGGTTCATCAAAGTTTCAATCTCATCCGCCTCAATCGGAATGTTCGCCATCAGATCAAGCTGGCCGTTCTCGGTGACAACCACGGTGTTCTCCAATCGCACGCCAAAATTTTCCGACGGGATGTAAATCGCCGGCTCCACCGTCAGCACCCAGCCGGGCTGGATTTTGAAATGGTTGTAAGTCACATCATGCACATCAAGGCCGATGGGATGCGAGACGCCGTGCATGAAAAACTTTTTCACGGCGGGCGCATCCGGCTTCTGCTTTTTGAGCTCGGACATTTTCAGCAGGCCGAGGTCAACGCACTCCTTCGCCGTGCGCTCTTCACATTCGAGGCGCAAATCCTTGGTCGTTTTTCCGGGAACACACGCGGCGACTTGTGCGCGGAAAATCCGCAGCACGGCGTTGTAAACTTGTTTCTGTCGGCGTGAAAAGGTTCCGCTCACGGGAATCGTCCGCGTCATATCGCTCATGTAATTTCCCAAACCCGCGCCAACATCGAGCAGCAATAAATCACCTTTTTTGCACGGCTGATCATTCTGGTTGTAGTGCAAAATATTATTGTTCGCGCCGCCCGCGATGATCGGCGGATAGGCAAATTGTCCCTTGGCGCGGATGAATTCATGTGCGAACTCGGCCTCGACCTCCGCCTCGTTCACGCCGGGCTTCAAAAATTTGCAGACGCGCTGAAACCCTTTGCCCGTCAGGGCGCACGCGGCTTGAATCGCCTTGATTTCAAAGGGCGATTTCACGCAACGCAGTTCGTGCATCAGCGGCGCGAGGCGATGATAACGGTGCAGCGGGAAATTTTTTTGGCAGTCACGAATGAACCGCGTGTCGCGCGTTTCGACGGTCGCATCGGCGCGCTGATGCTCGTTGCTGTTGAGGAAAACATTTTCTATTTCGCAAATCACCTGCCGAAAAATTCCCGGAAATTCCGCGAGCCATTTTACATTTTTGATGCCGGAAATGTTCGTCGCCTGTTCCTTCGTGAGCTTATGACCTTCCCAAATTTTCAGGTGCTCGCTCGGTTCGCGCAGAAATAAAATTTCACGGTGGTTCGGATCAAACGCGTCCGGCGCGAGCAGCAGAATGGTTTCCTCCTGATGAATGCCGGTGAGATAAAACAGGTCGGCGTTTTGCAGATGCCCCATCGAGCCATCGGCGTTGGTGGGCATGATGTCGTTGGCGTTCAGCACGGCGAGCGAACGCGGCAACAATTTCAGGCGTTCGCGGTTGAGCGTGAACAGCGCGGCAGGGAGGGCAATGGCTTTCATGTGCAAAAAATTTCAACCACGAAATACACGAAATACACGAAAAAAAACAGGAGGAAAAAATGACGCAGGCAAGCGTTCTTGCCACACCAAATTACTTTGAACCGCTGCGCTGGGTTGTTACGCTGCGGCCATGTCACGCAAGCCGGGCGATAATCATAATCATATTTTCAACGATGTTGTCGGCATCGTCCTGATTCTCTTCATAGCGCTGCCGCTGTTCTTCGCGCAACTCTCGTTTGACAAAAGCGACCTCTCGTTTCTGACCACGCACCAAAATGTTTCCCCGCACAACTGGATCGGAACGTTGGGCGCATGGCTGGGCTATGCCTCGTTTTTCATGCTTGGCGGCGCGGCTTATTTGCTGCCGCCGTTACTGGTTCTTTTTGGGATTAGCTATTGGTTGAATATTTGTGGCTATCTGCATGAGCGGTTGTTGCGGTCGCTGTTGTGGACGTTTCTGCTGCTGGTGGCGGTGAGTGGCGTGCTATATCTCGCTGGCGGTCACAATGGAAGATTTGCCGAATCCAAAGGAATCACGAGCGCGGGCGGTTTTCTTGGCTATCTCTCATTCGGTCAGACAGCGAACTGGGAGTTTGGTTTTTTTCTGCTCGGCAAATTGGGCGCGACGATTGTTTATTCCGCGCTCGGTTTAATCAGCCTGTTGTTCCTGACGAATTTCCATCTTGGCGGCTGGGTGCAACTGCTGCTGCGCCGGGAAAATTTTGCGCCGGTGCCGGAATTCAAATCGCCGGAAGAAGCGGCTTTGGAAAAACGCGCGCAAGATTTGGAGAAACAAAAACGTGAGTTGGAAAAAGCGGCTGGCAAAACTGAAAAGTTCGCTGAAAAGCCCGCTGAGAAAGTATTCGAGAAAATTGCCAGCGGCCTCGGCGCCGATGGTTTGCCCGTGCCGGAACCGACCGTGCGCGATTTGAGCGTCCCGCAAAACAAAGGCCTGCGCGCACGCAAAACTACTTTGCCCGAAACCGAAACGCCCAAGGAAATTGTTCCCGCAGCGGAAGCCATGCAAGTGGGCGAGGTGATTCATGCCGGCGAAATCAAACCGGCGACGCCAACCGGGAGCGCCGGCATCCTGCCGGCGGGCGATGAACCAAAACCCGCCGCCAAGACGGACGCACTCCCAGATGAGGCCGCCGCAGACATTTTGGCGGCGGCAAAAACGGATCCCGTCATCACGATCGCGGATGGTTCCATGCTATTGCCCACCGCACCGCGCCCGCGCCCGTTGCCGCGCAAACCCAAGCCGATGACGGTGGCGAGCGTGCCGATGATCGGGAATTATCAGTTGCCCTCGATGGATTTTTTGCAGCACGCTGACATGACGGTGAAGCCGACGGAATCGAAAGAAGAATTGATGGCCAACGCGCGGCTGATGCAGCAAACGCTCGCGCAATTCCAGATCGAAGTTTCGCTCGGCGACATCACGAAAGGCCCGACGATTACGCGCTACGAATTGCATCCCGCACCGGGTGTGAAGCTGGAAAAAATCACCGCGCTGACCAACAACATCGCCGCCGCGCTCAAGGCGGAACGCATTCATATCCTCGCGCCCGTGCCGGGAAAATCTTCCGTCGGCATCGAGGTGCCGAACCTCATCAAGACGAAGGTCATCATGCGCGATTTGTTCGAGTCCGACGAATGGCGAAACAGCAAGGCGCGTATTCCCATCGCGCTTGGTAAGGACGTTTACGGCCATCCCATCATCGCGGACCTCGCGGAAATGCCGCATATGCTCATCGCCGGTTCGACTGGCTCCGGCAAATCCGTCTGCATCAATTCCATCATCGCCTCGCTGCTTTACCGCTTCTCGCCGGATCAATTGCGCTTCGTGATGATTGATCCGAAGGTCGTCGAGTTACAGCAATACAACGCGCTGCCGCACTTGGTTGTTCCCGTTGTGACTGATCCCAAAAAAGTGTTGCTTGCGCTCCGCTGGGTGGTGAACGAGATGGAAAAGCGCTACAAAATTTTTGCGCGCGTCGGTGTCCGCAACATCAAATCCTTCAACGACCGACCGAAAAATAAACCGTTGCCGGAACAGGAATTGGAACTGCCGCTCGCGGTCAAAAAAGAAAAAGTCGAGGCGGGCGCGGGCGGTTTTGCCGTGGAGATTGACGAGGAGATCGTCGTGCCGCGCGAAGAAGACATCATCATTCCCGAAAAACTTTCCTACATCGTCGTCATCATTGATGAGCTGGCGGACTTGATGTTGGTCGCGCCTGCCGATGTGGAAATGGCCATCGCGCGTATCACGCAGATGGCGCGCGCGGCGGGGATTCATTGCATCGTCGCCACACAGCGGCCGAGCGTGGACGTGATCACCGGCGTCATCAAGGCGAACATCCCGGCGCGCATCGCATTCCAAGTCGCGAGCCGCGTGGACTCGCGCACGATTCTCGATGCGATGGGCGCGGACAAATTGCTCGGCAAAGGCGATATGCTTTATCTGCCGCCCGGTTCGGGAAATTTGAAACGCGCGCAAGGTGCGCTCATCACCGACAAAGAATTGGAAGACATCGTCGGCTTCATCGCCACGCAAGGCGGGCCGAGTTTCGTGCCGGAAATCCACAAGGAACTTTCCAAACCCACGCCCAACGGCGACATCGAAAGCGGCATTGATGAGGACGAAGAAATTATCCAGCAGTGCATCGAAGTCATCCGCAGCGAGCAGAAGGCGAGCGTCTCGCTGCTGCAACGCCGCCTGCGCCTCGGCTACGGCCGAGCCGCGCGCATCATGGATGAACTCGAAGGCCGCGGCATCGTCGGCGAAAGCAAAGGTGCGGAGCCGCGTGAAATCCTGATTGATCTTGATGGCGGCGGCGCGGATGGCGGCGGGCAGCAGGCGGTGTGAAATGAATCATGGCGAAAAATTTTCCCAGCTTCACCAAACTTCTCGGCAAGGCCAAGACCGAGGAGGAAGTCAAACACGCCTACGCGAAACACTTCGCGCTGGATTATGACACGGAATTTCGCCACGACCTCTACTCGCCGGAAATTTTCTTCGAGTTCAAGTTCCAGCGCAATCTGGAGAAACGGCAGGCCCGCGCCGCCGTGCTGGCGCAGGTGATGTATTACGTTCGCCGCCTGCGGCTGGGTTACGCGGACCGGCCCGTGCCGCCGGTTGTCTGCATCGCGGATTTGGATCAGGCTTTTTTCACGGAGACGCATCGCTGGAAAAAATTTTACGGCAACGAATCTAAATACGACTGGGAACTCGCCCCCAGCCAGCCGGACGAAAAACTCGTGGCCGATCTCGCTGCCGCGCCGGAGACGGACGCCATCAAGGTTTTTGAAATCACGGACGAGGCGGAATACGAATTGTTTTCGGCTCGTCTGGAGCAGTTCCGCAGCAAGCAGGCAGAGCTAGATTTCCGCGTCAAGAAACTCATCACCGAGGAAAATTTTGAAGAGGTTTTCGACTACTGGAACAAATGCTTTGGCGAAAACGTCCGCAACGGCACGAAGCCATCGCGTTATTTTCTCTGTGACATCCAAGAGGGCCGCTCGGAATACAACCGCGAGGAAAACAAGGTCGTGTTCCTCATCGGCCCGGAAGAAAAACGTGCGAAGAAAATTCTGCCGAAAGACTACGAGTGGTTTTGGTCGAACTACGAGAAAGTCACGGACGCAGCCACGGTTCGCAACATACTCGCGAAGGTGGACCGCCTGACGGACGAACCGATTCGTCGTTTCACCGGTGAATTTTTCACGCCCGTCGCCTTTGCGCGCAAGGCGCATGCGTATCTCGAAAAAGTTGTCGGCCCGAAGTGGTGGACGCGCGGCTATCGGCTTTGGGACATGGCCGCTGGCACGGGCAATCTCGAATGGTTTCTGCCCGCCGATGCCTACAAAAGCATTTATCTTTCGACGCTCTCGCCTGAAGACGTGCAACATTGCAAGCGCGTCTTCCCCGGCGCGACGGTGTTTCAATACGACTATCTCAACGACGATATTGAAGATATTTTTGACGACCAGTCGCTCTTTGACCGTGGCAGCAAGAAGCCGGAAAATCTTCGGCGCGACCTTTACGACCCGAACATCAAGTGGATCATCTTCATCAATCCGCCGTTCGCCACGTCGCAGAAGGCCGGGTTTTCCGGCGAAAGCAAGAAGGGAGTGAGCGACACAAAAATCCGCCCGCTCATGCACGCGCAGAGCCTGGGTGAAGTCTCGCGCGAACTGTTCGCACAGTTTCTATTCCGCATCCGCAAAGAATTCGCAGACAAAGAAGCGCACCTCGGTTTGTTCTCCACGCTGAAATATGTCAACGCGAACAACGACCAGAAATTCCGCGACAAGGTTTTTCAATGCAGCTTTGAGGATGGCTTTGTGTTTTCGTCTGCCAATTTTTCCGGCACGCAAGCGAGCAATGCGTTTCCGGTCGGATTTCTAATTTGGAATCTTTCGCAGCGGAAAAAACTGGAAGGGCAAAAGATTGAAGTCACCGTGCTGGATGAAGACACCAGCAAGCTCGGCCACAAAGTCATCGTGTCGGAGCATCGCGACAAATTTTTGAGCAAGTGGATTACGCGCCCCGATGCCACGAAAATTTTTCCGCCGTTTGGCAGCGCCATTTCTGTCAAAGGCGGCAACACTGATGTTCGCGACCGGGTGGCCGAAGGCTTCCTCGCTTCGCTCATGTGTGCTGGCAACGATGTGCAGCATTACAACAAGGTGGCACTGCTCTCCGGGCCTTACGTCAGCGCAGGGGCGTTATCTGTGACGCCGGAAAATTTTGAACAGGCAATGGTGGTTTATGGTGTCCGCAAGAACGTGAAGAAGACCTGGCTGAATGACCGCGACCAGTTTCTCGCGCCTGAGGGAAAACCCAGCGCGGCCTTCATCCGGCAATGCGTCGTGTGGAGTTTGTTCACCGATTCAAACCAGACGGCTTCGCTGCGAAATGTGAATTACAAAGGCAAGACGTTTCAAATCGTGAACCACTTTTTCCCGTTCAAACATTCGGTCGTGAAGAAGTGGGAAGTTTCTGATTCCGACATTGCACAATCATTCAAAAGCGACACCGAGGATCGTTTCATGGCGAACTGGCTGGCCGCGCAAAAGCTGGATGCGCGCTGCGAAGCGCTGCTGGCCGTGGCGCGCGAAATCTACAAATCATTTTTCAAGCGGTTCAAAGATTTGCCGACCTCCACGTTCAAGGTGGAACACTGGGACGCCGGCTGGTGGCAAATCAAACGCTGCCTGACCGAAGCCGGTTTTGAAAAGGAACGCTTTGCCAAACTGGATGAATTGAAAAAACCGCTGGGCTTGGACATTCAAAATGAGGCCGTGAGGCTGGGCATCGTTTCCAAAAGTTGATAGCCTCGCGCAGACGTAAGCGGACAAGAATCAGATTTTTTAAGAGCGTTTTACACATGCCGATCACGGTCGAATGTCAACGTTGCACGGCCTGCTGCCGCTGGCCGGGTGAAGTGCGGTTGGACGCGGCGGAAATCTCCGCGATCGCCGGTCACGTCGGCATGAGCGAGGAAACATTTATCGAGCAACACCTGCGGCTGCGGGTGGATCGGCGCGGGTTGGCGCTGAAGGAGCAGCCCGATGGTTCATGCATTTTTCTCGCGGAGGGCGGCTGTGCCGTGCAACCGGTCAAGCCGCAGCAGTGCAAAGATTTTCCGAGTCGCTGGGTGGATTCGCTCTGGGGCAAGGTGCCGCTGGAGACGATGAAAAAAGATTATCCGATGCTCTTCAATTGCGCTGCCTTCAAGGATTTTCTGAAGGTGAATAATAAATCTTAAAGCCTAACGTTGGCATTGCGTTTGCCAGTTTCAAAAAAGCTCGCGCCGTAATCCGGGCCGCGCGCAAATCCAGAAATCAATTTGAAAATACAGGTGAACTTCCTTCACAATTTGCTCTTTTGCCGGGGGCGGAAAAAAATTATTCTGCTCGCATGAATTATCCGGGATTTCCGATTTCTCGTCCGCGCCGGCTGCGCACCTCGCCCGCGTTGCGGCGGCTGGTGGCGGAGACGCAGTTGAACGTCGCCCAACTCGTCCTGCCGCTATTTGCGCGCAGCGGGAAAAAATTGCGCCGCCCGGTGGACGCGATGCCCGGTGTGTTTCAATTGTCACCCGATGAAATCGTGCGCGAGGCGACAGCGGCGCACGCGCTCGGCGTGCCAGCAGTTTTGCTGTTTGGTATTCCCGATAAAAAAGATGATCGCGCTTCCGGTGCATACGCGAAAAACGGAATTGTGCAGCAGACCGTGCGGTTGTTGAAAAAGGAATTGCCTTCGCTGCTGGTCATCACCGACGTTTGCCTCTGTGAATACATGGCGCATGGCCATTGCGGAATTGTGGCTGGCAGAAAAATTTTGAACGACCCGTCGCTTGCGTTGCTCGCGCGCACGGCGGCGAGTCATGCCGAGGCTGGCGCAGACATCATCGCGCCGAGCGATATGATGGACGGACGCGTCCGCGCCATCCGCGCCGAACTGGATAACGAAGGATTTCTCGACACGCCGATCATGAGTTACGCGGCGAAATTTGCCTCGGCATTTTACGGGCCGTTCCGCGAAGTGGCGGAATCCACGCCGAAATTTGGCGACCGCCGTAGTTACCAAATGGACGCGGCCAATGCGAATGAGGCGATGCGCGAAGTGGCGTTGGACATTCAGGAAGGCGCGGACATCGTGATGGTGAAACCGGCGCTCGCGTATCTCGACCTCATCCACCGCGTGAAAAAAGAATTTGGTCTGCCCACTGCCGCGTATTCCGTGAGCGGCGAATACTCGATGATCAAAGCCGCCGCGCAAAACGGCTGGATTGATGAGCGCGCGGTGACGTTGGAAAGCCTGCTCGCGATGCGCCGCGCCGGTGCGGACATTCTCATCACCTACGCCGCGGCTGACGTGGCGAAGTGGTTGAAAGGTTAAACTTCAGACTGGCTGGAGGATTTGTAAAAAATCTTTTACGAGGAAAAATTTATTCACGCCGTCGCCAGATTATCTTCCAACACTTTTGAACGCGCGGTGTTTTCCGGCACGTCTGACGCGGCGGAGTTTTCAAAAAACTTGATCGGTTCGTAGAACGTATTTCGCTGCACCGGCGTGCGACCCGCCTCGCGGATGGCCTTGATCATTTCCGCCTCGGTCTGCCCCTGCGGTGTGCCGGCACCAGCCATGTGGAAGATATGTTCCTCGATGATGGTGCCGTGCAAATCGTCCGCCCCATAACTCAACGCGACTTGCGCGAGTTTCAATCCGAGACCTACCCAATAGGCGGTGATATGATCAAAGTTATCGAGATAGATGCGACTAACCGCTAACGTGCGAAGTGAATCATAGCCCGTCGGTGGATGATCTACGGGAATGCCGTTGTTCTCCGGTTGATACGGCAGCGCGATGAAGCCGGTGAACCCGTGCGTCTCATCCTGCAACGCGCGTAACTGCCGCAGATGATCTACGCGGTCGGCCAGCGTCTCAACGTGACCAAAGAGCATCGTGCAAGTGCTGCGCTGACCTAGCTGGTGCCAAGTGCGATGCACGGCGAGATACTCGGCTGCAGATTCTTTTCCACGCGCGATTTTTTCGCGAACCTCTTTACGAAAAATTTCCGCGCCACCGCCGGTGAGCGAGGCGAGGCCAGCCTCTTTCAATTCAATCAACGTCTGTTCGGTGGATTTTTTAGCGAGCCACGCGAGGTGCAAAATTTCAATCGCGGTGAAACATTTCAGTTGTAGCCGCGCGTCGAGTTGCTTCAACGCCTTCAACATATCCGTGTAATGACTGAACGGCAGTGAGGGATGCAAGCCGCCGACGATGTGTAGCTCCGTGATACCCAGCTTCAATGCCTCGCGCGCTTTGCCGACGATTTCTTCGATGGATAATTGGAAGCCGTCGCCATCGCGTTTCTTGCGTGAGAACGAGCAGAACTGGCAAGAGAGGATGCAGTAGTTCGAGTAGTTGATGTAGCGATTGATGATGTAGCTCGCGCGGTTGCCAACTTTTTTAGCGCGCACAAAGTCAGCAATGGCACCGAGGGCATTCAAGTCTTTAGACTCGAAAAGCCGGAGGGCGTCGGCATCGGTAATGCGTTCGCCTGCGACGACCTTGTTATAGAGGTCGCGCAGTTCGCTCTGTTGGATGAAAAAATTCACGACTTAAAATTAGCAGCAAAAAATAATTTGGCCAAGCACGGTTCGTGGGAACATTTGAAATAAAAAAATGTCTAAAGGTTGTAGTCTTAACCCCATAAATGAACCTATTGCACTTTTTTTAGGTTTACCTATACTCACCCACCTATGAGTAACTTATTATCTCTCACATCATCGCAACTTAACCAAGCGGCTAAGTTGAAAGACCAAATCACTGCCTTGGAAAGCAAGCTGTCGAGCATCCTTGGTGGCGCGGCCACCGCCACCGTCAAACCCAAGCTGGGCCGTCCGCCGGGTAAGTCCAAGGCCATGAGTGCCGCTGGCCGTGCCAAAATTGCCGCCGCCCAAAAGGCGCGCTGGGCGAAAATTAACTCGGGCAAGCCGAGTAAGCCCGTTGGCAAAAAGAAACGCACCATGAGCGCCGCCGGCCGCGCCGCCATCGCCGCCGCCGCCAAGGCGCGCTGGGCCAAGGCAAAAGCAGCGGGCAAAAATACGCTCTAATTTTTTCCTGGAAAAAATGTAAGCGCCGTCCCCAACGGGACGGCGCTTTTTGCTTGTGGTTTTTGGGAGCGCGGCGAGACGGCGCAAAAACGGCCTTTCTCGCAAAGCGCAAGAAAGGCCGGTGAAAAATGGCGGGAGTGGCGGGGCTCGAACCCGTAACCTCTGCCGTGACAGGGCAGCGCTCTAACCAATTGAGCTACACCCCCGCGAAGGGGGATGTGGACAATAAAAAATTTTCCGCCGTGCGTCAAGTTTTGCTTTGGGATGTTTGCAGCAAGCTAATTAACGGAAATTCTCCAGAAGAAAATCCGGGCAGCAGACGCCAAGGAGGTGGGGGTGGGGAACCCCGCTGAAGAAACGTGCTGCTACCCGAATGAACTCATGTTACAGCTAGGTGACGTTTTGTCAAGAATTCGCAGAAAACCTAGTGTTTATAGGATGATTGGTGGTTTCCGAGGCGTTTTTGAGCATTGGCGTCGCCTAAAGCACGGTCGCATCCGAAGCCATCCGATAAATTCAATTCGACATTCTTCAGGTGAACTTCAAAATTCAGGAAGTGAATCGTATCCAACTCCTTTCCGAACAGGTCGCCAACCAGATCGCCGCCGGCGAAGTGGTCGAGCGCCCGGCTAGTGTCGTGAAGGAGCTCGTCGAAAATTCCCTCGATGCGGATGCCAAAAAAATCACCGTCGAGATTGGCGCGGGCGGACGCAGCCTCGTCCGCGTGACCGATGACGGCTTCGGTATGAGCCGCGACGACGCGCTGCTTTGCCTCGAACGTCATGCCACGAGCAAGATTCGCCGCGCGGAAGATTTGGCCTCCATCGCCACGATGGGTTTTCGCGGCGAGGCGCTGCCGAGTATCGCGAGCGTGAGCCGCTTTACGCTGACCACGCGCGAGCGCGAAAGTGATTCTCCTGAAGGCGCGCAGATTCTCGTGAACGGCGGCACCATCGCCGAGGTGAAAGCCGCCGGTAGCGCGCCGGGCACGAGTATCGAGGTGCGGCAATTATTTTTTAATTTGCCCGCCCGCCGGAAATTTCTCCGCACCGAGGAAACCGAGTCCGCCCACATCCAGCATTATCTCACGCTCGCCGCGCTCGCCTTTCCCGAAGTCGCCTTCGCCTTCATCAAAGACACGCGCGCCGTCTGGCAACTGCCGCCGCAAAAATCTGGTGCGGCCATTTCCAGCCGCATCGAGGCGTTGCGCGAACGGCTCCGCGCACTGCTCGGCGGCGAAAAGCTGCTGCCGGTAAATTTTTCCACGACGCTCGATGACGATGGAAAAGAATTGCCGCCGGACGAAACAGATATTTTTGAAACTGCCTCCACGGAGAAACCTGAAATCAGAAACCTGAAATCAGAAATCCGCATCTGGGGGCTGATTGGCTCGCCCGGCGTCTCACGCGCCACGCGTGAAAGCCAGTTCATTTTTGTGAACCGTCGGCCCGTGGAAAATCGCGGCCTCAATTTTGCGCTCCTCGAAGGCTATCATAATTCGCTCATGAAAGGCCGCTACCCGGTCTGCTGCCTGTTCCTCGAAATCAATCCCGCCGCCGTGGACGTGAACATCCATCCCGCCAAACGCGAGGTGAAATTTCACCGCGAGTTTGAGATCCGTAAACTCGTCGCGCAGGCCGTGCACGAGGCACTGCTGGCGTTTCACTCCGAACCGAAAAATTTTCCCGCCACCGCAAAAAATGGCGGTGCGATTTTCAAATCGCCCGGAGCAGAGTCTGAAATTTCCGATTTGAAATTTCAAACATCGCCGCCCGCTGCGCCAGAAACCGCCACGCTGCCGAACTTTCCTGAAAAATTAAAACCCGCTCCCAGCGCTCCGCCACAATATCTCGCCGCCGCACAAACGCCTTTGAAAATGGGCTTTTCGTCACCACCGGCGGCGAAAACAGAACCCGCCGCACCCGCGCCAGAAATTCAATCGGCAATTCCCGATCACGCATCACGCATCACGCATCACGCGCCATCTTCCATCCTCCATCCTCCATCCTCGGCAGTTCCCCTGCTCGACATTCCCCTCCGCATGGTCGGCGTCATCGGCAAACTTTACGTCGTGCTGGAATCAGATCGCGGCCTCGTCTTGCTCGATCAGCACGCGGCGCACGAACGGATTTTGTTCGAGCAAATGATGACGCGCCTCGAACAAAATGGGGCCACGCCGTCGCAAAAATTATTGTTGCCGGAGACCGTCGAGCTGCCACCGCGCGACGCCCAATTTTTACGCGAACAATTGCCCGCGCTCTCGCGGCTCGGTGTGGGCTTGAATGAATTTGGCGAGCGAACATTTCTGCTCGACGCCCTGCCGCCGTTCGTGAAAGTGCCGGACTCGCGCCGTTTTGTTTTTGATCTCGTGGATGAATTGCGCGCCGCCGGACGCGAGGTGAATCTCGCGCGCCTCGGTGAACACACCGTCGCCAAAACCGTTTGCCGCCATGCCGTGAAAGCCAACGACCCGTTGCGCGGCGCGGAACTGGAAAATCTTGTCGAAGATTTGCGCCGCTGCGCGATGCCCTACACCTGTCCGCACGGCCGCCCGACGCTGATTGAAATGAATTACCGCGAACTGGAGAAAAAGTTTGGAAGAACGCAATAAAGTTTCTTTGAAATGAAAAAGCTTTTGCCTTGGTCAAACCTCTCTGTTGAGGAGTTTGCGTCCTTTTACCAGAATCCCGAATTCAAAACACAACTTGATGATTACAAGCACAAGGTTTTCTTCCCGCCGAAAATTCCCAAGATTTGCTTTGATAGCCAAGAGCGAGCAATGCAGCTTTTAACCATTGGCGTCATCGAAAGCGGTGCGCGGCGGGGTTGGAATGGGTGATTGGCTTGCGCCAGAGGCTCGTGGCGAGGCCGACTTGTTCCGGGTTCGCGGATGATTCCCGCCGCTGAAAGATGCCGGCTCGGTGCGAT
>JANYCI010000143.1 GCA_025360325.1 Limisphaerales bacterium | reverse complement strand
GGATTGCTTCGTGTCAATTGTATCCAACCCTTCCTTCACCGTCGGGTCGGAACAAACGCACAGATAGGCGAGCGCAGGCAGATTTGTTTCGCGCAACCATTCATGGAGTATCTGCCGCAGCAAGGCGAGCGACGGAACAAGAACAAGAATGCGCGACGCCTGCATCTTTTCTGTAACCCACAGGGCAACGAGTGTCTTGCCTGTGCCGCACGCCATGATTGCCGAGACGCGGTCGTGTTCCTTGAACGCGGGCAGAATTTTTTCCAACGCTTCGGCCTGATGCGGCTGCGGCGTTTTGCGCGGAGCTGAATAAACGGAATCCGCCAGCCAACGCGGCGATGGTTTTGAAATCTTCCGTTCCCAGCCGATCCAGATCCGACCCGCGAATGCAAAAGAATCCCTGCCGGTCGTTCAACACGGACGGAAGTTCGTCGCAGTTCGTGAGCAGGATGCGGCTGTGGATGTTCGGGCTGTCCGCCAGCGCCATGAAGGTGGAAAGCTCGCGCCAAGTGAGCGCAGGGCGACCGGTGCGGAACTTGACTTGATAGACGGAGAATTTTCCAAGGCGCGTCTGGAGCACGCCGTCCACGCCGTAGTCCTGCGTGGCGAGTTGCAGGCGGGCGAGAGTTTCGAGCGGCGCGGTCGCCAGCGGCCAGACGGATTCGGCGTCGTGCTTGCGCTGCGTGGCGAGATAAGCTTCGGCAAAAACTTCGAGCGCGTCGCCACGCGATTTTTCGGCGGGCAGACTGGCGATGCGTTGTTCCAATTCGGCAAAGCTGGACAGGCCAGCAAACAGTCGTTGCTGGACAAACGCGGACGCCTTGGGATGTCGCATCGTTACCATTGCGGAAAGATTAGCAATCTTTTCGCGTAAGGGAAAGTTGCGCTGCCCCTTCAGGGCAGAAAATCTTTTTTGGATTTAACCCAGGGTAGTCGCTGCGCGGCAACCCTGGGCTAATTTCCGCAGCGCCTTCAGCGCAGCACGGGCTTGCGCCTTGACGCCGTATTTTTGCAATGGCATTTTGAAATCATGGTTCGCCCAATAAAAGTGACGGCATTGGCTGGCTGCAAGATCCGCGTCGAATATTCCGATGGGGTGATGGGAATCATTGATTTGGCAGATTGCGCCGGGCGGGGCGTTTTCACCCCGCTGGAAGACGAAGAATTTTTCAAAACCGTCCACGTCGGCGACCACGGCCAGATTGCGTGGTCGGACGAAATTGAAATCTGCCCGGACGCGGCGTATCTGGAAATCACCGGCCAGATTTCCCGCGAGGCGGTTCATGCCTGAAGTCAGCCGGTTTTACGGCATCATCATCCGCTTTTATTTTCGCGACCATCCGCCGACGCATTTTCACGCCATCTACGCCGAGCACGAGGCGTTGATTGAAATCGAGTCCGGCAGAATTCACCAAGGCAGCTTGCCCCGGACGGCTTACGAACTGGTCAACAAATGGCGGTTGATTCATCTGCAAGAATTGCGCGAGAATTGGGATCGTGCGCGGCAGAGTGAATCTGTCCTGCCGATTGAGCCGCTCGAATAAAATGATTTCACCTTCTGAAAAACAAACGCGCTTCCTCTGGTTTGCGCTGACGGGTGTCGCGGTGGCGGCGGTGGTCGCGCTCGTCGTGGCGACGGTTTGGGGACTGGGGCGCGTGGTGGATTTGTTAAGTCCGGTGCTGTGGCCATTGGCGATCGCGGCGGTGATCGCGTGTCTGCTTTCGCCGGTGGTAGATTTTTTTGTGCGCCGGAAGGTGTCGCGCGGCGCGGCAATTATTTTAGTGTTCGTGGCGGCGTTTGCGGTGATCGCTGGCGTGCTGGCAAGCGTGATCCCGCAGGTGGTGGTCGAGACGCAGGAACTGGCGGCGAAAGTTCCCGAATACTCCGACCGGCTGCAAACGCGCATCCGCGAACAGCTCGCGCATCCGCCGGAATTCCTCAAAAAAATTTATCCGAAAATTTCCGAGTCCACTACGAATGTCGTGACCGGCGTGAAAGATTCTCCGCTCGCCGGCGTGACGGACTGGTTGAAAGAAAATCTGCCCGAAATGGGTTCGGGATTGCTCGGGCAGTTGAAAAAAGTCGCGTCCGGATTCGGCCTGATCGCGGGGCTGGCGCTGATCCCGGTGTATGCGTTTTATTTTTTGCTGGAGAAGCGCGGGATTGAAAAACACTGGCGGGAATTTCTGCCCTTGCAAGATTCACGCGCGAAGGACGAAGTGGTTTTTGTCCTTGATTCTATTGGCGGTTATCTCGTCGCGTTTTTTCGCGGGCAGGTGCTGGTGGCGATGTGCGATGCGGTGCTTTACACGATTGGCTTCCTCATCGTGGGCGTGAACTACGCGTTTCTGCTCGGCTTCGCAGCGGTGTTTCTGACGATGATCCCGTTTCTCGGCGCAATTGTGATTTGCACCACGGCGCTCTTGTTGTCGTTCGTGCAACATGGCGACTGGCAGCATCCGGCGCTGGTGCTGGCGGTGTTCGGCGTGGTGCAAGCGCTCGAAGGACTTTTTATCTCACCCAAAATCATGGGCGACCGCGTGGGGCTGCATCCGCTGGCAATCATCATCGCGGTGATGACAGGCGTGACGCTGCTCGGTGGAATTCTTGGCGGTGTGCTGGCCATCCCGCTGGCGGCGGCGCTGCGGGTGATTCTGGTGCGCTATGTCTGGGGAAAAACTCAATCACCCGCCGTATGAACGAAGACACTTCCGCCCGGCTCGGCAAAATCGAATCCAGCCTCGCGCATCTCGAACATCAGGTTGAGCAGTTGAATGGCGTCATCATCGAGCAGGGGAAACTTTTGGAGCGCATGAAAAAAGAGGTGCTGCGGCAGTCCACCGCGATGGCAACAATGGAATTGGAAAGCATCAAGGCCAACAACACCAAGCCGCCGCATTATCAGTGAAGAATTTTTTCATCGCTAATCTGCGCTGATTGAAGCGAATAAAAAAAGCCGCACAATGACGAAGCACCTACACATTGGAGGACTGGTTGCGGCAGGTTTTGATCCCACCGGAGCTTTTCTCCTCACTGTCTCGCACGCAGGACGAGGGGTCTTTTCCACGACAACTTGGGAGCGCATCGCCCGCGACTCAACTTTGGCGTATCCAACAAATGGGTGTGCCATTGGCATCGGCCCAATCGAAGGACTTTCAATACCCATTACCGAGATTGATTATTACACCGGCATTCTTCGATTCTCCGGCCCAAGCGGGTTCACCAGCTTCGAGTATGAGTCGGGCACACTCACAGTTACTTATGACCGCGGCGCCTAACCCGTGCAGCTAGCAGTTGGTTTCGCGCGATTTCGCTTTTGCGCGCCGCGCGGGTCGTGTTCAATCAATGGCCTATGAGCATGACGCATCCTTTGACCACCACGGCGTTTGAACTGCCGGGTTATCGCATCGTAAAATCATTCGGGGTCGTGCGCGGCATCATCGTCCGCTCGCGGTCCATCGTTGGCAACATCGGCGCGAGTATTCAGAGTATTTTTGGCGGCAACATCACGCTCTACACCAGCCTGTGCGAACGCGCCCGCGAGGACACGTTCAACCAGATGCTAGCGCACGCGGGCCAGCTCGGCGCGAACGCAGTCATCGGCGTGCGCTATGACGCGACGGAAATCGCGCCTGGCATCACGGAAGTGCTGTGCTACGGCACGGCGGTGCTGGTGGAAAATGCGTGAACGCTGATGCGTAATTCGTGAGGCGTGATAAAAAAATTCACGCAGCACGTTTCACGCATTACTCATCAAACGATGAAGCCCTTACGCGCAGATAGTTTTCTCGGTCGTTGCCTCGCTTGGCTCGCGGCAGCGGTCGTGCGGAATCCGCGCGCTTTTATCTGGCCGCAAATCGCGCTGTTTTTTGGCTGCGTCGTGGTCACCGTCCTGTTTTTGCGGGCGGACATGAACCGCGATAACCTCGTCGGGCCGAACCAGCGGTATCACCAAAATTATCTCAAGCTGCAAAAAGAATTTCCGCAGCCGGATGATATCGTGGTGGTGGTTGAGGGCGACAACATCGAGAAGAACCGCCAGTTCGTCGAGCGCATCGCCGCGAAGATGCAGGTGGAGACGAATCTGTTCCGCGATGTTTTCTACCAGCAAAATCTTTCGGTGCTGGGCAACAAGGCGCTGTTATTCGCGTCGGAAACCAACCTCGTGCAGATGCAGGAAATGTTGCGCGTGGCCAAACCGTTCATCCAGCAGTTCACGCAGACGACGAATCTGGTGTCGCTGTTCGAGCAGGTCAATAAAGCATTCCGCACCGCGCCACGCGAGGAAACGGCAGAAACGCGCTCGCTCGTCAAATCGTTGCCAGCCTTGGCGCGGATCATTTCGCAAGCGCGCGAATCACTGCTGCGTTCCGGCGTGCCGCCATCGCCCAGCGTGATGACGTTGCTCGGCGGCGACGAAGACGTTTTGCTTTCGAGCTACATCACGTTCGCGCAGGGAAAAATGTTTTTGGTCACGACGCATGTGCCGGAATATGCGAATGAGACGCCGCCGACGTTGTGGGTGCTCATCAAAAATGCGATCACCGAAAAATTTTCCCACGAGCGCACGAGCAGCGGCGATCTGACCGCCGATGCAGTGGATCGGTTGCGCGAGTTGATCCGGCAAACGCAGGCCGAGGTGCCGGGCTTGAACGTGGCCGTCACCGGCCAGCCGGTGCTGGATTACGACGAGATGGAGCAGTCTGCGAAAGACACGTTGCTGGCGAGCGTGGTGTCGCTGTTTCTCTGCCTGTTGATTTTTGTTTATGGCTACAACGCAACCGGGCGTCCGCTCAAAGCCACGTTCTGCTTGGTGATTGGGATGGGTTACACGATGGCGTTCACGGCGCTCGTGGTGGGCCACTTGAATATTTTGACGATCACGTTTGCACCAATGTTGATAGGCCTCGCGATTGATTTCGGCGTGCATCTCATCACGCGTTACGAGGAGGAATTGCGCCATGGCAAAACGGAAATTGTGGCGCTCACGAAGGCGATGGTCTTCACGGGGCAGGGAATTTTCACCGGCGCGCTGACCACGGCGGGCGCATTTCTCGCGATGGCGCTGACGAACTTCAAGGGCATTCAAGAAATGGGCATCATCTGTGGTGGCGGGCTGATGCTGTGCCTCGTGCCTATGCTGACGATGCTCCCGGCGCTGCTGCTGCGCGGAAAACAAAATGTGCTCGACCATGATTTTAAGGAAGACGAGCGCCGGGCGCGCATCGAAAAAATCTGGCTGAATCGTCCGTGGCGCGTCACGGCGGTCACCGTTTGTTTGTGCGGGATCGCAGCGTTCGCAGCGAGAAATTTGTATTTCGATTACAACCTGATCAATATGCAGAGTCCACAGCTTTCGTCCGTGGTCTTCACGCGGAAGCTCATGGCCTCGGCGGATAAATCGCTGCTGCTCGGCGCGGTGGTGGCGGATTCATTGGCGGAGGCAGTGGCGAAACAGAAAAAAATTGAGCAACTGTCCAGCGTCGCCGGCACCGAGCCGCCGTTCTACCGGGATTTTCTCAACGCCAGCGCGGGTGAGAATTTGCGGCTCATCGGCGAAATCAAAACCCAAGTGGCCGCGCTGGAATTCGCGCCGCCGGACTTGCACCCGGTGGACGTATATGCGCTGACGCGCACGCTCTACGGCTTGAAAGGTTATCTCGGCAACGCGCTCGTCGAGATCGGCACGAATGATTTTGAGCTGACAAAACAAATCACGGCGCTGCGCGATACGATTGTGGATTTGCGTAAAACCGCACTCGCGGGCGACGAGGCCACCGTCGCGGCTCGCGGCGAAAAGCTTGCGCTGTTCCAGCAAGCCTTGTTTGCCGATCTGCACGACACTTTCAATTTATTGCAGCACCAGGATAATTCCGCGCCGTTGCAAGTAGATGATCTGCCGCCGGCGCTGCATCATCGTTTCGTGGGTGTGAATGGAAAGTTTTTGATCCAGATTTATCCGAAGGAAGATGTCTGGCAACGCGCGCCGCAGGAAAAATTTGTCGGCGACCTCCGCACGATTGACCCAGACGTGACGGGCACGCCCGTTCAACTTTTGGAATATGAGACACTGCTCCGGGATAGTTACGTTCAAGCCGCTTGGTATTCACTCGCGGCCATCGCGCTGATGGTGCTGTTTCATTTCAGAAGTTTTAGCGCCGTGGTTTTAGCACTGCTGCCGGTGGCCATTGGCACGCTGTGGCTCGCCGGACTGATGGGCTGGATGCACGTGCCGGTGAACCTAGCGAACATCATGACGCTGCCGCTCGTCATCGGCATTGGTGTCACGAACGGCATTCACATTTTGAACCGTTACGCCGAAGAGGGCACGCCGGGAATTTTGTCGCGCAGCACGGGCAAGGCGGTGCTGGTGTCGGGATTGACGGCCATCGCGGGATTCGGCAGTCTGGTGCTCGCGCAGCATCGCGGCATCCATAGTCTTGGCATCATCATGTCCGTAGGCATCGCGACCTGCATGATTGCGGCGCTGACTTTTTTGCCGGCGCTGCTGAATTTGCTAGGGCAAAAAAAAATCGGAAACAAAAAACCCGATGCCGACAACTTGCCGGCACCGGGTCAGGAGGAACCGAGGTAAAAACCTCAACTGCAGTCAAATTAAGGCCGCAAATCCTCAAAGTCAATTACATTGTTAATAATAGATAAATGGCACGTTTTTATAGATGAATACGAAGGCAATAACGATAATGGAATATGGGGCCGTTTTTTGTTTTCGCTATAGCTTCGCTGTAATGGCGGCATTTTTTTTGCTGCCGTTTTTTTCGGCGGCGGAAGCTGGGGAAAATAATTTCGGCTACGGTTTCGCGTTTGACCGCTTCAAACTAACCATGGAAGACGGATTCCGCACCGAAGCCGCCGGGCCATTTTATTACTCGCAGCAAAATGACAGCGAAAAAATTTATGCCTTTCCGCCGTTTTTTTCCTGCGACCGCGATCCCATCACCGACCGCCACGAACACGATTTTTTTTATCCGCTGCTGACGCATACCTTTTACGGCCACGAAAACCGCTGGCAGTTGTTCCAGATGTTGAGCTTTGCCGGCGGCGATGAGCCGGATGAAACCGGCGTGCGGCGCTTCACAATTTTTCCGTTTTATTTTCAGCAACGCGCGGAAAAACCGGAACTGAATTACACCGCCGTCGTGCCGTTTTACGGACACCTGAAAAACCGGTTGTTCCATGACGAAATGAATTTCGTGATGTTCCCGCTCTATGCCGAAACGCGCAAACGCGATGTCGTCACGGATAATTATTTGTATCCATTTTTTCACCTGCGCCATGGCGATGGCTTGAACGGCTGGCACGCGTGGCCGCTCGCCGGGCGCGAACACAAGGCCATCACCACGATCACGAACGGCTACGGCGAAACCAACTCCGTGCCGGGTCACGAAAAAAGTTTTTACGCGTGGCCGCTGTATCTACGGCAGGACAACGGCATCGGCTCGGCCAACCCGGAAAAATTTCGCGGCTCGCTTCCATTCTACGCCACGAGCCGTTCGCCGCTACGCGACACCACCTCGTTTTTGTTTCCGTTTTTCGAGCTGATTACCGACCGCGAGAAAAATTATCACGAGTGGCAGGGGCCGTGGCCGTTCGTTATTTTCACGCGCGGTGAAGGCAAAACGACCGACCGCGTCTGGCCACTGTTCAGCCAGTCACGCAACGCCAGCAAAGAAAGCGACTCGTATTTGTGGCCGCTTTATATTTACAAAAGCACGCACGCCGAGCCGCTGGACAAATACACGCGTCGTTTCGGGTTGCTCCTTTACGCGAAGATGGTTGAGAAAAATACTGCAACCGGCAGGGAAAAAAGACGCACAGATATGTGGCCGCTGTTCACCTGGAAAAAAGATTTCAACGGCAACGAGCGGCTGCAAATTCTCGCGCCGCTTGAACCCGCTGTGCCGAACAATCGGGGCATCGAGAACAACTGGTCGCCGCTCTGGTCGCTGTTTCGTTCGGAAGATAATTTGAAAACCGGCGCGGCGAGCCGTTCGTTTTTTTGGAATTTTTATCGTCGCGACTCCGCGCCCGGCCAGAAAAAAGTCTCGCTCCTGTTCGGGCTTTTCCAGTATCAATCTGACGAGGAATCGCGGCGCTCCCGGCTGTTTTACGTCCCCGTTTCCAATTCGTCCGCCAATTAAAATATGTTTGAAAACATCGGTGAAATAATCCTTTTGTTCTGGCGCACGCTGCTGGCTTTGCCGCACGCGTGGCGGCAGCGGCAGAAAGTGTTCGAGCAGTTTTTTGAAATCGGCAACGCCAGCTTGCTGATGGTGGCCATGCTGTCGTTTTTTATCGGCGCGGTCATCGCGCTGCAAACCGGCCCGGTGCTGGTGGAACGCAGCTTGAGCAGCGCGGTCGGCGGCGTGGTAGGCATCGCCATCGCGCGCGAACTCGCACCGGTGATGATGGCGATTCTTATCGCCGGACGCATCGGCTCTGCGATGGCGGCGGAGATTGGTTCGATGCGTGTTTATCAAGAAATTGACGCGCTCCGCACGATGAACATTAATCCGATTCACTATCTCGTGTTGCCCCGAATTCTGGCGATTGCGGTCGCGCTGCCGCTGCTCGTTTTGTTTGCGATCCTCATCGGCTGGTTCGGCGGTGCGACCGTCGCCAATTTCAATCACCTGATGGAAATTCCGTTCCGCGCTTTTTTCTCCGACCTGCAATCTTTCGTCGTGCTGAAGGACGTGGCGAACGGCGTGTTCAAAACGTTTTGTTTCGCGCTCATCATCGGCACGGTTTCGTGTCATCAAGGTTTGGCGACCATCGGTGGCCCGCGCGGCATCGGGCGTTCCGTGACGAAGGCGGTGGTGAATTCCATCGTGCTGATTGTGATCTGTGATTATTTCCTCACGCGGCTGTTGCTGAAATAATATGAGCGTTTACTCCAATAATAATTCCGGCGTGAGCCTCGCAGTGCGTGGGCTGCGGAAAAATTTCGGCCGCCAAGAAATTTTGCGCGGTCTGGATTTCGCGGTTCAGCCGGGAGAAATTTTCGTCATCATGGGGCCGAGCGGCAGCGGCAAAAGCGTTTTGCTAAAACATCTCATCGGCTTGGAAGCGCCGGACACGGGGGAAATTCTCATCAACGGCGAGCGCATCACGTCCTCGGAAATCGCCGCCAAATTCCGCGTGGCGATGGTGTTCCAATCCGGCGCGCTGCTGAACTCGCTCACCGTCGGCGAAAACGTCGGCCTCTATTTGACCGAGCATCGTTTGAAATCAGCGGCGGAAATTCAGAAAGTGGTTTTGGAAAAGTTGGAAGATGTCGGCTTGAAAGACGCGGTGGACAAGATGCCCGGCGATCTTTCCGGCGGCATGAAAAAACGCGTGGCCATCGCCCGCGCGCTCGTGAGCGAGCCGCAACTGATTCTTTACGACGAACCGACGAGCGAACTGGATCCGCTGTCGTCCGTGGTCATCGGCGAGGAAATTTTGGATTTGAAAAATCGCACGCACGTCACGTCGCTCGTCGTCTCGCATGATCGCGACCTCGCTTTCGGCATCGCGGATCGTATTGCCGTCATTAACGAAGGTCGCATCCTCGTCATCGGCACGCCGGATGAGGTAAAACGCTTTGACGATCCGCTTGTCCAAAAATTTTTGCACATTGATTTCACGAGAAAAAAATAATTGTTCTGCCTATGAAAAATTCACTAGAAACTAAACTCGGTCTGTTCGTCGTGCTGGCGGTCTTCGCGGCGTGGATCATCATCGAAACCCTCGGCGGCACGGATTTTTTGAGCCACGGCTACCACATCAACGCGCAGTTTGAAACCGCGCAGGACTTGAAGCCCGGCGACCGCGTGAAGATGGCCGGCGTGGCCATTGGTCGCGTGGAGGAAATTTCGCTCACAGATAACAAGGTGAACGTGCGGATGAAAATCAATGGCGACGCCTCGGTGAAGACCGACAGCCAAGCCATCATCAAGTTCACCGGCCTGATGGGGCAAAATTTTGTGGCGCTCTCGTTCGGTTCCGCCGCCGCACCGCGCGCTGCCGAAGGCACCATTTTGGAAACCGGCGAACAGCCGGATTTGAGCGCCATTATGGCCAAGCTCGACAACGCCGCCGCTGGCATCCAGAACATCACCAAGGTTTTTTCCGGCGACAAAATTGACAATATTCTTGGCCCGCTCACCGATTTCATGAAGCAGAATAGCGCGCCCATCACTGCGACGATCGCGAACGTGAAAAATCTTTCCAGCCAGATCGCCGCCGGTCAGGGAACGATTGGAAAACTAATCTACGAAGATGCGCTCTACGGTTCGGCGCTGACGACGGTGAGCAATTTGCAAGACACCGCCGCCTCGGCCAAAGACGCACTCGCCTCCGCGAAGCTCGTAATCAACAACATCAGCGCGGGTCAGGGAACGATTGGAAAACTCATCACGGACGAAACTTTATTTCAGGCGGCGACAGCTTCGATGACGAATTTGAATTCCGTTTTATTCAAAGTGAATCAAGGTCAAGGCACGGTAGGTAAGCTGGTGAACGAACCAGACTTTTACAAGAACGCAAAACTCTCCATGCAGAAGTTAGACAAGGCGGCGGATGGCTTGGAAGATCAAGGCCCGTTGAGCGTCATCGGCATCATGGCTAACAACCTGTTCTGAGCCGGGAAAAATTCAGCATCAGGCCAGCTTGAGGTTTTTCAAAACCTGCACGGTGGAATGTGCCTTGTTGAGCGTGTAAAAATGCAGTCCCGGCACGCCGGCGCGCAACAATTCCTCACATTGCCGCGTGGCATAATCAATGCCGAAACGCAGAGAAGTTTCCTCGTCCGTTCCCAGCTTGTCCAGCCCGGCGCGCATGGCCGCCGGAATTTTTGAGCCGCACAACGCCGTGAATTTGGTCACCTGCGCCGCGCTCAAAATCGGGATGATGCCCGGCACGATGGGCACGCGCACACTGAGCTTCTGGGTCAGAAAATCGCGGAACTCAAAAAAATCCGCGTTGTCGAAAAACAACTG
>JANYCI010000139.1 GCA_025360325.1 Limisphaerales bacterium | reverse complement strand
TATGAGCTTCGTTTGCCGAAATAGCGTCGTGGTTAATCCGTAGCGGTTTTGAAATCGGTCTTGGTTCCTCAAGTGCCGCCGGTGGCGTGACTGCGAGAGTTTTAGCCGGTGACTCATCATGTCCAAGGCTGCTTGCTTCCTGCGTGCAGCTTCACCCCGCTGTCGCGGCGGGTCGGCCTTTCCCGTTCTGCCCTGTAACCGGCGGTTTTTCTCGCTCATGTCACGCCAATCAAGGCGGGCAAGAATGAGGAAAATTTTTATGACGATTATCAATCTCGCTTTACTGCTGAACGCACTCGCAAACTTCTTTTCGGCTCTGGCTCAACTTTCCAGTGCCATGCGGCCACGCCGCCGGAGGCGTCGCTAAATCTCCGGCTTCGATCAAAATTTATCTTTGAACCGGCTGATGGTGCGCTCGCAACACGCTTGAATCGTTTTAGCAACAGCCACGGCAACGGGGTGATCGCTGGTTGCTTCGGCGATCTTTGATAAAATGATTTCTGACAGTTCCGCCACCCGCCGTTTGACCATCGGTTTGGCAAGGCCAGCATCTTCCGCCAACAGCTCGAAATGTTTCAGGGAAATTTTGTCGGCCACATATTCACCGCCGATCTTCATCGCCAATTTTTTGGAAAGCTCTGGATAATAGCTGGTGCTAAGCAGGTCGTAAAATGGCGCGAGCTGGATTTGCCATGCTGAACGGCTTTCGCCGAGGTAAAGAAGCGAGAAGTTTTTTCCATGCGCATCATGGTTGCCAATCAGGTAATTAAAAATGACCGCATCCAGCAATGATTGCAGGTCAATGACCGGAGCCGAGGACGTGTCGCGCAGCAGTTCAAAACATTGTTTGAGCGATGGGCCGCCTTCGTTTTGATATTTATTTTCCGAGACGATGCCAAGCGCCTGACAAAAATCTTCCTGATGCTCGCGCTTCAAGCGTGGTTTTCCGCCTGTAACATCCAGCGTCCGGTCATACCGCTCGACCAACAAATAATCAATGCCCTCGACATTGCCGGTTTCAACCTTTGCGGTCGGCATACCAACCGCCTGGGCGAGCTTCATGCAAAGCGCCTCGTTGAACACCAGCCCTTCAAAACGCTCAATGGCAGGTTTCAGAATATGCGTGCTGGGCGCTCCTCCCAGCGGGATGGAAATTTGGCCGTCCAAAATATGCACCGCAATTTTGTCCTGCGCTCCGGCCAGTGAAAGCCGGATGCCTTCTTCTCCGGCCATGAGCGGACGGCGCGGCAATGTTTTTAATATCTCCGCCAATTCCTGGCGGGTGAGGACACGATAGCTGTCATCGCGTTCGGGTAGTTTTTGACCCGCTGGAATAAAGGTCACGGCTCCGGCGCATTCGCCGCCGATCTGTTCTAGCAACGCAAAATCATTTTTGGCGCTGATGCCAAGATTGCGAGCGATGATCTCACGCTTGCTTTCTTCGGGCAGAATACCGGCAAAAAATCCCCGGCAATCGTTCCGGTTAAAATGTTTTTTTGTGAGTGGTAGGGAATGCGACAAGGCGATTGCCGTCGGGTTCTCCAACCAAACTTGGGTATAGTCAAAAACCATTTGCCCATGCTCGTCCTGAACCAGATTGCCAACCAAGTGCCGATGCAAATAAACGTCCAGTGTGCGCTTCATGGCTTAAACCTCTTTGCTCGTAGCGGGTGAAGCCAATTTGACCGTGATGCCCATCGTATGCAGGACGGTCAAAACCTTGCCAAGCTGACACGTCGGTTTGCCTTGCTCTAATTCAATGATGAAGCGCAAACCTGTGCCGGATGTCATGGCCAAGTCTTTTTGCGTCACATTCATTGCTTTGCGTGAGCTTCTGACCAATTCACCGATTTGTTTAGGGGTATATTTCATGGCTGCTACCTAATGTTACCGTGCGGTAATATTACGGCAATAAACCGGATAATTCAAGTAAATTATTCCCGAACGGGAACTTTATTGCCTTTTGGGCAAAAATTAAGCCAAATGTTCCCGCTCGGGAATTATTTAGGCTTAAATCTCCGGCTCATGCGGCTCATGCCCGGCGGCGGGCGTGGGCGGCTCAATCTTGAGGCTTTCGATTTTCGGAGCCTTAATTTTTGGGGCGCGATTGGCTTCCTGCTCCTTTTGGTATTCACCCCAAAGGGCTTCGCGAACCACTTCGAGGCTTTGCGGTGGGCAAGGGTGCTGCTTGTCCCAGCGCGGCCTGTGCGAACCGCTCCGGCATCCCGACTGTCTTGGCGCGTTCCGCCCATGCGTAGCGGTAGCAATGCAACGACACGCCGGAAACACCCGCCCGCCGACAGTGATAACGGAACACGTTGGCGCGGTGGTTGGCGGGATGCGTGGACAGGTGCGGAAACAAAACACCCGTCGTCGGCAAGTGGCTTAACACCGTTTCCAGCTTCTTGCTGATGCTGAACTGCGCCAACGTGCCGGTTTTCATGCGGAAATAGGAAATCGTCCGCGTCTGCCAGTCAACGTCTTCGGCTTTGAAGTGCGCCGCGTCCGCCTGTGCCGCGCCGGTTTCCCAAAGCAGTTCAAGGTAAAGTCTCCATTCTGCTTTCTTCTCCTTTGCCAGAAGGGTTTCGTGTTCGTCCCGCGTGATGCCGCGCCGGTCTTTGGGTTTATACTTCGGCCAAAGGTTCGGCGCAACAATCGGGATCGCAATCCAGCCCGCGCTCAAGGCCAGATGATGCAGCCGTTGCAAAAAGCAGATGGTGGACGGCTTCGCGCAGCGGAACACGGCGAAGAAATCATCGGTGGTGGTTTCCAGCAATTTCTTGTTTCGCAGTCCATTCAACGCAGGCGACTTGAACGCGCTGGCAAAGCGTTCGCGGCTGCTCTCTTTGCCCCGCGCCTGCAACTGCGCCATGACCACGCTCCAGGTGCGTTCCACAAAGGCGGGGTCGCTGGCGGTCAAATAGGCGCGGGCAAGGTGCAAGTTTAGCACCGGCTGGCGTTGCGCCTCGTTCTTCGCATGGAGCAAACTTGCGGCCTCGGCCTCGTCTTTGGTGTGCAAGCTGGCTTGTTTGCCGGTTGTGGTGTCCTCGGTGTAATACACGCCGTTGTCACGGCGGAATATTTTGAATTTTGTTTTCATAACTGGCTTTCTCTGTTTCGAGATACCAGTCCCGTAATCACGGCGTTTGGGAACGCGCGTGGTGGCGAAGTTTCAGCAAGTTCTAGCCAGTTTCGGCGAATTGTTCTAACATTCGCCGCATGACTGGCATTATCGCTGACAGTGGCCGTTCCCTGTGTGAGCAAACCCTATTAAACAAAGGGTTTTAACAAACTCGTCACAGATGAAACACAGATGGGAAAAGTTTTGTCCGCAGATTCCACAGATTAACGCGGATTTTTTCTTTGGTGAATTTCATCTGCGAAAATCAGCGTAATCTGCGGATGCTTATCTGTGTTTCATCTGTGAAAATCTGTGGCTGAAATAAAATGAATTTAGTTCCGCACATCGAAAAATTTCGCCAGCGCTTTGCCGAGCTTGAATCTCTGTTGAGCGATCCGAAGGCGTTTGATAATCCGCAGCGCGCGCAGGAACTTTCCAAGGAATATTCGCGGCTCAAGGAACTTGTCGCCGCCGGTGATGCGTATCTCAACGCGGTGAAGGAACTCGCCGAGAACCGCACGCTGCTCGCTTCCGGCGATGCGGAAATGATCGCGATGGCGAAGGAAGAAATTGCGCGGCTAGAAATCGCTGAAATAAAATTTGGCAAGCAGGTGCAATTCGGACTCGTGCCGCCGGATCCCAGCGATTCGCGCAACACGATTTTTGAAATTCGCGCGGGCGCCGGCGGCTCGGAATCGGCTTTGTTTGCAGCGGATTTGTATCGGATGTATTCGCGTTACTGCGAAGCGCGCGGTTGGAAAGCGGAGACGCTGGATTCCAGTCCGTCCGATCTCGGCGGCTTCAAAGAAATTATTTTTCAGATCAGCGGCACGGATGTTTTCAAGCGACTGAAATATGAGAGCGGCGTTCACCGCGTCCAGCGCGTGCCCGCCACCGAAGCGCAGGGACGAATTCACACGAGCACTTGCACCGTGGCCGTGATGCCCGAGGCGCAGGAAGTGGATATTCAAATCAAGCCCGACGAAATTGAAATCAATTGCTGCCGCGCTTCCGGCAAAGGCGGGCAGGGCGTGAACACCACGGATTCCGCCGTGCAAATCATCCACAAGCCAACGGGCTTGATCGTGCGTTGCGCGGATGAACGGTCGCAGCAAAAAAATCGGCTCACGGCCATGACGGTGTTGCGCTCGCGTTTGCTGGAACGAAAAATCGCGGAGGAAAACGCCAAATACGCCGCCCAGCGCAAAGACCAGGTCGGCACCGGCGACCGTAGCGAAAAAAACCGCACCTACAATTTTCCGCAGAACCGCGTGACTGATCATCGGCTCGAACTGACGCTCTATAATCTGTCCGTTTTCATTGATGGTGATCTCGACCCGATGCTGGATCCGTTGATGCATCACGATATGGAATCGAGGCTCGCGGCGGTGCAGATATGATTCGCCTTCTCCAACGTCGTTGGAAAATGATTTCCAAATTTCTTGTTGCAGCCTTCGTTCTCGGCCTGATTGCGACCTGGATTGTCGGCGGTGAATTGTGTGCGACCACAAATCATCCGGTGGCTTTGCCGAAAAATCTGGCGGTGGAATCGGTGAACTTCCCGAGCAAAAGCGGGTCAACCATTTCCGGCTGGCTCGTCGCTGGCGCAACCAATCGCGGCGTGGTCATTTTGCAGCATGGCGTTCGTGGCGACAAATCTTCGCTCGTCGAACGCGCGAGGTTTTTGTCACAGGCCGGCTACGCGGTGCTCTTGTTCGATTTTCAAGCGCACGGCGA
This sequence comes from Limisphaerales bacterium, assembly GCA_025360325.1. Classification (GTDB taxonomy): domain Bacteria; phylum Verrucomicrobiota; class Verrucomicrobiia; order Limisphaerales; family UBA11358; genus UBA11358. The sequence goes on along the minus strand of JANYCI010000139.1, from coordinate 736 downwards.
AAGCCCTGGCAATGTGATCACCTTCGGTTTTTTGGAAAGTAAAGATTCGCAGGCGGCGGTGGAATTCGTGAAGAATAAATTTCCCGGCAAGCCGGTCGGCGTCATCGGCATTTCGCTGGGCGCGGCGGCGGCGGCACTGGCAGATCCGCCGCTGGAGGTTAAGGCGCTGGTTTTGGAGATGATGTATTCCACCGTGGAAACGGCAACGAAAGACCGGATTGAGATCCGCCTTGGGCCGCTTGGCCGTTACCTTTCACCTTTACTGACCACGCAAATTCCCTTCCGGGCTGGCTGTGCGGTGGAATCATTGAACCCGCTGGGCGCGGTGGCAAAAATCACCGTGCCCAAACTTTTTCTCGCTGGCACGCTGGACCGCGAAACGAAATTCACCGAGGCCAAAGCCATTTTTGAAAACGCTGCCGAGCCGAAAAATTTTATCGTCTTTGAAGGCGCACGACACCAAGACCTGCACCGGTTTTCACCCGACTTTTACCAAAAAACCATCCTTGATTTTCTCGACACACATTTGAAATGAAAAAAAATAACTTTGAACTGAAGGGCATCGTCTTCGACTGCGACGGAACTCTGGCGGACACCATGCCGCTGCACTGGCGCGCGTGGCAGATCATCACGCAAAAGCACGATCTGCATTTTCCGATTGACCGTTTCTATTCGCTCGGCGGCGTGCCGTCGCGTGACATCTTGAAAATGTTGGCGGTGGAACAGGGCCGTTCGC
>JANYCI010000082.1 GCA_025360325.1 Limisphaerales bacterium | reverse complement strand
CCTGGGTGACGGTCAGGATGTTATTGAAATCATGCGCCACCCCGGCAGCTAACTGACCAATCGCCTCCATCTTCTGCGCCTGCCGCAACTGGCTTTCCAGCAACGTCCGCTCGGAAACATCTTGCGCCAGCAGTAACATATACGGTTTGCCGCCCAGTCGCTTTTTGACTTGCTTTATAGATCCGACTGGAGCGCAGAGCAATTTCGTTCTTCCTTTTGGCCGGGCTTTCCCTAAATTGTTTCTTTAATTCATAATCTTAAGTATTTTTTATGGCTGCTGATACCTCCGTCGTCCAAGCCGTGCAAGCCCCGCCGCTCGCGCCGCTTAAACTCAAATCCAAACTCGCCTCCACACCCAAGGCCGCGCCGAAACTTTCGGTGAAGGTAAAAAATTCTGCGGGCGCAGAAATCACCCTCGCTGACCCGCGCGCAACGCGTGCTTGTGTTGCGCTCATGGATGTCCACGCGGTCGTCGGTGGCGCGGCGTGTCACTGGGGCGGCCCGGCAGCGTTCGCGGAGATGAACGCAGCCATTCACGGCCTCATGTTCGCCACGCAGGGACGCGAGTGGCACGAGTCATTCAACTATATCAATGATGCCGGCCACGCGGAAAATGGTGTGTATGCGCTGCGCGCGCTCTACGGTTTCGATGGCATGACGTTCGACACCTTGAAAGGTTTTCGCAGCATCAGCAGCAAGCTTACCGGTCACGGCGAATCGCACATCAATCCCGAAGGCGTGCTGATGAGCAACGGCCCGCTCGGCAGTTCGCTGCCGCAGGCGCAAGGTCTGGCCATCGGTGACAAAGTGGCGAAGCGTGATCGCGTCACTATTTGCGTCGTCAGTGACGGCGCGAGCATGGAAGGCGAAGCCAAGGAAGCGTTCGCCGCGATTCCTGGTCTCGCCGCGAAAGATCGCGTGAATCCGTTCGTGTTGCTCATCTCTGATAACGACACGAAACTTTCCGGGCGCATCACGAAAGATTCCTTCTCGATGCAACCGTCGTTCGCCGCAATGCCCGCGCTCGGCTGGAATGTCATCGCTGTTCCGCACGGAAATGATTTGCAGGAAGTTTATCTCGCCGTTGAAAAAGCCATCGCTGCCGCGAAGGCGAATCCGAAGCAGCCCGTCTGCATCATCGCCAAAACGGTGAAGGGCTACGGCATCAAGGCCACCGAGGAAAATTCCGCTGGCGGCCACGGCTTCCCGCTCGCGAACGGAGAAAAAATTTGCGACTGGATGACGGAACTGTTCAAAGGCGACTCCGTTCCCGCTGAACTGATGACGTGGGCGCAATCGCTCCGCACGAATTGGGAAAAATCCGAAGCTGCGAAAAAAGCGAAGGCTGACGCGGCGGCAGCCTCTGGCGTTCCTGCTCCAGCAAAACCAAAAACGGATAAAGTCCAAGCGGGCTTGGCAAAAGCCGCCGTGCGCGCGGCGACGGAAGGCTTGCCGGTCTATTCTGTTTCCGCTGACGTGCAAGGCTCGACGGGTATCAGCCTATTTCAAAAAAGTTTTCCCGAACGCTTTATCGAAGTGGGCATTGCCGAGTCGAACATGATTAGCGTCGGTGCGGGAATGTCGAAGGCCGGATTCATTCCCATCGTGGACACGTTCGGGCAGTTCGGCGTGACGAAGGGAAATCTTCCGCTCACCATGGCCGCGCTTTCGCAGTCGCCCGTCATCGCGATGTTTTCACACATCGGTTTTCAAGACGCGGCGGACGGTGCGAGCCATCAGGCCACAACTTATTTTGCCGCGACGAGCGCGATTCCACACACGGTCGTCATCGCGCCGAGTTGCTTCGATGAAGCGGAATCGCTGATGTATCAAGCCATCCAGCAATTCGCGGCGGATCGCGCGGCGGGCAAGGACGGCAACAGCTATCTGTTTTTTGTTGGCCGTGAAAATTATCCGCTGACGTGGATCGAGGGCGCGCAGTATCCGTGGGGCAAGGCGCAAGTGCTTTCCACCGGCAGCGACGTGGTGCTCATCGGCTGCGGCGTGCTCGTGAACAAAGCCATTGAAGCTGGAAAACTTCTCGCCACTAAAGGCGTGAAAGCCACCGTCATCAGTAATCCATTCGTGAACCGCGTGGACATCGAGAGCATCGGCGCGGCGGTAAAAGCGTGCGGCGGAAAAGTCGTGACGATTGAAGACCACCAAATCATCGGCGGCATGGGCGCACAAGTTTCGCACGCGCTCTCAAATTCCGGTATCGCCCACACGGTGAAATCGCTCGGCATCAATAATGAGTTTGGCCAGTCGGCGTATATGGCGGAAGAACTTTATGTGAAGCACGGCCTCACTGCGCCTAAGATGGCGGAAGCCGCTCTGGCATTGCTCGGAAAGTGAATTGAACCAGCGAGAACGGGCGAGAAATTTTTCCGCAAACGGTGCGGGTTTCTCGCCCGTTCAGTTCAGGGCTTGTTCGCCAAGATACTTTCGATGCGCTCCAGTTCTTCGGCGGCGAAGTGAAGGTTTTTCACCGCACCCACGCAGTCATCCACCTGCTGCACTTTACTCGCGCCAATGAGTGCGCTCGTCACAACCGGATGGCGCAACACCCACGCGAGCGCCATTTGCGCGAGGGTCTGGCCGCGTGAGTGCGCGAGGTCGTTCAGTTTTTTGGTCTTCAATAGCACTTCATCCGTGATGTGTTCGGGACGGAGAAAACGCGTGTCGCGGCTCGCGCGCGAGTCGGCGGGAATGCCTTTGAAATAACGGTCGGTCAACACCCCTTTCGCCAGCGGGGAAAAAACCGTGGCACCAATCCCCTGCTCGGCCAGCGTGGCGAGCAACTGCGGTTCTACCCAACGATCCAGCATCGAATAACGCGGTTGGTGAATCAGACACGGCGTGCCGAGTTCGCGTAATATTTTCGCCGCCCGCGCGGTCTCGGCGGGTGGATAATTTGATAGCCCGGCATAAAGGGCTTTGCCGCTGCGGACGGCGTGGGCGAGTGCGCCCATCGTTTCTTCTAACGGCGTTTCGGGATCGAGCCGGTGCGAATAAAATATATCCACATACGGAATCCCCAAGCGCTTGAGCGATTGATCGAGCGAGGACAAAAGGTATTTGCGCGAACCCCATTCGCCATACGGCCCCGGCCACATATAATAACCGGCCTTGGTGGTGATGATCATTTCATCGCGCCACGCACCGAGATCGTCGCGCAAAATTTTTCCGAAAGTCTCCTCCGCCGAACCATCGGGCGGGCCGTAATTGTTCGCCAAATCAAAACAGGTAATGCCGAGATCAAACGCGCGGCAGGCAATGGCGCGGGCGTTGGCGTAAGAATCGTTCGCGCCGAAATTATGCCAGAGGCCGAGCGAGATGAGCGGCAGCCGAACGCCGGAGCGTCCGCAGCGGCGGTAGAAATCCGGCGAGTCGTAACGGGTGGTGGCAGGCGAATACATGGGCGGAGTCTGCCGCAATTTTTTTTGCGTGACAAGCCGCAGCCGCCTGCGTTCAGCTACAACTGTTGGCCGGTTGGATTCAGCAAACCATGCTTGACACCTGAAGCGGCGCGAGCAAAATCAGATTAACAAATCTTTTTCAAAAGATATTCTAACCGTTCTGGGAAAGGGAAATTCTATGATAATCAATCGCGCTCAATTCAAATGGCTCCTGATGGTTCTGGCCGCCGGGTTCCTCGCTGCGTGCGCCACGCACCGGAAAGGGTCTGGCGGGGAAAATGAATTGTCGCGCATCGCCGAGCCGGTGACCACAGCGGGATGGATCACGTTCCGCCCGGAAGCGAACGTGAATGCCAAAACATTGTTCGTGGATCACGCGCGGATTTTTCACCTCCCGCCGGGCAACGAAATAGTGTCATCGCCGGAGGAGCGCGATGAACTCGGCGTGACCCATTTTCGCTATCAGCAATTGTTTCGTGGCATCAAGGTAGAACACGCGGAGTTTCTCGTGAGGGCAACGAACAACCGCGCGTTATCGGCGAATGGGGTGCTGGCTTACGATTTTCAGCCAGCGACGACTGCGCCAAAAATTTCCGAGGAACAGGCGTGGGCTATCGTCCATGAACGTATCCCGTCGCAAAATTTTCTGCGCGAGAACAAACTCGCGGAGGACATGGCCGATCCCGACGCGGTGCCGCAAGGGTATCGTCCGCCGGGCGCGCTGCTGTTCACTGAAAACCCGAACAGCACCAGTGGCGAACGCCTGCTCGCGTGGACGTTCAAAGTGTATGCCGCGCCGTATGACCGCTCGCGCCAGATTTACATCAATGCGGCGGACGGCTCGGTGGTGAAGGAACTGCCGCTGTTTCCAACGTGCGAACTGGGCAAGGGGCCGGTCACGTTTCGTGGCACGCGCCCGATGAATACGCAAAAGCGCGGCGACAAGTATTATCTGGTGGATGATTGCGACGGCACCACGCTTTCGGCGGGGTTGCTGGACAATGCCGGTAAGTCTGTGGCCATCTCCGATGACGACAACGATTGGGCAGGCAACAATCCGTCCGTGGTCACGTCCTACTGGGGACTGCGCGCGAGCTACGACTATTTCAATTTGATTCACGGACGCTTGAGCTACGACGGGAAGAACGGAAAAATGTCCATCTTCAACGACCCCGCGATGCAGAATAATGGCCACAACGCCACGGGCGGCGGCGGCGGCATCCGCATCGGCCTCGCTAACCCCGGCGATAATGATGATTACAATACGCTCGACATCGTTGGCCACGAATTCACACACAGCGTCATCGAGCAGACGGCGGGGCTGGCTTACATCTCGACCAATGAATCCGCTGCGCTGAACGAATCCTTCTGCGATATGTTTGGAAAAATGGTGGAACAGTGGATCGAGGGCGGCATTCAAAAAAGCTGGACCATCGCCGATGACAAGGGCTGCGCTCCGCCCTACATCTGCCGCGATTTACTGAATCCGAAAACATTCAACAATCCCGATACTTATCAAGGCATCAACTGGCAGTCGGGAACCAACACCGACCCGCACAACAACGGTTGTGTGCAAAATCGCTGGTTCGCGCTGTTGTGTGATGGCGGGTCCGGCGTGAACGCCGAACTCTCCTCGGCTTACAACGTCGCCGGCATCGGCAACGTGAAAGCTAGGAAAATTATTTACCGCTCGCTCACGCACTATCTCAATTCCGCCGCGACTTATCCCGACGCACGCGCCGCCGCCATCAGCGCAGCGACCGATTTGTTTGGCTCGGACTCGCGCGAGGTGGAATCCGTTGTGAACGCATGGTGCGCCGTCGGGCTGTGTCCTTATACGATTCCAAAACAGGCTGACCGCTTTGATATTCCAGGCGGCAACCCAAATCCCGCGTCGCCGAACAACAATAATTCTCTGGCCGGCGCGACCCCGCTCGGCACTGGAAACATCATTCTTGGGGTCGGAAATTTTCCGTGGTCCAAGGGCAATTCACCGCATCTACGAGTTCCCAACTTGAGCATCTTTCCTGCGAACGACGTGGATTATTTCAACATCAGCTTCCCGCCCGTGAACGCGCTCGGCGGCCGCTGCTTCTCTTCCGGCTTCAACTTTGATTTTGGCACCAAAGTGAACGCGCAGGTTTTTGTGAACGGCGGGCTGTGGAAATCGTTTATCAACGCGCAATATTTTTCACTGCCCGTGGGCAAAGATCCGCAACCCATCGTGCTGCAGGTCACCGCGCCGTTTCCCGGACAGATTCTCACCTACCAGTTGAACATCGCGTTCTTCCAGCATTTCGACAGCAGTTGCTACCAAACCACGCCGCCCGAAGTTTGGAAGCAGATTCAAGAATGCCCGATGTGCGACTTACAAATCTTGAAGGGCGTGGACCGCGTGATCCTCGAACCACTCTACCGGCAAGCGAACAAGGTCGAGATTCAGGACCGCTATTTTATGTGGAACGGCGAAGGTGCGCTGCAAGTCCCCGTCAGTGTGCTGCAAGGCAACTCGCTGCACGCGGAACTGGTCAATCAGGACGGTAAAACCGTGGCCACTGCCGACCGATCCGGCGAAAGCGATCTCCTGCTCAAAGCCCCGGAAGCCCGCGCCGGCGTGTATTCCCTGCGCTTCAGCGGATTCGGAAATGGGACGGAAATTCTGGTGCGAACGCCACAGCGTTGAGGCGCATCCGCCAAAAAAGAAAGCGGGCAGAAAAAATTTCGCCCGCTTTTTTTTATGAAACGTTTCACCCAATGAACGCCGCGTGAACCGCTTTCATGGCCTTGCCAAATGTCGGCACAACTTGTATCGCTTTTGAAAATGAAATCTCTCCGCGCGCTCCTATTTTACTTCACGCATCCCGGACGACGCGGGTTGGATGCGAAAAAAGATTCCACCGAACAACGCCGCAGCTCCATCCAAGTTACCGAACTGCGCGAGGAAAATGGTTGGCTCACCTGCCACCGCGATGAGCCGACGCACATTTCACTGCGCCTGCCAAAATAATTTCCTATGCAACCTCAAACCATCCTCGTCAACGACCTTTCCAACCGCGAATTCATTGAGCGTTACGCCGCACCCGGACGCGTCGGGCTGTGCGGCGGCACCACGCGCATTGACCTCGCCATCCGCCACGCGCAACGTCACCTCCACGCCGAACACCGCTGGAGCGACTGGTCGCACGCGTTTATTTTTGAGGGCCGACGCCTGGACGGACAACACTGGGTCGTCGAATCCGACCTCCAGATTCATCGCAAACATATCCAACTTGGCGCGCAAGAAAACCGCGCCGACAAATACCACGATGAAAAAATGTTTCCCGCCCTCGCCATCCTCGACTTCGGGTTGGACGAAAAACAAATTGCCACGCTGCTATCCGGCGGCTTGGATCTGGTTGCGCGCCACGAAAAATATTCTTTGCGCGAACTCATCGGCACACTGCTCGTCCTGAAAAAACCGGAACTGCGCGCCCAAGAAAACCGCCTTGCCCGCGAACGCTCCGTGTATTGCTCCGCGTTCGTGAAAAATTTATTTCATCACGCCGGCCTCGATCTGGTTCCCGGTGTGGCGGACAAAAACACCGCGCCGGAAGACCTCGCGAATTCTCCCCTGCCCCATGTGAAATTTTTACTCCGGCGCGAAATGCCCGGCGCAAAACTCGCCGCGCTCGGCAGCAAAATCAAAACCCGCGTCCGCGCCCGACTGGATAAAATCAAACAAACGCCATGAGCGCCGAAAAAGATGAATTGCTTCAAGCGGTGGAACTGACTCTGGCCGGCGAATGGGACGCCGCGCATGAACTCGTCCAGCCATATGAAGACGACGCCACCGCCGCGTGGATTCACGCCGTGCTGCACAAGCTGGAGGGCGACCTCGGCAACGCCCGCTATTGGTATCGCCGCGCCGGTCGCATGGAGCGCGTCGCCGATGAACCGCGCGCGGAATTGGCCGCCATCCAAGCTGAACTCCGTTCGTGAAGAATTTTGAACCGCAGAGACGCGGAGACGCAGAGGTGGTGTGAACAATTCATCCTTCGTTTCGCTCATCGCTTGGTGTAAATCACTCCCTCATGAGCAAGTCCGATTCAACTCCACCGCCGGGCGGGCAGTTCCTCGTTTATCAGACCGAGGATGGGAAATTGAAAATTGATGTGCGGTTCGAGGGCGAAACCGTGTGGCTTTCACAACTGCAACTGGGGGAGCTTTTCCAGACGACCAAGCAAAACGTCGGACAACACCTCAAGAACATCATTGAGGAGGGCGAGCTTGCCGAAGAATCAGTTGTAAAGGATTTCTTTACAACTGCCGCCGACGGCAAAAAATACGCGACAAAATTCTACAACCTCGACGCCATCATCTCCGTCGGTTACCGCGTCAAATCACACGTCGCCACCCGCTTTCGCATCTGGGCTACGCAGCGGTTGCGGGAATACATCGTCAAAGGCTTCGTGCTCGACGACGAGCGGCTCAAGAATCCCGACCAGCCGTTCGATTATTTCGAGGAGTTGACGCGGCGGATTCAGGACATCCGCACCTCCGAGCGGCGATTTTACCAGAAGATCACGGACATCTACGCCACGAGCATTGATTACGATCCGACGCAGGAAATCAGCCTGCAATTTTTCAAGACCGTGCAGAACAAAGTGCATTGGGCCATCACCGGCCAGACCGCTGCCGAAATTGTTCACGCGCGGGCCAACGCAACCAAGCACAACCTCGGCCTGACAAACTGGCGCGGCGCGGTGATTCGCAAACAGGACGTGGGCGTCGCCAAAAATTATCTCACCGAGCCGGAACTGGCGGCGCTCAACAATCTCGTGGAGCAGTATCTGGTTTTTGCCGAAGGCCAGGCCATGCGCCGTGTCCCGATGCACATGGGCGACTGGATCAAAAAGCTGGATGCGTTTCTGACGTTGAACGAACGTGACATCCTCACCCACGCCGGACGCATCACGCACGAAATGGCGCTGACCAAAGCCGAGGCCGAATACGAAAAGTATCGCAAGTTGGAAGCAGCCAAGCCGTCGCTGGCGGAAAAGGATTTTGAGGAAGCTATCAAGAAACTGCCCACGCCCAAGCCGTCGAAGCTCGCCAAGAAGAAGCGGTGAGCAACCACGAAACACACGAACGACACGAAAGGTAGGGCGGCGTTGCTGCGCCGCCTGCTGGCCGTCCGCAAGGGCCGCGTCGCACGGGCTAATGGCTTATAACCACGGCTTGCCGCGCCGAAGTGAAATGAAGGCGGGATGGACACCAACCTGCCGCGACGGGCGCGAGCACGGCGGGTGAACACGGATTCAATCCGGCTGCGCTGAAGGCGCTACGGAAATTAGCCCAGGGTTGGCTCGTCGCGCCGAAGTCGGACGAAGGCGGATGCGAGCCTACCCTGGGTCAACGTCCCACAAAATAATTCTCCCTCTCCTTGCTCGTCACGCCGAAGTCAGACGTAGGCGGGCCGAACGAGGAGAGGGCTGGGGTGAGGAGTCAAAAATTTACCGCGCTTGTCGCAAATATAATTTCGGCATAGCATCAGCCCCGTCCTCATGGGTTACAAAGCCAACATTCGAGCAATGCAAGCTGCCGAGCGCCGTCAACAACGCGACGCACAAAAGCGGATGTGCGAGTTGGAACGCCAATCAAAAGAGCAGGCCAAGTTGTCAGAGCTGGAACAAGCTCGCTTGGAAGTTGAGAGGTTCGACAACCGGCTGGAAATGCTTCTGTCAGTCCATAAAGAACAAGGCGAAATTTGGGATTGGACTGCGATTGCCGCTTCATTGCCTCCGCCTTGCCCGCAGAAAAATTCACACAAAGAATTTAAAGCTAAACAGCGCGTTGCTGTCCTACCCTCACAGCAAAGGGAAGCGGCGGCGGTGTGGATCGAGCAAGCACGATTGCAAGATGAAGAAGAGTTTCAACGGGCTTCGGCAGATTATTCTGAACAGTTTGCCGAGTGGGAGAAATTCAAAAGCCTGGCGCGGAGAATTCTCTCTGGAGAAAACAAGGCATTCACTGAAACTTTGGTTGAGGTAAATCCGTTTGCAGAAATTTCTGACCTTGGCTCGGCGATTCATTTCACAGTCCATACTGCGAAGCTGGTTGAATGTCGCGTCAAAGTGAACGGCAAGCAGGCAATTCCGACAGAACTTAAAACACTCACTGCAAGCGGGAAACTTTCTGTCAAAGCGATGCCGAAGGGACGCTTTCACGAAATTTACCAAGATTATTTGTGCGGTTGCGTGTTACGCGTGGCGCGAGAGCTTTTTGCCCTGTTTCCTGTGAATACGATTTTGGTCACGGCGGTTGTTGATTCTCCCGATTCACGCATTGGACGCAAAACGGAACTGCCAGTTTTGTCAGTAGCCTTGTCACGCGAGCAAGTTACCCGACTTGATTTCGACCAGCTTGACCCGTCGGATGCGATGGAAAATTTCAATCGGCGCGGCGATCTCAAAGCGTCACGCAAGTCCGAGGCATTTGAGTCAGTCATACCGTTGACACCTGATGATCTTGCTCCCGTGTCCGCAGATGAAATGAGTTTTTCGGAATTGCTTGCCTGCATCCAAACCATGCGAACCGACTTAAAGGCTAAAATCGCAGATTTGAGTCAGAGCACTTACGCCATAATCCTACCGCCAAATCCAACGCCATGACTATCGCCTTTGCAATTTTGTTTGCGCTCGCTGCTGCGTTCGCAATCTTCCTGTTCCTAAAAAACAAGCGGCTTGAAGGTGAAGCACTGCGTTTGCAGAACTGGTCGCAATCCGCCATAGCTGACGCGCAAAAAGCCGCCGACCAGAAAGTGACGGAGATGCAGCAGGAATCACAGGCTTCAGTCGCGGAAGCTCAAAAGCTGATTGACCAACAGTTCGCGGAAATGCAGCAAGAAGCAGAGCGTATCAAGCAACATTACGAGGCCGAGGCTCGCAAAATTCAGGAAGCAGCCGATGCTCTTGTCGCCAAAACCATCAAGGATTTAGAGCCGCTGCGAAAATATGAAAAACTTCGCGACGCCGAAGCCGACGCGCAAAGACAATTGGCCGAAGCATTGAAACAGGCAAACGACCTGCGGGTAGAAGCGCAAATCTTGCTGGAGCAGGCAAAGAGCGCGGCGGGCAACGAACGGACGCTGGCGATTCATCGTGCCAAAGAAATCCGCGAGCGAGCCGACGCGCTTCTCAATCAAGCCACGCGCGATGCCGGGCGAATTCTCGCCGATGCCGAAAAACGTGCGGAGCAAATTGGCGGTGAGGCGTATGAAGCTTTGCGTGACAAGCACACGCTTGAAAAAGCGGTGCAATCACTTTGGAATGTGACCGAAGGTTACGGAGACCGTTACGTTGTTCCTAGCCACAGCTTGTTGGATGACTTGGCGGCGAGTTTCGGTTATGCCGAAGCGGGGCAATCGCTTCAATCCGCCCGCGCACAGTCGCGTCGCATGGTTGAACAAAAACTGGCTTCCGCGTGCAATTACGAGGAAGCAGACCGGCGTGACCGGGCAAACCGTTTTGTCGTTGATGCGTTCAATGGGCGTGTTGACGCCATTCTCTCACGTTCACGACACGACAATTACGGCACGCTCGAACAGGAAATTCGGGACGCGTTCAATCTCGTAAATCTGAATGGGCTGGCATTTCACGACGCGCGAATTCTACCGACCTACCTCGACGCACGACTCGCTGAACTCAAATGGGCAGTCGTCGTAAATGAATTGGCGAAACGTCAACGCGAGGAGCAACGCTACTTGAAAGAAAAATTACGCGACGAAGAAAAAGCGCGGAAGGAATACGAGGAGAAGATGCGCCAAGCGGCGAAGGAAGAGGAATTGAAGAGACAGGCTGTGGAAGAAGCCGAGAGAAAATTTGCCGGCGCATCAGCCGAACAAAAATCCCGCTACGAACAGGAATTGCAAAAGCTTCGACAAGACCTTGCCGCCGCCACAGAAAAGTCGCTTACCATCGCGCAGCAAACTAAAAAAGGACACGTCTATATCATCTCCAACATCGGTTCGTTTGGTGAGGGCGTTTACAAAATTGGACAAACGCGGCGTCCCGACCCACAGGAGCGAGTGGACGAACTTGGCGATGCCAGCGTGCCATTTGAATTTGATATTCATGCACTCATTGAGAGCGACAACGCACCAGCCTTGGAACACAAAATTCACCAGCAGTTCTTGGCAATGCAGGTGAACAAAATGAATGTCCGCAAGGAATTTTTCCGCATCTCGCTTGGCGAAATTCATCAAGAAATTGACAAGCTAAAACGAGGCGAGGATTTCACCGTCAAAGTTTGGACAGATAAAGCTGTCGCGACGGAATACAGGGAAACACTCGACATCGAAAGCAACCCACAGAAGAAAGAAAAATGGCTTGCCAGTCAAAAAGAACGGGCAGAACGCCAATTGAGAATAGATGCGTTGCGGCTTCCTGCTGCGGAATTAGCCGAATCAAACGGCGACAATCAAGAGGTGTAAATTTTTGCTCCTCACCCCGGCCCTCTCCTCGTTTGGCGAGGAGAGGGAGAATTATTTTGTGGGACGTTCACCCAGGGCAGGCTCGCTTCCGTCTTCGTTTCTCTTCGACGCGACGAGCCAACCCTGGGCTAATTTCCGCAGCGCCTTCAGCGCAGCCAAAGCTCGGCCTGCCTATTCAATTCGTCCGAATTCGTGGAATCCGTGTCGAGAATTCGGCTTGCGAGGACGCTCGCCCCACCAGCTTTCGTGTCATTCGTGTGTTTCGTGGTTAAAACTTGGGACTCGTTTAACTCGTCCCTCCGAATCCGTGTTCCATCCGTGTGAATCTGTGGCTAGGAATAATTCTCCATCCCCACGCATCCGCCTTCGCTTGCAGCTACGGCGCGACAGGCGGTGTTTAAGCGTAGTTTTCCATTCCAACACAGGAACAAACCGGATTGCGGTCGCCGAAGACGTTGTCCACGCGGGCGACGGGGGGACAGAATTTGTAGTCGTGCAGGCTCTTGGCCGGGAACGCGGCGGCTTCGCGTCCGTTGGGAGGTATTTTGGTGCTCACGCCGCCAGCACGCGGGCGCAGAGAATTTCATCTTCGCGCAGTTCTTCAATTTTAGATTCGCCAAGCGCGATCACGGCCACGGTGTCGCCGACAGCGTTGAATACTTCGAGACTGTAACCGGGTTCTTGTCCGGGAACGCCGGGATGAAAATCAACAATGGTCGCGAGGTCGCCACGACGCAGGCCGTGTTCCAGCACGTCGGTCTTCAACACTACTCGGCTGAACATTTCAAATTTCATTTTTGTCGGGATAAAGAGTTACAAATTTTGTTTTGCGCGTTGCGCGCAACTGGCGTCCGTTCGGCCCGATCAATCTGCCACAAATCTGGTATTTGTCACCATATTCAGTTTTCTGAACGAACTCCGCTTCGACAGCGAGCAAGCCGCGCAAGTCTTGAAATAATTTTTTCGCGTGAGCGACGGTGTAGCCGGCCTGCGCCAGAAATTTTGACTTGTCGTCCGCTTCGCGCAACTTCAGCAAATAGTGCGTGACTTTCACACGGGCAATTTCGCTGTCGGCGGGCAATTTCACGCGGAATAATTTTCCATCCCCACACACGAGCAAACTGGATTGCGGTCGCCGAAGACGTTGTCCACGCGGCTGACGTGCGGCCAGAATTTGTAGTCGTGCAAACTCCTCGCCGGGAACGCCGCCGCTTCGCGCGTGTAGGGACGATTCCAGTTGTCGCTGGCGATCTGGTCGGCGGTGTGCGGGGCGTTCTTGAGGAGATTATTCTTCGCGTCGGCTGCGCCGGTTTCCACGGCGGTCATTTCCGCGTGGATGGAAATCATCGCGTCGCAGAAACGGTCGAGTTCGTATTGGGATTCGCTTTCGGTCGGCTCGACCATCAGCGTGCCGGCGACGGGCCACGAGAGCGTGGGCGCGTGGAAGCCATAATCCATGAGGCGTTTCGCCACGTCCTCGGCGGTGGTCTTGTGGAAGGCGCGCAGATCCAAAATACATTCGTGTGCGACGAGGCCGTTGCTCCGGTAAAGGGTGGGAAAATATTTTTCCAAACGTGCGGCGATGTAATTCGCGTTGAGGATGGCGAACTTCGTCGCCTCCGTCAGTCCGTCTGCGCCCATCATCGCGATATACATCCAAGAGATGGTGAGGATGCTCGCGCTGCCCCACGGCGCGGCGCTGACGGGGCCGATGTGTTGTTTGGAATGATCTTTTTCAAGGCGGTCGGTGAACATCGGATGACTCGGCAGAAAGGGAACGAGATGTTTCGCCACGCCAATCGGCCCGACACCCGGCCCGCCGCCGCCGTGCGGAATGCAAAATGTTTTGTGCAAATTCAAATGGCAGACATCCGCGCCAATAAATCCCGGCGACGTGAGTCCGACCTGCGCGTTCATATTCGCGCCATCCATGTAAACCTGGCCGCCGTTCGTGTGAATGATATCGCAGATGTCGCGGATGGTTTCCTCGAACACGCCGTGCGTGCTGGGATAAGTAATCATCAGGCACGAGAGATCTTTTTTGTGCGCTTCCGCTTTGGATTTCAAATCCGCGACATCAATATTTCCATTGGTATCACAGGCGACCGCCACGACCGTCATGCCCGCCATGACCGCACTCGCCGGATTGGTGCCGTGCGCGGAAGTCGGGATGAGGCAGACGTTGCGATGTTTATCGCCGCGCGATTCATGATACGCGCGGATGACAAGCAGCCCGGCGTATTCGCCCTGCGAACCGGCGTTGGGCTGCAAAGAAATTCCCGCGAAGCCAGTGATTTCCGCGAGCCAGTCTTCGAGGTTCTGAAAAAGGATTTGATAGCCGCGCGCCTGTGAGAGCGGCGCGAACGGATGAATCTTCGCGAACTCCGGCCACGACACCGGAAACATTTCCGCCGCCGCGTTCAGCTTCATCGTGCACGAGCCGAGCGGAATCATCGAGGCCGTAAGCGAGAGATCGCGCGATTCAAGCCGCTTGATGTAGCGCAGCATTTCGGTCTCGCTGTGGTAGCGGTTAAAGACGGCGTGCTGGAGAAAAGTCGAAGTGCGCACGTTGGCATATTTGTCATGCGAATCATTTACGCGCGTTCGTTTGCCAAACAGCGCATCTGCCTCGTCGAACAACAGTGTGGCGTTACCGTGTTGCGCATCGGCAAGAATCCGGCGGAGATTTTTTTCCGTCTCGCCAATGTATTTGGAAGCCATTTCGCCCACGCCAATCGCGCCAAAAATTCCAGCGACATCGCTGATGTTCGTCGCTTCATCCAATGAAATTCCGATGGTCCGGTCGTTGACGGGTTGAAAATTGATGCGACTTGCTTCCGCATTTTTAATCACTGCCGCCGCCGTGACACCTTTGAGCTCGACGCAAATCGTGTCGAAAAACTGGTTCGTCGTAACGCGATGGCCGGCTTTTTCCAAGCCCGCCGTGAGCAATCGCGCCAGCAAGTAAGTGCGTCGCGCGATCTGCTTCAAACCTTCCGGCCCGTGATAGCAGGCGTAAAGCGAAGCCATGTTCGCAAGCAGCGCCTGTGCGGTGCAGATGTTGCTCGTGGCTTTTTCGCGGCGGATGTGCTGTTCACGCGTGCCGAGCGCGAGACGCAACGCCGGTTTGCCGCGCGAATCTTTGGAGACGCCAACAATGCGTCCGGGCATCTGACGTTTGAATTCATCGCGCGTGGCGAAGAACGCCGCGTGCGGTCCGCCGTAGCCAAGCGGAACGCCGAAGCGTTGCGCGCTGCCGATGGCGATGTCCGCGCCAAATTCGCCCGGCGGCTTGATGAGCGTGAGCGCCAGCAAATCCGTGGCTACGGTGAGCATCGCACCGGCGGCGTGGGCTTTTTCCGCGAAGCCGGAGAAATCATGAATCGCGCCGAACGTGTCGGGATATTGCACGAGCGCGCCAAAAACTTTTTCACTGAACGAAAATGTTTCGTGATCACCGATGACGATTTCAATGTCGAGAGCATGGGCGCGGGCGCGAACTACTTCGATGGTCTGCGGATGACAATTTTCCGAGACGAAGAAAACACTGCGGCCATCGCGCAAGCGCAGCGACATGGTCATCGCTTCGGCGGCGGCGGTGGCTTCATCGAGCATGGAGGCATTAGCGAGGTCGAGCGCGGTGAGTTCGCTCGCCATCGTCTGAAAATTCAACAACGCTTCGAGACGACCTTGCGAAATCTCCGCTTGGTAAGGCGTGTATTGCGTATACCAGCCGGGATTTTCCAGCACGCTGCGCTGGATCACCGGCGGCGTGATCGTGTCGTAGTAACCCATGCCGATGAAGGAGCGGAACACCTGGTTCTGCGACGCGATAGATTTGAGATCGCGCAATGCATTAAACTCAGTTTGCGCGACCGGAAGGTTCAGCGGCTTGGTGAGGCGAATTTGTTTCGGTACGGCGGCATCAATGAGT